>DAOOPA010000001.1:0-48620 GCA_035388025.1 bacterium
TCTGGTGCTTCAAGAGAAGGGGCTACACCTGTTCCCATCCCGAACACAGAAGTTAAGCCCTTCATCGCCGATGATAGTCTTTATTGGCGAAAGTAGGCCAGCGCCAGAACAATGCCACTCTTTTTTGATATCTACAAATTACGAATCAGTTACGAATATACAAATATAGGTTTAAATCTATTTGACCAAAATAGCCGAGTGATTTAGAATTAGGGCATATTAATTAAAGTAAAAAATATGAGCGATTTTGAGAAACCATCTAGAGAAGAATTGGTTAGAGAGCAAATAATAAAATTTGTAAAAGAAGATGGCGGAATAGGGGCAAATTTACAACTAGAGGGTGTTGATTTAGATACATTAGGATTAGTGGCAGGGGTGGGCGTGAATATTGGACAAGATTCAAAATGTAAGGTTATTTTTAGAATGATGAGTGAGTTACCGGACGGATTGAAGAATAAAATAGAAGAGGCTGTGCAAACTGAATTAAAGCAGAAGGAAAATTTGGTGGCAGAAGTAACGTTTGAGTAAAAGCAATAATCAAAAAACTCGGCTGAAGGGTCGAGTTTTTTGGGTGGGAGCAAATAAATATTCAGATTCAACCCAGAGGGTTGAATCAATATCGGGAATTAGATTTCTCCGCCGGAAAGGGTAAAGATAAAGAGGACAAGGCCAACTAAAATTATGGCATAATAATAGAGCCACGATTGTTTGGCGCGATAAAGATAATATAGAGCGCAAAGACAAAGCAGGCCGCCGAGGATATAACTGATTAGCGGCCAGCGATATAAAAATAGGCCCAGCGTCACTAGGGTAGTGGCGGTTGGCACGGTCAGATAGGTGGCTTTGAAGAGAGGCCGGAGTTTGGACCTTAAAACAAACCAAGAAATAATGAGAATAACAACGGCAAAGGAAGCGTGCATCGATGGTGGTAGCCAGCGCAGATTTAGTTCGGGATTGAGGGGAATAAAACGGCTGATAATAAATCTTAAAACCCCTTGGTAAACGGCATCAAAAAGGAAGGTGAGATTTAAGAGGATAAAACCAAAAACGGCCACGGATAGGGCGGAGAGGATATTTTTTATGAGAGGGTTTTGGAGGAGATTCTTCATAAATTTTTTGGGATTGTTGGAGGACCGAGTTTTTTGATGGAAGTTATGGGCGTGGGAGTCTTCTGGTGGGAGACTTCGACGGGTGTTAGATGCTGTTTTAATTTTTTATCTGATCAACCGTCCATTTTATACATTTAAATGCCAATTTATTTGTGGGGATGTTATTTATTTTAAACCAGTGAAAATCTTCCGCATCATCATTTGCTTTGACTTGGGCGTTTCTAACCTGTGTTTTATAAGCTAGAACGACGGTAGGATATTTATCACCCTTGTAGGGATAGACGTCGGTTGTCGAACCAAGATATTTTATATTATGGACCTTCAAGTTTGTTTCTTCATACAATTCTCTCATAGCAGCTTTTTCACAGTTCTCATACAGTTCCATAAAACCACCCGGTAGATCCCATTTGCCTTTAGCGGGACTAATTTTTCTTTTTACAAAAAGTATCTCATCGGTTTCGTTTTGGACGATAATCATATTGCACGGTCGTGGATTAAGCCAGAATTCATAGGAACATTTTGCGCAAATATATAGATTTTCTTTTTGACGTTTTAATCGGCCACCACACTTGGGGCAGAATCTGTAAGGCATAATTTATTTTTAGAATTATTATTTGAGTTGATTCTCTTCAAATACTTGTGCTTCAAAGGTGTAGATGTCGGTAGAATCGTTGAGCCAACAATCTTTGGGAAGACCGGCTTTGTCGGTACAGAGATGAGACATGAATTCTTCCAGTCTCCAGCTGGTTTCCTCGGCGACTTGGGGGAGAAAGACACCAGAGCGGGAACCTTGTTTGACGATGACACCGTGGTGGCCAAGCTGGATTTCTTTTTGGGGGTCGGAGATTTTTTGCGGAGGAGTCAGAACAGAAATTTCAATAGCGATATCTTTTAGCTCGCTTTTCTCTAAAGAAAGAAAACGCGGATCTTCAAAGGCGGCGGCTTCGGACATTTCTATAATGCCTTCACCTAATTCTTTGATTGGTTCAATTAAGCCAATACAACCACGAAGCTCTTCGCCTTTTCTCAAAGTGACAAAGATGCCACGCTTTTCGGAAAAAATAGAGTATTTTTTATAATCTTCGTTTTTGTTTTTGGTGAGGTTAAAAGCAAGTTCTAGGGTGTTGCGGGCAAGGGCAAGGGCGGAGGTTTGCTCAATCTCGGTTAGAAAAATACCACGATACCCCTCTGTCCCGCTCGAGCGGGACACCTCCCCTAAATTAGGGGAGGACAAAGAAGCGAAGACAATAGCGCCGTAGCCGACAACTTTATTTTTATCACCATAATTGGGAGTGTCACCGGAATTGGAATAGTGAAGTTTTTGGCCAGTGAGATTGAGTTGATTGGCAACGATGAGGCCGACTTTGATAGCCGATGAACCACAGGCACAGGTATCCAGGCTTGATCTATTTTCGTCAAGAATAGAATCAAAAGTATTATCAAAATTATTAATATCTTTGGTTAGAATAGAATCAATGATTTTGGTGTCGGAGTAAATAGCGTCAGCGTAACTCGGATAGTGAGAAAGATCAGAGCTGATCACCAGTAATATTTTTTGAGCAGGGAAAAGTTTGGCGAGAGCGGTAGCAATTGATTTAAGAATTTCATTGTTGTCACTATTAATTAACCCCAAGACTATTTGCCAGCCAGGAGCGAGAGTCTGCTGAAGAAAAGGAATTTGGACTTCTAGCGAGTGTTCCGGCTCGTGGATTTTATTATCAATTGAAATATTTTTATTATGAGCAACCAGTTCGGCGACAAGATTTTTATTAACAGGCACTCTACCGAGGGGAGTAGAGACAGCATCGCCGTCGTAAAGAGCCAGGCCAGTAACCGGATAGTTATGGCTAGAGCCAAGAATGATGACCGTGTCGTAAGATTTACCATCAACGGTTTTAAAAGCGTAAGCGGCAGTTGGCCCAGAAAAAACATAGCCGGCATGGGGGACAATTAAGATTTGGGGTTCGCCGGGAATCGTGGTCGTAGCATTGGTGAGAAATTCTTCAACTATCGAGGACAATTCATTTTTATCAGCAGGGTAGAATTGTCCGACGACGGCCGGCTGGCGAATGATTTTTTGGGGATTATTCATATTGGTGGTAGTTAGCGAGGAATAATTTGAGGGCTGTTTGGGGAAGACCAAAATTAGGGTGATGGTAGTAAGAGTAAGAAAAATGGCGAATAGAGTTAGTGGCTTTTTCATAAGGATATTTTAGCACTTAAAACCTGATTTGTTTATTTTTTTTAGCGTGGTAAACTAAAGATATTATGAGAATAATTGCGGATCTACATATTCATTCTAGGTTTTCGCGAGCTTGTTCGCGGGATTTGGTTTTGGAAAAAATTGATGAGACGTGCCGAGCAAAGGGTGTGAACGTGATCGGGACGGGAGATTTTACTCATCCAGAATGGTTTAAAGAGATGAAAGAGAGGTTGGTGGAGAAGAAAAGGGGGCTTTATGTTATTAAATCACAAGTTCCAAATCCAAAATTCAAAATAAATTCCAAATTACAAATTTCAAACTTAGAACAAACAAGATTTATTTGCTCGGCGGAGATAGCGTGCATTTATTCTAAAGGCGGGAAATGTCGGCGGTTGCATGTGGTGATTTTGGCACCTGGTTTGGAAGCGGTGGAAAAGATAAATAAGGAATTAGGCAAGATAGGAAATTTAAAAGCTGATGGCCGACCGATTTTGGGTTTGGATGTGGAGAGATTAGCGGAAATTGTTTTCGGCGTGGATGAGCGGTGCGCGGTGATACCGGCGCATATTTGGACGCCGTGGTTTGCAATGTTTGGTTCAAAATCTGGTTTTGATAGTGTGGAGGAATGCTGGGGCAAGATGGCTGACAAAATTTTTGCCATTGAAACAGGGCTATCTAGTGACCCGGAGATGAATTGGCGGGTGAAAAATTTGGATCGGATGAGCATTATTTCCAATTCTGACGCGCACTCGTTGCCCAATATTGGGCGTGAGGCAAATGTATTTGAAATCGAGAAAAATAAGTTGAGTTACGACGAGATAATTGAGGTGATAAAAAATAAAGATCCAAAAAATTTTTTGTACGCAATTGAGTTTTATCCAGAAGAGGGGATGTATCATTTTGATGGACATCGGACGTGCGGTATCAGCATGACACCGAAAGAATCACAATATAATAAAAATATTTGTCCTAAGTGCAAAAAGAATTTAACAATTGGGGTTTTGAATCGCGTGGAAGAATTGGCTGAGCGTGATCGCAAAGAGGGGTATGTGGATAAATCAAGAATTCCATTTATAAAATTGGTGGAGCTAGATAAAGTAATCGCCGAAAGTTTGGGGGTGAAATCTCGGAGTGCAAAACAGGTACAGAGCGAATATGATCGTTTGATAAAAAGTTTTGGCAGCGAGTTTGATATTTTATTAAAAATAAAAACAGAGAAGATCGCGGAAAGTGGTTGGCTGAAGATCGCAGAAGGAATTCAAAGAGTCAGAGAGGGAAGAGTAAATATTCAGCCAGGATTTGACGGGCAATATGGAGAGATAAAAATTTTTAATGAGCAAAAAAACTTAAAGCAACAACTAAATTTATTTTAGAAAAATGGTTTTTAAATGTCAAAAAAATCCCTAATGTTAGGGATTTTTTTGTCTCTAGAAAATCTTTCAAAAGATTTTTAGATTATCTCTTTTTGCTCTTCTTGGCTGGTTTCTTTTTTGCAACTTTCTTGACTGTCTTTTTGGCTTTCTTCTTGGCTGCCATGGTGATCACCCCCTTTCTTTTGTAGAATAACCTTTCGCATGTGACGATTGAGAAAACTCAATCAACGACGAGCATGGGAAAGGAGTCTAATTTATAAAATTTACAAAAATATATTTTCAGCGAGATAAAAAATATTTTTTTGTAAATTTTTTGAGAGAAAAAGTTATCCACAATGATCTTGATATATTAATTATAAAATTATTTTGTCAAAATGTAAATAGATAAAGAGATAAAAATAAAAAATATTTGCGATTTAACATCGGGATGATAATTTTTTAACTGTACTTGAAGGTGAGAAAATAAAAATATATTTTTGGCACCATAGATTGATAAAAATAAAAATATCGGTTGGTGTCGATATTGAAATAATAAGATATCTGTAGCAACTCTGAATTTTTTAATGGTCTCAAGATAATATTGTTGTCTTAAGGTATTTTATTTTGTGACCGATGGGTGGTGTGAGATTCAAACTGTTTAAAAAATAATGCCGTTATTTTCTTACTATTGTGTTTGGTTCCGCCTGCCATCGCCATTGGACCGTACCGGATTCGAACCGGTCACCCCTGCCTTGCAAAGGCAGTGCTCTACCAAATGAGCTAACGGCCCGATGGCTATGGCGGGCGGGTCTAATCAATTGAGTTGACGGTCTATGAAATTATTATTTCAAACCACCGGCCATGCGGCCGAAGATGGAGATGAGAAGTACTTCACCAATGCCGCTAATAGTCAAAAAAGAAATTATAATAATAGTAATACCAATTAGTTTCCACATCAGGCGGGTGCCACCATAAGTGCCTAGGTAATGCTCGGCTGTTTCGTTACTACCGAAATTTTCCATCAGATAATTACTGTAGCGAACGAGTAAGAAGCCGACGATGATGGCTAGAAAGCTAAAGAAGTATTTCATAGAGGTATTTTAAAATATTTTTATTTAAGCCGGACTTGGTTTTTTGATAGATTGGTTATTGCGGTGGTGGCTGGTAAAAAATTTGAAAGTTTAATCAGTATATGACTCGCGCGGTGATGAACCCTGGATAAAAATCGATTGGTGGATATGCGGGGTTCGAACCCCCCGCTTCATATGGGTTTGACAGGTCTCGAACCTGTGACCTCCTCGGTGTAAACGAGGCGCTCTAACCAACTGAGCTACAAACCCATATGGGGCGGGGCAGGCCTACTGACCTGTCCGATGTGCTCCCCGCTAGTCACTCAATGATAGCTTGCTGGCGTTGCGGGCAGGCAACCAAATGACATTGTATTAATATTGGTAGTTGCTGTTGTCATTCAATTATAATGCATGATTAATTATTAGGACAAAAAGTGTATAGTATTAATTGATTGATTGGTAGTCCCTAGGGGAATCGAACCCCTGTTTTCAGGATGAAAACCTGATGTCCTAACCGTTAGACGAAGGGACCGAAACAAGGCAAAAGGCAAAATTCAAAAGGCAAAAGTAAGGTTTTATTTTTAAAAAATACCCCCTTGGTTTTGGGTGAATACAGAAATATGGTATCATTATCTGGACAATTTGGCAAGGTTATTTAATAATAGATAAAATAGATTAAGATTTTGTAAAGTATGAAAATTTTGGGATTAGAGACATCTTGTGATGAAACAGCCGCCGCGGTTCTAGACTTTAGAAATGGCGGTTTTTGGATACTCACAAGCGTGATAGCTTCATCTGTAGAACTGCAGGCCAAATATGGTGGAATTGTGCCGGAGGTAGCGGCGAGGAAACAGATAGAATTTATAATGCCGGTTTTGGAACAGGGATTAAGCAAAACGCTCTTCAATGCGGCGGGCAGGCAAGAGGCAAAAATATTTGATGATATTGATTATATCGCGGTGACGAATGGGCCGGGGTTGATCACAAGCTTGAGGGTGGGAGTGGAGGCGGCTAGAACTTTAAGTTATGTTTGGAATAAACCTTTAATCGCAGTGAATCATTTGGAGGGGCACATATATTCTGCTTTGTTGGCAGAACAGAATAAAATCCAAAATCAAAAATTTCAAAAAATGCAGGCTGTTAGGTTTCCGGCGATGGCTTTGGTGGTGTCGGGTGGACATACGGAGTTGGTTTTGATGAAGGATTATTTAGATTATAAAATAATCGGCGAGACACTGGATGACGCGATGGGCGAGGCCTTTGATAAAGTGGGCAAGATTTTGAATTTGGGCTATCCGGGCGGGCCGATAATTTCTAAGATGGCTACCGAGGGCGATAAGACAGCTTTTAATTTTCCGCGGCCGATGCTCAAGAGTGGAGATTATAATTTTTCTTTTTCCGGACTAAAGACAGCGGTGTTATATAAACTCAAAACTCAAAACTCAAAACTCAAAATTAAGGAGAGGAAAGATTTGTGCGCGAGTTTTCAGGAAGCGTGCGTCGAAGTTTTGGTGAAAAAAATAATTAGGGCGGCGGAAGAATATAAAGTAAAGACAATATTGATCGGGGGCGGGGTGGCGGCGAATGAAAGTTTGAGGGGGAGACTGGAAATGGAAGTTGATAAAGTTAATTCAGTTAAAAAAGTTGATAAAGGGGAAAAGAAGATACAATTGTTAATGCCAGAACTAAAATATACCGGTGATAATGCGGTAATGATCGCTCTGGCCGGTTATTTTAAAATTAAAAATATAAAAAGACAGGAAGGTAAAAGAGGGAAGAGGCGTTTTGGTTGGCAGCAGACTAAAGCAGACCCGAATTTAGGCTTGAGACAGGATTAGCTTTATAATATCTATATACTAGTGGTTAAGACAGATAACAACTTGGGTTAATATAAATAGTTTAGAATGGCCGAGGTTTATTTTTTGTGGTATATTAAAATAGTAAGAACCGCATCATATAAGTTAATTTATATATGTTAGACAGTGATTCAACTTCATTTTGGGTTTTAGTTGAAATGATGAGAATCTTATTACCTTTAATTTTTATAGGTTTAGGTTTTTTGTTGGTTATTTTTTT
Organism: bacterium; assembly: GCA_035388025.1. Classification (GTDB taxonomy): domain Bacteria; phylum Patescibacteriota; class Patescibacteriia; order UBA2196; family GWA2-42-15; genus JAAZMX01. The sequence goes on from DAOOPA010000001.1 coordinate 7,811, forward strand.
AATAAAGAGAGGCCAACTATTTAGCAAAAAGAAGTTGAAGGTAGTTGCTTGGTTGCTGTTTTTCGTGTCATTTTTGGTGATATTATTTATACCTTGCGATAAAGAGTTAGAAGCAAAGATAGTTATTGCGTGGATGATAATTGTTGTGGTTATGTTGAGTATTTTTTTGTCTTTACTTTTAAGAAGCGATAAATATAGAAATAGAGACAAGGAGGGGAGATTGTTGAGTGTTTTGGGTTTTGTGGCGACTTGGTTTGTGGTGATTTGGTTGTGTGCCTTGATCGCAGGGGCGGTTAGCTTTGGGCGTTGCGGTTTGAGGTTTTAGGTGTTTGGGGAGTTTAATAAAACAACCGGAGATTATCCGGTTTTTGTTTTATAATTCAGATATTGGTCCTAAATTTTATCACGAAGCTTTAGGTCGTAGATAATAGACTCAATTTTGTGAAGGTTGTGGCCGATGATTTCTAATTTGGTACGAGTAGCGCTGTTTCTGGTGATACTCAAGGGGATGGTCAGATTGTAGATGCCGGCGATATAGTCATGGATGGCTTTAACTTGTTTTTCATTTTGGTGGGCGAGACGCACGAGCTCGCCGGTTAGATCCGAGAGACCGCCAAGATAGGTATCGGGCGTGACTTGGAGGGAAACGGCACTTGGCAGGGGTTTGTTTTTTATATAATTATATAGAAGGATAGCTTCAACGTATTCTTCAAAGCCGATGCCAATGGCCGGATTGGCATAAAGATAGGGAAATTTTTTGAGTTTATTTTGCAAGGCAGAGAAAAGCTTATTCATTTCGGGCAGGTTTTTGGCGACAGCTTCGGCGTGATCTTTGATCAAAAAACTGATAGTGCTTTTGGAAAGAATGCGTAAGCGATCAGAAAGATCCATACAAGCGCTCCGTTCGCGATTATGTTCACTATAAAGTTTGTAGGGGATGGTCGGAAGTTTGGGCATATAATTAAAATCAAAATTATGGTAGCCTGTTTCGCGGGATGAATTTATTAAAAATTTCTGGTGGGCATGCTGGGACTTGAACCCAGGACCCCCACTTTATAAGAGTGGTGCTCTAACCAGCTGAGCTACATGCCCGCAAATTAAGTCAAAATTAAAAGTTCAAAACTCAAAAGTAAAATAAGGAAAAATGTTTATTATGGTGGGTCCGAGAGGAGTTGAACCTCTGACCTCTTGCGTGTCATGCAAGCGCTCTAACCAACTGAGCTACGAACCCAATTATTGACATTATAAAGGATTATTTTTTTATTTTCAATGGGCAGGACGAATCAATTCACGCAATTGATTGATAACAAGTTGTTCGGCGAGAATTAATTGGCGTTCACTGAGCGTGAAAGAAGCTTGATTTTTGTGGCCAGAACCCTGCCAAGGGGCGGCTAAATCCAGGGCGTTATAGTTGGCAGAGGTATAAATTTGCCCAGCAATTGCGCCATCTGGTTGTTCGTAAAGTAAGACGGTTATATTAACCAGTGGAGAGCGGGAGATCAGTTCGGAGACTACACCGTGTAGGTCATCAATAGAACCGCCAGATTTTTGAAAGTCAGTTTGGCTAATGAGCGACCAGGCGAGTTTGTAGTGAGTATCTTGTTTGAGCCGAGCCAGAACCCGACCCCAGAGGTTGAGAGCGGAGATGGTTTTGTTTTTATTCAGGTTATTAATAATGAAAGATTGATCGGCGCCAGCGCGTAGCAGAGAGGAGGCAGTATGAAGAGTTTCCGGTGTGATGGAAGGGAGACGAAAGTTATCGGTTTTGGCGATCAAACCAGCAAGCAGGTTGGTGGCCATGGGAGCATCCAATAGTTCTTGGTGTTCGTCAGCGATAAGAGCGAGAATCAACTCAGAACAAGAAGAGATATTTAGGTCAATATAATTAATTTGGCCATAGCGTTCGTTGGCTGGGTTGGTATCAAGATTGATGATGGTGGTTTGGAAGAAGAAGTCGGCGTGGTGGTGGTAAAGAGCGCCAAGGGAGTCCAAGTCAGGACAACCGGCGATAATAATCAAATCGTATTTGTAATTACTGTCCCCAAAGTTAATGGCCTCTTTGGCGAAACTATCTTTTTCCGGGGTGATATAGATTTTTAGTTGTTCATCGCGAATGTCGTAGTTGAATTCTTTGATATTATTATCTTTGATATTGAGGGTGATAACTAGTTTTTTGAGAGGGTCGGCAGAGGAACGTATTTCTTCGGCGCCGGGCAGAAAAGAAAAACGTTGTAAGAGCGAGGGATCAACGACAAGGTCGGCCGGTTTGTTTATTTTTTTTAAAAAAAGTTTTAAGCTTAAAAGCGCGGCCAGGCCATCGCCTTGGTCATTTTTACTGGTCGTTAGGAGGATATGACTGGCATGGTCAATCAACTCGGAGATTTGTTGCTGTGGGCGGAGGGCCATAAAAGGAGCTTAAAAAATATTAAGTTAATATATAGGAGGAGCGGTTGGGTGTCAAGGGCCTTTGAGCGAACTGAGGGCAAGGACACTAAAGTTAGATATTTGAGTGCTATCTTTATTTGACTTAAGCCTGATTTTAACGTAAGATTGATTAATATGAACGTTACTGAATTGGCCAGAAAATTGAGAATTACCCCGAATAAGCTCAAAGAAATAATGCCTTTGATCGGTTTTGATATTGGTTCGAGAGCTATCAAGGTTGATCCCAAAATGGCGCAGGCAATTTTGGAAAAATTATCTGATCCGGCGGTAAGGGAAAAATATTTAAACGACACGGCGGCGGAAACAAAAAAAGAGTCAAGTCAGGAAAAAAGGGAAGGAGTTCCCGGACAGTCTCACCAGGTGGAAATACCGGAAAGAATTATAGTTAAGGAGCTGGCGAGAAGAATGAATGTCTCTCCGGCAAATTTAATTTTGGAGCTGATGAAAAACGGAGTGATGGCGCCGTTGAACCAGTATATTGATTTTGAAACAGCCTCGATTATTGCCGAAGATATGGGATACGTCGTGATTAAGACAGAAGAAGAAACAGAGAGAGAAGCGGAAACAGACCTAAAAAGCATTTTGGGGATAAAGCAAGAAACAGCTGGCGAGCGGCCCCCAATCATTGTAGTCATGGGCCACGTAGACCATGGGAAGACAAAACTATTAGATGCCATTCGTCAGACAAATATTATGGAAGGAGAGGCAGGGGGAATTACCCAGCATATTGGCGCTTATCAAGTGGAGAAAGATGGGCGAATATTGACTTTTATTGATACGCCCGGCCACGAGGCTTTTTCGGCGATGAGATCGCGCGGAGCCAAAGTGGCCGATATCGCCATACTTTTGGTGGCGGCTGACGATGGAGTCCAACCGCAGACAATAGAAGCCTTGGCGCATATTCGAAAAGCAGAACTGCCCTTTATTGTGGCGATTAATAAGATTGATAAACCAGGGGCAAACGTGGACAAGGTGAAAACCGATCTGGCCAATATTGGTTTAACACCGGAAGAGTGGGGCGGCAAGACAATTTGCGTGGAGGTATCCGCCAAAGAAAAAATTAATATACCATTGCTTTTGGAAAATTTGTTTTTAATCGCGGATTTGAACAAAGACAAGATTGTGGCCAACATTGACGCGCCGGCAGCGGGTACCATTATTGAAACGCATATTGATAAGGGCGAAGGTCCGGTGGCAACTGTTTTGATTCAAAATGGAGTTTTGCGTAGAAATGATTTGGTAAAGATTGGCAAGGTGCCAGGGAAAATAAGATTAATGAGGAGCTGGAAAGGGGAATTGGTAGAAGAGGCAAAGCCATCAATGCCAGTAAAAATTTTGGGAATGAAGGCCGTGCCCGGAGTGGGTGATATTTTACAAGCCATAGATGATCAAAGAGAGATGCGACGGCTGGTTAAGACCAAGGTGAAAGATTTTTCCAAAGCAACCAAGGTTGGTTTCGACATGTCGGCAGACAATAAAGAGAGCGAGGAGGAGCAGCAAAAGCCAAGAATTAAAATAATTTTAAAGTCAGACGTGTTGGGTTCGGTGGAAGCGATTTTGGAGTCTTTGGACAAGATTGAAAAGAGGGACGTGGGAGTGGAAATAATCAAACAGGGACTTGGCAACATAACAGAAAAAGATATTGAACAGGCCTTTGGTTTGTCAGCAGTGGTTTTGGGTTTTAATGTCAAGATAACGCCAGAGGCCAAACGTCTGGCGGCGGACAAAAATGTAGAGACGGAAGTTTTTAGGGTGATTTATGATTTGTTGGATTTTATAGAAAAGAAAGTAGTTGAGTTGGCGGGAGTAGAAATAGTAGAAAAGGAAATAGGCAGGTTGAGAATATTGGTAATATTTAGAACAGAAAAAAAAGAACAAATTGTTGGCGGTCGGGTTGAGTCCGGTAAGGCTGTCGGAGGAGTGAAGGGTCGGGTAGAGCGCAGAGGAGAGATCGTCGGTGAAGTAGAGATAAAAGAGGTGGAAGCTGGGCGAACAAAAGTAAAAGAGGTGGCTGAAGGGCAGGAGTGCGGAATGAGGGTGGCAGGCAGACTGATCTTGGAAAAAAACGATCAGGTGCGGATATTTATTGCAGAAGAAAAAAAACATGAATGATAATTATAAAAAAGAAAAATTGAACAATTTTATACATCAAGAATTGGCCGAGGTAATACGTCAGGAGGTGGAATTTGGCCAGGGGGTTTTGGTAAGTATTGGGGAAGTTGTGTGCACTTCAGATTTGGGCGTGGCCAAGGTGTGGTTGAGTGTTTGGCCAGAGGCGGCGGCAGTTAAGGCGCTGGCGCTTTTGGATAAACAAAAGGTTTTATTGAGAAGCCAGTTGGCAAAAAAGATAGAAATGAGAAGGGTGCCCAAGCTAAGATTTATAATTGATAAAGATGAGATAGAAGATGAACGCCAGAGGAATAAAGTAGAGGAGATATTAAAGAAGATCAAAAGAGAGGAAAAATAAAACAAGTTGAATCCCGGATGGCCGGGATTTATTATTTGATGAGGTTTTTTGTATTCTTGACGTCGGAGTGATTTATTGATAGACTGTTTTGATATGCAACAAATTTTTGATAATCAAGTAAATTTAGATAGTCAGTGGGATAAAGAGGCCTTGGGAAGGGTTAAAGAAAAGCTGAGCAGAGCGAATAATATTTTAATTTTTACTCATAAGAATCCGGACACTGACGCGATTGGCTCAGTGATGACTTTGGCTAGATATTTGAAACAGATTGGCAAAGAACCGAAAATTTTTTTATCCAAGCCATTGGCGGGTAATTTTTTTTATCTCAAAGAACCGGTCAAGGTAATTGAAGAGAAAGAGCTGGGGAAGGACGAATATGAGTTGATTATTGGATTGGATTGTTCCAATCTAGATTGGAGCGGGGCGGAGAATATTTTTCGACAAAAAAAAGACGCCGGCGTTTTTTTTATTAATATCGATCATCATCCAAACAGCAATTATGCAGATATTAATATCGTGGATAGTAAAAGCGCTTCAACTTCTTTGGTTTTGTATAAAATTTTTAAGATTTGGGGGGTGAAAATAGAAGCAAGTCTAGCAACAAAGATTTTGGCCGGCATTGTCGCTGATACCAATAGCTTTTCCAACGGCGCGACGAGCGTAGAGGCTTATAGCGTGGCCGGAGAGCTTTTGGCAATGGGGGCGCAATATAATTATGTTATTAATAAAATTCAGAAAAACGAGCATAATGGCTGGTTTGGCTCGTGGGCGAGACTATTATCAAGATTGACTAAAAATGATAAGATTAAATTGGCTTACTCGGTGGTTTTGCCCGAAGATGAGCAGTTGGGAGAGGGCGGTGTTTTGGACGGAGCGACTAATTTTTTGAGCAACCTTGAGGGCATGCGCCTAGCGATGGTTTTGAAAGAAAACGATGAGGGTGAAATAAAGGTGAGCCTGCGCGCTATCGAGAGAAATGTCGATGTCTTACGGATAGCCCAGTATTTCGGCGGCGGCGGACACACAAAAGCGGCGGGTTTTTCGGTCAGGGGGCGATTGGAAAGAGAAGGAAATTATTGGCAAGTAGTATAGATAGACAGAAGTCTATCCCGAACTCTGCATGAGGTTTTGCGGAATGAGGGATCCCGACTAAATTCATACTAAATATATTTTTTATAATTTCGTTGCGGCACGGGTGCCCTCGGCCCATCCGTGGAAATTCAGGCGGGGTCGCTCGGGACAGGTTTAATAAAGTAAAATATAAATATATGTTTTTAATACCAACAGTAATTGAAAAGTCACAAATGGGCGAGCGGGCTTACGATATTTATTCGCGTCTTTTGAAGGACCGGATAATTTTTTTGGGCGATACAATCAGCGATCCTCTGGCCAATACAGTGATCGCCCAATTTTTGCTTTTGGATTCACAAAACAAAGACAAGGATATTAAATTGTATATAAATTCGCCGGGCGGTTCGGTAACGGCCGGGTTGGCGATTTATGATACGATGCAATATATCAAAGCGCCGGTTCAGACGATTTGTATCGGTATGGCGGCCAGCATGGCGGCAGTGCTTTTGGCGGCTGGCACCAAAAACAAAAGATTTGCTTTGCCAAACGCAGAAATAATGTTGCACCAGGTAATGGGCGGGGCTGAGGGACAGGCAAGCGATGTAAAAATCAGAGCAGAGCATATTTTAAAGATAAAAGACAAATTAAATAAAATAATCGCGGTGCACACAGGCCAAAACATGAATAAAATAGAAAGCGACACAGATCGAGATTATTTTATGAGCGCGGAGGAGGCCAAAAAATATGGAATTATTGACAAGATAATTCAAGCCGGTTCGTGATTTGCCAAAAGGGCAGAAAAATTATAAGATAACAATAAATTAATTGAGACAAAATTATGTCAACACCAACTCAAAAGCACACCAGATCGAGAAAAAATATTAGACGCGGAGCGTTGAAACTAAAATCAACCTCTTTGGCAGAGTGTTCCAAGTGCAAGAGGCCAATCAGGCCACATACCGCTTGCGCCTTTTGCGGGAGTTATAAAGGCAAAGCGGCCGTTAAGGTAAGGGTGCCGAAGTCTTTGAGAAAAGCGAAAAAACAGGAAAAGCCTAAAAAGTAATTTGTATATAGCAACTAGCGGCTAGAAATATATAAAATTAAAAATAAAAATATGTCCAATCGTCATTTAGCCAGAACCGTGGCAATGCAAATTTTATTTGAATGGGATTTTAATAATCGTTCAGAGAAATTGAGCGAGGTTATAAATTATAACGTGAATGAGTTTGCGGTTGGATTGGACGAAGAAAGAGACTTTATTGAAAAATTGGTAAGGGGGGTGGTAAAGAACATGGCGGAGATTGACGAGACGATTGTCAAATACGCTCCAGAGTGGCCAATCGAGAAGATAACCATTATTGATCGGAGTGTTTTACGTTTGGGGATTTATGAGTTGATGATTGACAGAGAGGTGCCACCCAAGGTAGCGATCAACGAATCAATAGAAGTGGCCAAGGCTTATGGCGGAGAATCATCTGGTCGCTTTGTGAATGGAGTTCTGGGGTCGGTATATCGAGAGATAGAGGACAAGGATAGCGGGGTGATCACACCAGAGAGCCTGAAGAAACAGAAAACAGAGAAGATATAAGATTTATGATTTAAGATTTAGGAATATTTATATAAATTAATCAAAACAAAGAGTATCTTGACACGGGATCCCTCCTCGCAGAACTCAAGCGGGGTCGGGATAAATTAAAAATAATTTATGGAAAAAAGAGAGCAGTTGCAAGAGCTGGAAACAGCGATTGAGATCGTTTTTAAGGATAAAAATTTTTTAAAAGAAGCCTTGGTGCATCGTTCTTATATAAATGAACATCCGAGTTTTGCTCTGGGTCACAATGAACGGTTGGAATTTTTGGGTGATGCGGTTTTGGAGTTGGTGGTGACTGAATATTTGTTTAAAAATTATCCAAATCCCGAGGGCGAGTTGACCAACTGGCGGGCGGCTCTGGTCAACGCCAAGATGCTGGCCGAAGTTGGAAGTACTTTTGATTTATATAGCTATCTTTATTTATCACGAGGTGAGTCAAAAGACAATAATGCCAAAGCCAAGAATTATATTTTGGCCAATGCGGTAGAAGCTCTAATCGGAGCTATTTATCTGGATCAGGGTTTTGGGGTAGCCAAGCAATTCATTAGCAGGGTTTTATTGATCAGATTGGACTATATTTTGGAACATAAGTTGTATATGGATGCCAAGTCACATTTTCAAGAGATTACCCAAGAAAAGATGGGTATTACGCCGAATTATAAAGTGGTGGAAGAGAGCGGGCCAGACCATAATAAGAAATTTGTAGTCGGGGTTTATCTGGGAGAAGAATCAATTGCTCTTGGCGAAGGTACGAGCAAGCAGGAAGCCCAGATGGCGGCGGCGGAAAACGCACTAATACAGTGGGAGAACGAGGGGAAGATATAGGCCGGTAGGCGAGTGGGTTGGTAGGGATGTAGGATCGCAGGAATTGATAAAATCCAAAATCCTAAATCCAAAATAAGCACCAAGCTCAAAATCCAAAATAATACATTAAGAATAATAGGGCGTTCAAGAGGCGCTCTTTTTTGGTATGATGTATAAAGTATTATGTATAAAGGGTAGGGATGTCTGGCCGGGAATTTTTGCCTCCCTGAAAAAGGGAGGGGAGATGAGGGGTTTGACTAATTTTGGGGAAATGATACTGTTAAAGTACAATTCACTGTGGTAAAACAAAGATACAAAAAAGCAACTACAAATAAAACCGGGTGTTGAGCGTCGAAAACCCGGAGAAAGGAGGGAAAGAGTTCCAAATGATGGATGACAGGGGGAATGAGAAGCGGGATTAATCTCGCTTAATGGCAGATTGACTGCCGTGGTTTTGGAATAGCACTACTCCAATTGGGAGTATCTATTTCCGCGACCAACATTTTTAGTAAGGCTGTTTTTTTAACTCACGTGAGCTGAAAGGAGGAATCCTTATGAAAAAGCTCATCCTGCTTACTTGCATCCTGGTCCTGGCGGCGATGTCGCCACCCCAATCCTTGGCGATGAGCGCCCAGACCATGGATGAAGCGATCACGTCGACCGGCCCGAGTGTGTCGCCGCCGGTTAGCAACAACAGCGTGTTACAAAACGCCAACATGACCCAAGGGCAAACAGTGGCCAACGTGGCGAATCTGGAACAGATGACGGTGCTGATGGTGATCAGCCCGCCAGTCGTGAGCAATGACGCAAACTACATCGTGGAAAACGCCAATGAGGCCCAAAATCAACAATCGGCCAATAATGTGGCGAAAAGCGAAATGATGACGGCCAGTGCTGACCTCTCACCGACGATAGGTATGGTGATGAAATTTACTATCGTGGCGATTGCTGACGAATTCTGCAATACCACCAATCCGGTAGCCATCGATCGTATGGTCTGTCTGCGCGTCTGACTGAAGGATGTACGTCTGCTACGTGATACTTGGGAACCCTGAAATTGAATAAATGTTCCAAAGGGGTGATGCGCTATGCGTGTCACCCCCAATTTTTTTGTTTTGGACCTCACCCTCAGCCCCTCTCCTAAATAGGAGAGGGGGGCTAGTTGGTTTGACTTGGGTTAAAAGTTGTGCTATACTAATAATAGATTAAGAACTATCAGGTGAGCAATGATAGTTTTTAATTTGGCAAAAGAAGCAAGATAAAAATGATAATCAACGGGGCAGAAATATTTTTTTAAATATCAACCGCAAAAATATGGAGCCCAAAATAATAAAATAGATTATCAAAAAATCAGTAGTGGTGAATGGCCAAGAGTAGAACCTTGAAAATTAATAAATTAAAACAAAAATCAAAAATCCCCAGAAGGGATTTTTTGTTTTTGACATAAGAAAATAGTTCTGCTAAGATATTATAAGAATAGTTCGCGGGTATCGTATAATAGCTATTATGCGTCCTTGCCAAGGACGAGAAACGGGTGCGATTCCCGTTACCCGCTCCAAAAAATCACCTAAGGGTTAGGTGGTTTTTTGTTTGGGGAAAATAAAAAAGCCCTGCTGTATTTGGTTTGGTGGCAGGGCTTACGAACCGAGGCGATCACGGTTTAGTTGTGTGGTTGGTCATCGTGGCGAGAGCAGGCACAGCTGGTTGGCTCTTGGGTTTTTTTGATACCCTCGATTCCCTTAAAGAGCCGATCCTCTTGTTCCTTTTGTTTGATAAGGAATAAGAGGATGAGAGGACTTATTAGAGGGGTCATGTTCGTCTCCTTACGAATTAGAACACCCTTTTGGTTTGAGTCCGGCTTGAAAATATAAAAGCCGGAGTGGATTGCATATCGAACAGATACAGCTTGCGCATTGGACTAGGGGTTTATTTATTGATTTGGTTTGTTTTTTTAGTTTATACTTTATGAAGAAAGAAAATATATTAAAACCTCTACACATAACCCTGGCGGTTTGGCACGGGAGCACTTGGCCGGAGCTGGTGATATGAATGAAATATTTTCCGGCTTGGCAGGTTTGCTCAGGCGTTTTATCCGCTGGGGGATTGATGGATTGTACCACGTCTGGGCAGTCTACCGCGTAATGAAGTGGTGTTGGGCTCCCAGAGAATGTCGGGGTAATACTACCGCTGACAAACCAACTAAAACCAAATTGTTGGCACAGGTTGATCATCTCATCAATCTCACGCTCATTTTTTTGGGTGATGATAATATTGATATGAGTGTTTATTCCAGAAGATTTTAATATTTTTAGGCCGGCTAGAAAGCAAGCATATGATCCACTAATGCCAGTATAACAGTTGTATGTTCTGGCGCTGGCTCCATACATACTTAGAGTAATTTGATAAGGTGGCTTTTCTTGGATAAGTTGCTTGAGTCGAGTATTTAATGAGAAATAAAATCCGTTGGTTTGGATTTTAATTAAAAAGCCTAGATCATAAGCTTCTTCGTATAAGTTACAGAAGTCTGGCGAACTGGTGGGTTCGCCACCTGTAAGCTGGAGCCAGGTGCAACCAAGTTTTTCCAGTTTTTTGAGGACCTTAATTTTTTGTTGACAAGGTAGCTCTTGTTCTTTAATGCCTTTCATAACGCAGATAGCACAGTGGTATGGGCAATAATTGGTGACGGCCCAGCTGGCTTTGAGGATATTCATGCTCCCTTTTGGCCGGAGGATAAAAATATCCCTGGCGGTTTTTCCTTGGGTGTTTGTTCCCATACGAGCCAGAACTTTAGTCAGAGAATCACCGACCGGTCCGTCAAAAAGATAAACGGTCCTAATATATTCGTATTGATCAGCAGTTAAAACATACTCTAGATAAGCAGGGCGGCTGACCATCACCCACGCTTGTCTTGTTGAATCAAAGAAGACAACGACGTCGGGCTTCATATAGCCTCCCTTTCTGTGGTTTTTAAGGTTGTTTGATTAATTTTATTTACCTTATAGTTTAAGTCTTTATTCGGGAATAGTCAAGGGAAACAAACAAATTACATGAAGGGTGAAATTTATTTTATTTCTATCAGCTTTTGTCTGGCAGTTTCACCTTTGACGATGGTGAGGCGGGATTTGGGGATTTTGAGGTGGGCGGAGAGGAGTTTTATTGTAGCTTCATTGGCTTTGCTTTTGTCCGGAGCGGCGGTGGTATGGATGACAAAATGAGAGTCGTCTAGCTGGGTGACTTGGTTGAGTTTGGATTTGGGAGAAACTTTGACGTATAAAAGCATATTAGAAATTAGATATTGAGGGATTTTTCATATTGATTTAAATAACGTTCGATTTTTTTGATTTCATTTTTTAAGTCCTTTTTGCAGAAAGGTAAAGTGAGGTTGGTTACTTTTTCGTTGAATTTAAACTTTACAAATTTAAGGGCATCGGTTGGGCTCATACCTTCCCTAAGTAAAGTTTTTAGAAACAGTGTGGTATTTTTTAAGGATAAAAATTTATAGCTATCCGCGTTGGCGATTATTTTGGCTCCCAGACTAGTGAATCCTGTATTTTCGTGGTGTCGCAAGACACCCTCTAATATTTTTTGTTTGTCCTCAGCTGGCAGGTTAAATTTGTTTAAAAAATTTTTGGCGTCTTCATAGCACATCTTGGAGTGGTCCTCCATTTTGCCGATGGCCCTGGCTTTCCCTAGGCTTATATCTTCAAGGATGGTTCCCAGAAGAATTAATTTTTTGTTTACTTTGTAATAATTGGCGATTTTTTGTCCGCCAGCATTGGAACTATTGTAAGCCCAGGTTGAGGGGGCATCATATTTGTTTATTTCTTTTTTAGCCCAAATGTCAGCGGCTTCTATGGCGCGTTTATATTCGGCGATAGTTTGTTTGCTTTTTATTATCATATTAATTCCAAAATTTTTAATTCTAACTTATTGGTGGTTGTGTCCCAAACGGCAAAGGTGGCTTTGGTGAACATGCCGGCAAGGGTACCGGGGTTGGCGAGAATGGTTTTATTGATTTGCTCGATCCAGGGCTTGTGGTTGTGACCGTAGAAGATAAAATTATATTGATTGGTGGCGGCAAGGTTTTTAGCGTCTTTGGGGTGGTGAGTAAGCACAATTTTTTTGTGAGCAATATTTAGTTTGGCTAGGTTATGATAAATTTTGAGATGGGTAAATTTTTTGAGCAGGTTGACGTTGGGATAATCAGCGTTGCCTAGAATAAGAAAGATTGGCCTAGTAAAATTGGCGGCGATTACTTTTATTGTTGCGGTAGAACCAGTGTCGCCGAGAATAAGAAGTTTTTTCACTTGATGGTTTTTAGCCCAGGAGAGAAATTTTTCCAGATTAGTAAGATTGTCGTGAAGGTCGGAGATGATAGCGACTCTCATATAAGCATTTAAACATTTAAGCATTTAAACATAGCAACTATTGAGAGTTGCGTAGCGATTTGAGGATGGCAATATCTTTTTTACGGCGGGAGTCAGTGGGGGTTTCGAGAATCAGATCAACTTCTAGTTTATTTTTTTGCAAATATTTTATTAAGGCTGAAAACCCAGCAAGTCCGATTTGGCCAGAACCCAAGTTTTCGTGGCGGTCAGAGTGGGAGCCGAGAGCGACTTTGGAATCATTGAGGTGGATGAGTTTTAATTTTTTCAAGCCGATAGTTTTGTCAAATTGACTAAAAGTTTTTTGAACAGATTTTTCATCACGGAGGTCATAGCCGGAGGCAAAGGCGTGGGCGGAGTCAAAACAAACACCAAGACTTTTTTGTATAATGGGGTGTGTATTATGTATTATGGCGTTGATTTCCTCAAAGGTATCGCCGATGATTTGTCCAGAACCGGCAGACATTTCAATTAAAAATTTGGTAGAACCATGATAATCAGTAAGAACTTTTTCCAGGCCGATGACGACTTTTTTGAGCGATGCTTTTTCACCCAGGTCTTTGGCGGAACCAAGATGGGTCATTAAATATTTAACACCGAGCAGAGAGCCGCGTTCCAATTCTTCACGCAAGACAGAGATGGAGCCATAGTAGATGCGATTATTCGAAGAGGCAAGATTGATAAAATATGGAGCATGGAGATAAAAATTTTCAAACCCCAATTTTCGGTTGGCCGTCTTAAATTTTTTTAGGTCAGTGGGGGTGAGCTTTCTGGCTGGGCCGCCTTGAGGCGAACGTGAAAAAAACTGGTAGCATTCGCAACCTTGTTTTTTGGCGTTGGCTGGGGCATTTTCGAGACCGCCAGCGGCGGAGATGTGGGCGCCGATGAGCATAAGGAAGGACGATAAGTTGATATAATATAGGTTATTGTAGCAAGATTGTTAGGATGAAACAATGGTATTAAATTTAAAATTAAAAACTCAAAAATCAAAATTGTGGTATTCCGCTAGCGCGGGATGGATTCATTTTTAACTTTAAATTGTCATTTTGCATTTTGATTTTTGATATTTGAATTTAAAAAACCGCCGGCTTGGCGGTTCTTGAGGGTTATTTGACGATTTTTCCTTTGAGCCAGTCAATGACTTTTTTGTTGGCAATTGATTGGGCGAGATATCCGCGGTAGTCTTTCGATTTGACTTGAGAGAGAAGTTCATCATTATCCGAATAAAGATCAGTTATTTTTTTAAGCTCAAGATCAATTTCTTGCTCTTCGGCCTTAATTTTTTCCGCCTGGATGATGGCGCGCGTGGTCAGAATGCTTTTGGCGCGCAGTTCGGCCTGGGGGCGCAGATCTTTTTTGAATTCATCTTCGGTTTTGTTCATATTGGTGAGCCAAGTAGCAAGGGAGAGACCTTTGCCAGCGAGATCATCTTCCAGCTCGTGCATCATGAGGTGGAGCTCGTTTTCAATAAGTTTTTCCGGTAACTCGGGAAAAGTTATTTTTTCAATGACTAATTTGAGCAGATCGTTTTCCAATTTACGATCAGCCTTGTTTTGTTTTTCCAGAGTCAGATTATTAGTGATTTGTTTTTTTAATTCAGCCAAATTTTGGAAGCGGCCGAGACTCTTGGCGAAAGCGTCATTAATTTCAGGAACATCTAGTCGATAGACACCTTTGACGGTGATAGTAAAGTCACAAGTTTTGCCGGCAAAGTTTTTTTGAAAATAATCTTTAGGGAAGGGAAGAGAAAAGCTTTTTTGTTTACCAGCCGAGAGCCCGATAATTTGTTCTTCAAAACCGGGGACCATATGATGTTCACCCAGAAAGACAGCAAAGTCTTTTTGGGTGGCATTTTCTTGGGGGACGCCAGCTAGAGATATTTGATAGTCTAATTTTACCAAATCATCGTTTTTGGCTGGACGGGCTTCTAGGATTTCTGTAGCCCGAGATTTGGCCAGTTGTTCCAAAAAGGTAGTGACTTCTTGGTCATCAACGGAAACATCAGGTCTGGGCAAAGAGAGATCGTTTAAATCTGGCAGGGTAATGGCGGGGAGAATAGTAACCTTGGCAGTATAAATAAGATCATTGTCGGGAGCCATTTTTTGAACATTGATTTCTGGCTGGCCAAGGGTGTTGAGTTCTTTTTGGTTGACAGCCTCGATAAAAGTGTGGGTAATTATTTCCGAGAGGGCGTGCTCCAAGATGGCCGTTGCTCCAATTTTTTGCCTGACAATGTCGTAAGGCGCATGGCCGGGACGAAAACCCTCCAGTTTGAGGGTCTCGGAAAGCTGGCGGGCGGCCGAGAGCATAAATTTTTCATATTCTTTGGGCAAGACAATAATAGTTATTTCCATTTCTGATAAGGGGAGATTTTTGAGGCTGATATTCATAAAAGAAGATTAATTAGTTAAATATCATCTTAGCATTTTATAGAGATAAGACAAGGGGGCTGGGTTAAAAAGGTTGACCAAGAGCGTCATTATTGGTAATATCCAGACAGTAAAAACAAAGAAGTAAAAAGATGAAAAAAGAAGGATTAAAATTTTTTATTTTTGTTTCAGCGCTTGCTTTAATATTGACAGCGGCTGTTTTGGTTTTGACGAAAGATGGGGAACAAGGAAGTCGTTTGTGGCGTTATGTGCCAGAAGGGACGACAGTATTTTTGGAGCTTGATCTAACGGAGAGTAAATTAAAAAATTATTTAATAGAAAACGAGAAGGCAAAAGAGGCGTTGGAAAATTTTTTAATGGATCAAGGGCTACCTGCGGAAATTTGGGATGCTGGTGTCCAGATTCAAAGAGTGGCTTGGTTTGTGGCGCCGACCGGGGAAGCCAAAAAAGCAGAGGGTTGGGTGATTCAAGGCAAAAATGATATCGGCCAGTTGAGTGCTTTTCTAAAAAATTTTTATTTTAAATTTATTGACGATAAGGTGGCGGTGATTGCTTCTTCTAAAGATGTTTTGGCACAAGCCATGAAAGATTCAAATTTTAATAATTTGGAGGTGCAAATGACTAACCAGTCACAAGATAATTTTGCTTATGGTTTTTGGAAGGCTGATGATTTTTTTAAAGAACCAGAATGGAATGATATTTTTAAGGAAATTTTTGACCAAGATGAAGGGGGATTGTTTTATGGGCAAGCAAGAGTAGACAATGATGGAAGGGTGGTTTTTTCTCTTAAGACGCCATTGAGGCTAAGGGACAAGGTGACAGACTCATTGATAGAAGCAGGGGGGCAAAAAAAATATTTTAGCAAGGCAGTGACATTTAATGTGGGGGGGTTAAAAAATTTTTGGCAACAGATATTGAGAGTCAGCGGAGAGGATGGGGCGTCATTTGAGGCAGTAGAGAATTATTTAAATGATAAATATAAAATAGAGGCAAAGGAGCTGTATACAATTTTTGAACTACCATTTAATTTAGTGGTTCGGCCCAGGGAAAAAATTGAAAGCATAGATAATTTGTGGCAATGGAACAAGAATGATTACGCCGTGGTAACGGAAATAGATGAGGGTGCGAAGAGAGAGTCGGTGGTGCGTAACTGGGAGACCTTGTTGATTAATTATTTAGCTTTTAAATTTCCAGAGCGGCGAGAAAAAATATTGCCAGACAAAACTCGGGGAGAAGAAATTGTGGTGGCTCCGGAAAAATTTAAATTAGAGAGCGAGGCTGTGCTGGGTGGAGAAATCAGATCGGTCAAGGTAGGCGATTTTGAGTTGGGTTATGCCTTGGCTGATAAGATGCTGGTTATTTTTAATTCGGCTGACTTGGCAAAAAAAATTATAACAGAGAGCGCTGAGCAAAAAGACAATTCAAATGAAAAGATAAAAAGCCAGGGGGTTGGGGATACGGAAATTTTGCCGCTCTCTTACTTCCTCTTCGCTGATTGGTTTGGCTGGACAGTGAGAGCTGATAATAATTATTTGGCGATTGATGGTTTTTTGGCAGATTAGAAGAGTATAAGCGATGGTGGAGTAGAAAAAATTTATGGTGATACTATCAAGGGAATGGGAAAGCCGAAAATTGTGGATAAGTTGATTGAGAAAATAAAAATTAATAAAAAATGTTGGAAAAATTTAGGATTCGTCAGCGTTGACGGAAGATTTAAAACATGCTATACTTATAGTGTAAGTGTTTTTTGGACATTTATTTCACGGCAAAGAATAATTGTTCCAAAATAAAATAAAAAGCAAAAACAAAATTTGGAATAGTTATTCTTTACTGTTCGTAAAAGGTTCCTGGAGCCACGAGAACCTGTACGACAAAAATAAAACAAAAATAAAAAGGTAACTTTTTATCCCATAAGGATAGAGGGATTACCACAAGAACGGTAAAGAATAAATAGCTTTTTGACAAATCGGCCCAAAAAGCACTTCATCCCTAATCAGGAAAATCTTGGCCGCGCACCACCATTTGTATTTTTGAGAAAGAGAATATAGATGCCGGTGCGCTCCAAGTCCCACTAGGGATTTGGGGGCGTGTAACCTCATTTATCAATTTTTAATTGGGGGCTTACCGCCCCCTTTTTGTTTCTTGAAAAAAGATAGATAAAGGTTTAGGATGATAATATGAAACAGGAAAACTTGAAAAAAATAATAAGACAATTAAAATGTGACGGTTTTTTGTCGTGGCAAGAGAAGGTGGAAAAAAATGGTGGAGAGATTTTTTTGGTGGGTGGAGCGGTAAGAGATGCATTACTTGGAAACAAGAAAGTCAAAGATTATGATTTTGTGGTGAGGGGAGTGGAAATTGAGAAGTTGGAAAAAATATTGGCGAGCTTGGGGCGAGTGGAGTTGGTGGGAAAAAATTTCGGTGTTTATAAATTTATGCCCACTGGCAAAAAAATGAAAATTGCTTTTGACATTGCTTTGCCGCGGACAGAGATTTCTTTGGCAACCGGCGGTTACAAAGATTTTAAAATCAGCTATGACCATCGTTTGAAAATAGAAGATGATTTGGGCCGGCGCGATTTCACGATTAACGCGTTGGCTTGGAATTTGAAAAGAGAAGAATTAATTGATGAGTTTGGAGGGGGCAAAGATTTGAAGCAAGGATTCATTCGGACAGTCGGCAACGCCCAGGAAAGATTTCAAGAAGATTATTCTCGGATGTTTCGGGGTATTCGTTTTGCTTGCCAGCTGGATTTCAGGATAGAGGATAAGACTTGGACGGCAATTAAAAAAATGATTAAAAAGATAAATGAAGAGCGAGACGGAGAAAGAATCGTGCCCTACGAGGTTGTAGGCGAGGAAATTTTAAAAGCGTTTGTTTATAATCCCACAGAGGCATTTGATTTGATGGATAAATCGGGGGTGATAAAAGAGACCATGCCGGAACTTTTGGAAATGAAAAACTGTCCACAGCCAAAAAATTGGCATAGCGAAGGAGATGTGTGGACGCATACCAGATTATGTTTAAAAAACTTAAATAGTGAGGCGTTTCGAGAAAGGTTTAGTCAAGAAATTATATTTGGGGAACAAGACAAAAGACAAAAGGCAAAAGGCAAAAGTAAGGAAGGATTGTATGGGGCGGAATTGGTGATGGCAGTATTATTTCACGATGTCGGAAAGCCATTAACAATAACAACGCCGGAAAAGGATGGCGCGGACAGAATCAGATTTAGCGGGCATGATGAGCTGGGGGCGAAGATGGCAGAAGAGATTTTTAAGAAATTGAAATTATCAGCAGGGCCAGATTTTGATTTTGAGCCGGAGCGGGCGAGTTGGCTCATACGCAAACACCTTTTGTTTGGAGTAGAGAGAATAAAGGAAATGAAAGTCTCAACCATAGAAAAATATTTTTTTAGTGAGAAATATAGCGGAGAAGACCTACTAAAATTGGGGTTTGTTGATAGCTTGTCTTCGATTCGTGATAGCGGGGGGCCATTTTTAGAGAGTTTTGATTTGATGGTGGAAAGAATTAATGAATTGAAAAAGTTGGGCAAAGGTAGACAATTACCAAAACCGTTTTTGGATGGGAATGAAGTAATGAAGATTTTAAAGATAAAACCTGGGAAAAAGGTGGGTAAGATTTTGGAAGAGTTGAGGGAAAAGCAGTTGGCGGGGAAGATTAGAAATAAAAAAGAGGCGGAGAGGGAAATTAGGAAGGTAGGCAGGTAGGGCGGTAGATAAGTAGACGGGTAGGGAAATAGAATAGAAACAAATTGAAATAAATGGAAATAGGTGGAAATAAATTGTTAGATTGTTTCATTGCTTCATTGCTATATTGTTAAATTATTAAATTGTTAATCGGCGATATTATGAAATTTGTAGTTAGACAAGAAAATAGCGGGCAGAGGTTAGACCGTTTTTTACAAGGTAAGTTGGCCGATTTGTCGCGGGCGCAGATACAGAAAATGATTAAGGGCGGAGAGATCATGGTGAATGGAGAGACGGTGGCGGCGCATTATTTTTTGAAAGAAGGGGATTTGGTGCAAGGCAAAAGGCAAAAGGCCACCGCAGATGCGGGGCAGGCAAAAGGTAAAAATGAAGGTCAAAATCCAAAAGTTGATGGATTAAGAGTTAGGATAGAAATTGTGGCAGAAGAGAGGGATTATATAATTGTTAATAAGCCGGCGGGGATGGTAGTACACCACGACAACCAACACAAGAGCGGAATATTGGTGGATTGGTTAGTCAAAAAATATCCGGAGATAAAAAAAGTGGGCGATGATGAAAAGCGGCCAGGAATAGTTCATCGTCTAGACAAGGATGTTTCTGGACTGATGGTTGTGGCCAGAAATCAAGAAATGTTTGAATATCTAAAAAAACAATTTCAGGAGAGAAGGGTGGAAAAGGAATATCAGGGTTTGGTGCACGGGGTGGTGGTCAAAGATGAAGAATTGATAGATCGGCCGCTCGGTCGGACGGCCAGCGGAGTGATGGGGGTGGGATTTAAAAGTAAAAAAAGCCGGGAAGCAGGAACTCAATATAGAGTGACGGAAAGATTTAAGAATTTTACGTTGTTAAAAATAAAAATTTTGACCGGTCGGACGCACCAGATCAGGGCACACATGAAATCAATCGGGCACAGTTTGGTTGGTGATACAATATATGTGACGCGTGATGTGAAGAGGAAAAAACAACAGGTGCCTTTGGGGCGCGTATGGCTCTATGCCGTTCGGCTCGGATTTAAAGACTTGGAAGGAAACTGGAAAGAATATAAAGTGAAGAGGCCAAAAGAATTGGAAGAGTTTTTGGGGGCATGCAAATAACGATGCGAATAAGCGCAAATATCATGCGAATATTAAAATTAAGCAGTGAGTGATAAAAAATAGCGAGGCAAGTATTTGGTATAGAGTATTTATTTTTATAATTATGAAAAAAACTTTTAAAATAATTGTTATTTTTGGGACATCTGGTTCGGGGCAGGACGCGGTGATTGAGGGGCTGATGGATAAGGGGTTAAAAGCAGTCAGAGTGATCACTACCGTGACCAGAGAAAAAAGACCGGGAGAGAGATGGGGTAAACCATATTATTTTATTTCCAAAAAACAGTTTGAGAAAAAGCTCAAGGAGAATAAGTTTATAGAATGGGACGAACATTATGGGGCTTATTATGGATTGTCTTATAGCGAGTTAGAGAGGGTGAAGAAAACCGGTAAAATAGTTTTATTAAAAACAGAGATGAGAGGAGCCTTAACTATTAAGAAAAAGATTCCTTCCGCAATTACTATTTTTATCAAGCCGCCGTCTTTGGGGGCGGCTCTGGGTAGACTCAAGAAGAGGGGGGAAAGCGCGGAGATAATCAAGAAGAGAACAGCAGAGATAAAGAATTATTTAAAGGCAGGGAATGATGATAAATTTGATTTCGTGGTAATAAATAAAGAAGGGAAGCTGGAAGAGACGATAGAAAAGGTGAAAAAGATAATTGGGGGTAGTATATAGAGAAAAATACGGTTGGCTGAAGCCGTATTTTTTTAATATTTTTTCTTTTGCCACTTTTTTAGAAAAAGTGGCGCAAAAATCGCCGCTGTATAAAAAGGCAGTAAATTCTGCACTGCGCTCGGGCGAAAGGCAAAACTCCCCCGCTCTTCGCGAAGGGCGGGGTCAAACAGTTGCCTTTCGTTTTCCCTCGCTCCGTTTGAATTTAATCTGCCTTTTTATAATGCGGCCTTATTTATATAATTATTTTAAATACTCATGGGAGTATTGACTCGGATAGAATTAGCAATTGGGTTTTGAGCTTGGCAATATCTTTGCTATAATAAGGTTAGTAAAATATTAATATAAGTTTAATGGAGAATAAGATAGAAAAAAAAGAAGTGGCAATAAAAATTGGTGGGGAAGCCGGTTTTGGGATCAAGGCGGCGGGTTTGATTTTGGGCCGGGCGTTTTTTGGTGCTGGAGCGTATGTTTTTGGTTATAGCGAATATCCCTCTTTAATTCGCGGTGGGCATAATACCTATCAGCTGAATATTGGCGAGCAGCCGATCAACTCGGCGACCAAAATGATTGATGTCTTGGTGGCTTTGGACAGAAAAACAGCGGAGTCGCACAAAGAAGAAATAAAAGACGGAGGATTTATTATTTTTGATGGATTGAATTTAGAGAGTAAAGATTGGGCGGGCATAAATTTGATTGATCTGCCCTTGGGCCAACTGGCGGAAGATAGTGGAGGGCTGGTGATGCGTAATACAGTCGCCCTTGGGGCATTGATTTATATAATGAATTTTGAAACACGGTTGATAGAAGCGGAGATTGAGAAAAATTTTAAAAATAAAGGCCAAGGGGTGATTGAATCGAACAAGAAAGCGTTGGCGGCCGGCTATAATTATTTATTAAAAAATTATAAAGACAAAAGGGCGATCGAGGGGTGGAATTTTGAGAAAATAAAAAATAATAATAACTTTTTTTTGACCGGTAATGAAGCCACGGCTGAGGGTATGATACAAATCGGGTGTAATTTTTACGCCGCTTATCCGATGACGCCGGCGACCTCCATTTTGCACGTTTTGATTGAGAAGCAAAAAGAGACGGTGATAGTGGTGCACCAGGCCGAGGATGAAATATCAGCCATTGGAGTAGCACTTGGGGCGGCTCTCGCCGGAGCTAGGGCAGGGACTGGGACTTCAGGTGGTGGCTTTTCTTTGATGACAGAGAGCTTGGGACTCTCAGCAATAACCGAGACGCCGGTCGTGGTGATAAATTCTCAGCGGCCGGCACCAGCAACGGGTTTACCAACTTGGACAGAGCAGGCGGATTTGAATTTTATGATCAATGCCTCGCATGGGGAATTCCCCAGAATCGTGGTGGCGCCGGGTGATGCTGAAGAGGCCTTTTATTTAATACAAGAATCTTTTAATTGGGCGGAGAAGTGGCAGTTGCCGGTGATTGTGCTTTTGGATAAAATGTTATCAGAGTCAGACTTCACTTTGACTGGTTTAATTCGAGACAGAATTAAAATAAAAAGAGAGGGATTTTTGAGCGACGGAGAATTACAAAGAATAGGACAGTATAAAAGATATGAAGTGACACTAAGCGGAGTGTCAAAAAGATCATTGCCGGGTCAGCCTGGCGGCGTGCATTTGGCTAACTCGGATGAGCATGACGAGGAGGGCTTTTCCAGTGAGGAGGCAGAGGTGCGGCGAAGTATGGCAGATAAGCGATTTGCTAAAATAAAATTAATTAATGGTGAATTGAAGGATCCGGAACTTTATGGCAAGAGAGAGGCGGAGTTGACTGTTGTGGGCTGGGGGTCGGTCAAGGGGGCGGTTTTGGACGCGATAAAAGAAGCTAAGAATAAAGAGATTAATTTTTTACACTTTAATTATTTATGGCCGTTTCCAGCAGAAAGGGTTAAAGCGGTTTTGAGTAAAGCTAAAAAGATTTTATTGGTGGAGAATAATAAGACCGGGCAACTGGGCGATTTGATCCGGCAACAAACAGGAATAGAAATAAAAAATAGGTTTTTGAAATATGATGGCCGGCCGTTTTTTCGGGAGGAAATTGTTGATAGAATTAATGAATTAACGAATTAAAGAATTGCGAATTATGCAGCAGGGACAGGAAAAATTTAATACCAAAGTAATGCCAACCTGGTGTCCGGGGTGCGGTAATTTTGGTATTTGGGGCGCGATTAAGAAGGCGTTGTTGGATTTGGAATTGGAGCCACACCAGGTTTTGATATCTTACGATATTGGTTGCTTTGGCAACGGGGCTAATTTTTTGAAGACTTATGGTTTTCATTCATTGCATGGCCGATCATTGCCGCCGGCCTTGGGGGCCAAAATTTTTAATAGAGAGTTAATGGTGATCGCTTTAGCCGGTGATGGCGGAGCGTATGGCGAGGGTCTGCAACATTTTATTCACGCGGCCAGATACAACGTGGATGTGACTTTTTTAGTGGCCAATAACCAAAGATTCAGTTTGACCACCGGTCAGGCCTCGCCAACAACCAAAAAAGGAGTCGTCACTAAGACAACACCGTGGGGAGAAACAAAGACACCATTGAATCCCATGGCCTTGGCCATAGAGAGCGGGGCGAGTCTGGTAGCGAGAGGGTTTGCCGGAGACATAGTTCAGTTGGCGGGGATAATCAAGGCGGCTATTTCACACAAGGGATTTTCTCATGTGGATATTTTGCAGCCGTGCGTGTCTTTCAATCCGGAACAGAGCTATGAGTGGTATCGGAGCGTGATTTATAAATTGGAGGAACATAAATACAGACCAGATGATAAAAAGAAGGCTTTGGAAAAAGCTTGGGAGTTTGAGCAAGAGGGCAAGATGCCGACAGGAATTTTTTATCAGGAAGAAAAGGAAAGTTATGAGGAAGGGTTGTGGCGGATGAAAGAGGAAAAATGATTTAAGATTTGTGATTTAAGATTTATGAAAGATTCAAAAACTCCCAAGACGATTGGGAGTTTTTGAGTGGTGCCCAGGGCGGGAATCGAACCCGCATGACCGAAGTCGCAGGATTTTAAGTCCTGTGCGTCTACCAGTTCCGCCACCTGGGCAAGATAAGAGAAATTAAGAAATTAGAAACTGAGAAATTAAGGGTAGAATAACAAAGTAAGAGATGAAGTTTTTGTGGGAAAAGCGGGTAGCGGGAATCGAACCCGCATCATCAGCTTGGAAAGCTGAGGTAATAACCATTATACAATACCCGCGAGATTAATTTTAAATTTCCAATTTTCAATAATTTAATTTTTAAACTATTAAAATTACACGGTTATACTAACAAAGATATTATCTTTAGTAAAGAAAATGCCGAAGGGGAGACTCGAACTCCCAAGGGTTGCCCCACATGCTCCTAAGGCATGCGCGTATACCAATTCCGCCACTTCGGCATAGCTCAGATTTATCTTAACCCAGCGGGAGGATAATTTCAAGGTTGGTGGTTTGGGATCTGTCAATTTTAATGATATAATAGGGACAGGCGGGAAAATTTTAATAGGGCTATGGTAAAAAATACAGGAACAAAAAAGAATTATTGGGTGATTTTGACGCTTGTTTTGGTAGGCGTTTTTTTGTTGGCGAGCGTCGGTTGGGGGGCGGACAATAAAATAAATATTAATACGGCGAGCTTGGAGGAGCTGGATAGTTTGCCGGATATCGGTCCGACCAAGGCGCAGGCGATTATTGATTATCGAACCCAGAGTGGATTATTCGCCAAAGTAGAGGACATCATGAACGTGCCGGGAATTGGCGAATCAACCTTTAATGAAATTAAGGATTTAATCACCGTTGACGAGGGCAATATTGAAAATCAAGAGACGGAAGAAACTGGCGAGGGAGACTATTCTAAAGATATATTAATTAATGAATTATTACCGAATCCGAGCGAGAGCGATGATTATGAGTGGATTGAATTATATAATCAGGGGTCAACAACCGTTGATTTGGATTCGTGGCAATTGGCGGATAATAGCAAGTCATTTATATTGAAAGCGATTGGGAATTTTAAAACCATAATAGAAGCACAGGGTTTTTTGGTTATACCCAAAGCGGTGTCAGGCATTTCTCTCAATAATACCGGAGGCGAAGGAATAACCTTAAAAAATCCCGACGGGATGATAGCTGGCCAGACAAATTATAGCGAGAGTGCTGGAGATAATCATGGTTGGGCTAGAAACGAGAGTGGCGGCTATGAATGGACAACGACGGTGACTGAGGGGACAACAAATATTATTACTCAACCCATAGTGGCTACCACAGGTGGCGGTGGAGGAGGTGGCAGTTCTTCTAGTGGGGGATCAAGTTTGAGTTTGGCCGATAAGAAAGAAAACGCGACGAGTAGTTTTCAAGATAAAATATTAATTACTGAAATATTATCTAATCCCTTGGGGCTAGATGGTGATGAAAATGAATGGTTGGAAATTTACAACACGTCAACGGCGGCGGTTATTTTGGATGGTTGGAAACTGAAAGATAATTTTGGAGTATATGCTTTGGTGGATACCAAGATTGAGTCTAAAAGTTTTTTGATTTTAAAAAGAGCCCAGACACAGTTAATTTTAAATAATGAAGGCGGAGACTCTTTGGAACTGAGCGACCGGGAGGGGAAATCTGTGGCTAAGGTAAGTTATAAAACAAAAGCGCCAGAAGGGCAAAGTTATAATTGGTGCGGCCGGAGTTGGCAGTGGCTGGTAGAATTAACACCGGGAGCAGAAAATAAATGTCCGCCGGAAAACGACGAGCCGGCGGCTTATTTTGAGGTGGAAAACAGGAAACCAAAAGTGGGTGAGGTTATAATGATTAACGCGGAAGAAAGCTATGATACTGACGGTAATATAATCAAATACATTTGGCAGTTTGACAATGAGGTAGTAGCCGGGCAGGAAAAGAATAAGATTTTTGAAACTCAGTCACCGCTGATTGGGGTGAGGTTTTTAAAGCCGGGCATCAGCAAGATAGTTTTGAAAGTGATGGATAATCTGGGGGGTGATGATAGTTATAGTGAAGAATTAGAAATACAGCCGGATGGCCAGGGAATAGGTAATTGGGAAAATATTTTTATTAATGAAATAATGCCCAATCCCAAAGGTGTGGATGCTGGCCAAGAATGGTTGGAGGTGTATAATGGCGGAGAGGGCGAGGTAAATTTAAAGGGTTTGAGTTTGTTGGTGGATAAAGGCAAGACCTATAAAATTAACAATGACTTGATGATAGCTAAGGGTGGTTATTTAGTTTTGTCTGACAAAACAACAAAATTAGTTTTATTTAATGCAGGGGGAATTGTGAGATTGGTTGACGCGGGCGGTAGGGTTTTACGGGAGATTAATTATAGTCAGGCGAGTGAGGGTTGGAGTTACGCGCGCGATGAAGAAAATGGCATCAGTTGGGCGTGGACGAGCAGTATGACGTCAGGCGCGGAAAATGTTTTTACTGTTAGTCAGACTAAAGTTTCGACTAGCGGCTCGGCGGTCACGGTGGCTAGCGGGGGAATGATAAAGTTTGTAGGCAGAGTGACGGTGGAGCCAGGGCTTTTGGGCAAAACCATATTTTATGCTGAAGAAGATAATGGCCGCGGGGCGCAGATTTATTCCTATTATAAAGATTTTCCAAATTTGGCAATGAGTGATAAAGTAGAGATAGTGGGGACAGAGAGTGATTATCAAGGCGAGAGACGGATCAAGATTAAGAGTAAAAATGACATAAAAGTAATCAGTGTTGGGGAACCACTGGCGCCGCGCAAGATTCAGGTAGAGGATATCGGAGAGGAAATTGAAGGTGCTTTGGTGGAAATTGCGGGGACATTGGTAGAAAAAAAAGGAGCCACCTGGTGGGTGGATGATGGAACAGAAGAGGTAAAAGTTTATCTCAAAGAAAACACGGGAATTAAAGGCGAGGAGTTAGAAACGGGTGATGAAGTGAAAATAGTCGGTATTGTGTCACAATATCAAGAGGAATATCGTTTGTTGCCAAGATTTCAAGATGATATCGCAGTGGTTGGTAAAAAAGTTTTGGGGGTGACGGCCACCGATGAACAATCAGCCAAGCAAAACAAGGATGGCGGAGAAGTAATCAAATATCTATTGGCAATCGCAGTGGCGGTGATTTTGGGGCTTTTGACATATATTATTAAAAAAGGAAGGTAGGGTTATAGGAAAGTAGAGTGAGGGTTGGTAGGGTAGTAAGAGATAATAAAATATAAGTTCCAAGTTTAAATTTCCAAATCACAAATAAATTTCAAATTACAAATTCCAAATATTTGAAGGTTAGTATTTGAACATTGTTTTGTGTTTGTGATTTGGAATTTGGTGCTTATTTGGAAATTGTATTTTGTTTCTTGGAGATTATTTTTTGTTTTATTCGTAGATTATGAATAATAAACCAAAAATATTAGTATCAGGTTCTTTGGCCTATGACAAGATTTTGGATTTTCGGGGACGGTTTGCCGAGCAGATCATGCCGGAGAAGATTCATAAATTGTCAGTGTCTTTTGCGGTGGAAAGAGAAAAGATAAATTTTGGCGGGACGGCTGGCAATATCGCTTATAATTTAAAATTGCTCGGCGAGGAGCCGGTCATCTTGTCACAAGCGGGGAAAGATTTTGATTATTACCAAAAATGGCTGGTAAAGAACAAGTTGGAGATGGAAGGGATAAAAATAATCAAAAATAAAAATACAGCATCGGCGCAGATTATTACGGATTTGGACGATAATCAGATTACCGCTTTGCATCTGGAGACAATGGGCATAGCGCGAGGAATTAATCAGATTTTAGTTAAAAATTTCGGGTCAGTGGCTATGGCGATTATTTCTCCGGGTAATATTGCCGATATGTTGCAGGCGGCTATGATTTATAAGAAATTAAAAATTGAATATATCGCTGATCCGGGTCAGCAGATACCGGCGTTGTCTGTTGAGCAATTAAGTGAGCTAATCGTGGGATCAAAGGCGCTGTTTTGTAATGATTATGAAGCAGAATTGATCACAAAAAAACTGAAACACAAAAACATTGAAACACTAAAGCAAATGGTAGAAATATTGGTAATAACTTATGGCGCAGAGGGCTCAGTAATTCATACTGGCGGTAAAGAAATTAAAATAAAAGCGGTTAAACCGAAAAAAGTGGTAGATCCGACCGGGGCAGGCGATGCTTATCGGGCTGGATTTATCAAGGGTTTGGTTAGCGGTTGGGAGCTGAGAAAGTGCGGGGAATTGGCGGCTTGGGTGGCTAGGTGGCCAGTGGAATATTATGGGACACAGGAACACTATTTCCAATTCACTAATTTTCAATTCACTAATTCCTAATAAAATTCTCAATTTTTAATTTTTAATTTTCAAATTTTTAAATTCTAATTTTTAAACACTAAAAATTAATTCATATGAGAAAAAAAGGAAAATTAATTCAGTCAGAAGTGCGAGAAGATAAAATACATGATCGGTTTGTGATTATCGCGCCAGGGAGAAGCAAGCGGCCGCATAGTCGGGACAAAAAGAAAAAAGATACCTGCGTATTTTGTTCAAAAGAAGTGCAGGATAAAGTACCAGCCTTGTATCCGACAGCTAAAGGTAAAGAATGGTTGGTCAAAGTAATAAAAAATATCTATCCAGTGGTGAGTATAAGTAATCCCAAAGCCTATGGTTATCACGAAGTGGTGATAGAAACCAGAGAGCATGGTAAAGAGATGAGCGATTTGCCGCTTGATCATTTGATCGCTGTGTTGGAAGCATATATTGAGAGAACGAAGGAATTGGCCAAAGATAAAAAGATAAAATATGTTTTGATTTTCAAAAATCAAGGCGGAAGCGCGGGTGCGTCATTGGCGCATGCTCATTCACAGATTTTTGCTTCCAGCTTTGTGCCACCGCATATTATTGATAAATTAACCAAGGCGCAGGAATACCGGATAGAGCATGGCAATTGTTATTATTGCGATTTGATTAAAAAAGAGACAAGAGGTCCAAGATTTATCGCCGGTGATGAGCAGGCCGTGGCTTTTACGCCTTATGCTTCCATTTATGCTTATGAAGCTTGGATTATGCCCCAAAAGCATGTGGATAATGTCACGGTTTTGGGTCGGGACGAGATTGCTTCAATAGCTATTTTAATTAAACAGATGATTACGAAACTAGACAAAGAGGGAATCCCTTATAATATGTTTTTACACCAATCAATCACGGACAAAGACGAACATTTTTATATCCGGATTTGCCCCAGGCGCGATATTTGGGCGGGATTGGAGACGGGCTCAAGGTTGATTGTGAATCCGGTAGCGCCGGAAGAGGCAGCGGCATTTTATAGAAAAAAGTAACTAGTAATTCGTAACTAGTAAAAGGAAAAAATATGAATAGAGTCGGCCTAAGGGCAATAAGGATAACAATGTTATTTTGTTTAACGGCGGTGATGTTGACGCCGGTTTTGGCCAAGGAGATTGACGAAAGAAAATATAAGATAGAGGATTTTGCCGAGGTAATAAATATTTTGCCACTAAGCGAAGAAGTGTTATGGACGGAGAGTTTACCAAAGAATGATGAGGTGATTAAAAGTAAAATAATTGAAGTAGATTTATCAGAACAAAAAATGCGATTATATGAGAATGATAAGATGATAAAAGAATCTTTGGTATCGACTGGCCAGCCAGGCATGGAAACGCCAGTGGGGAATTTTCAGATTTATAATAAATTTCCAAGAGCGTGGTCAAAGATGGCGAGCTTATGGATGCCCTATTGGATGGCGTTTTTACCGACTGGACAGATGGGCATACATGAATTACCCGAGTGGCCAAATGGTCATAAAGAAGGCGAGAGCAGTTTGGGTCATCCGGCTTCGCACGGTTGTATTCGGCTCGGAGTGGGGGATGCAGAGTTTGTTTATAATTGGGCGGAGATAGGAACGCCGGTCAAGATCCAAAAGTAAAAAATCAAAATAGGGCTGGTCGCAGATTTTAACTCATACTCAGTTCTATCTCTAGACCGCGTCTACTTATCTAAACGTTTTGGTGTATTCTTTACTTTTCTTTTGTAAAAGAAAAGTTAACAAAAGAAAACTAGCTCGCTTGGAGCAATCAGGAAAATTTTAGTCTCGCTTGCGTGTAAATTTGCGGGTCCCGGCTCACTGGCGTTGCGCTCCCACGAATTTACTACGCCTCACTCGCCTAAATTTTCTACTGCTCGCTCCAAATACTCGCAGGGACGCTGACTGGGAGTAGCTAGGGCTTTTTTTATGCTCTTGTAATTTTATATTATGATTTTAAAAGTAGATAATAAATTAGACCAGAAGAAGGTAAAAATAGCAGTCGATATTTTAAAAGCCGGCGGAGTTTTGGTTTTTCCGACTGAGACGGCGTATGGGTTGGCGGCAGATGCGGAAAATAAAAAAGCGATTGAGAAGATTTATAAAATAAAAGGTAGGATGGAGAGTAAGTTTTTGCCATTGATTGTAGGTGATTTAAAACAGATGGAGGAGTTTTTTGAGTTGAATGATAAAGAGTTGGAATTGGCGAAGAAATATAAGGGGCTGACAATTGTGCTTAAAGTCAAAACTCGAAAGTCAAAACTAAAAAGTGAAACCCAAAATTTAAAAGTTAAGAAACTTTATTTATTAAAAGGGCAAAAGGATTGTGCGGTGAGAATCTCTAAATATAAATTGGCGAGAGAATTGGCTTTGGGCTTGGGGCGGCCGATTACGGCGACGAGCGCCAATGTGAGTGGGGAAGAGAATTGTTATAGCGTGGAAGAAGTAATGAAGCAGTTAAAAAATAGAAAGGTCCAGCCAGATTTGATTGTTGATGGAGGAAAATTGAAGGAAAGAAAACCCTCAACGATTGTGAGGGTTGAGGGCGAGAAAGTGGAAGTGCTGAGACAGGGGGAGATAAGAATAAAATAATAATATAGAATTAGGATTATTTTTGGCTCGTGATAAGCTGGCATTGATTTTGTTGGCAGATAGTTTTGGCATTTGGGCAGTATATAGCGCAATTTGGTATTCGCCACTTTTCTGGTCGACAATCGAAAGGCTGAGAATTAAATTTATTTTTAATACGATGGCACTCACAATCTTCGCAGGGATTATTATATATTTGGCAGTCAGCATCTAGGAGGCAGTAGAGTGGGTCGGCTTGATATTTTTTTATTAAATGGCCGCGGAAGTTAAAAGTTAATATTGATATTAATACAATAACCATTATCAGGATAAAAATGATTAGTAATAATTTTTTAATATATTATTTATTAAATATATAATTATTTATTGAAATGAAAATAGACAGTATCGCCATCTTGCATGATATAGTCTTTGCCTTCTAGATGCATCAGACCCTTTTCTTTGGCTTTGGCTTCGGAACCACAGGTGAGTAGATCTTGCCAATTGATGATTTCAGCGCGAATAAATCCGGCTTCAAAGTCGGTATGAATCTCGCCGGCAGCAGCTGGGGCCTTGGTCCCTTTTTTGATAGGCCAAGCATGGGCTTCTTTTGGCCCGGCGGTAAAGAAGGTGATCAGATCCAATAGTTTGTAGCTAGCGGTAATGAGTTGTTCTAGTCCGGTCTGGGGTAGGCCGAGTTCGGTCAAATATTTTTTGGCTTCAGCGTCATCCAGTTCCGCCAGCTCGGATTCTAGTTTGGCGCAGATAGGCAGAGAATTGGGGATAGAGGGGGTAAAATTTTTCAGATGCTCTTCGTCAATATTTTCAATATATAGTTCCGGTTTGAGGGTCAAAAGAGAGAAGCTTTTGATCAACTTCAGATCATCAGAGGAAAGATCAGAGATGTCAGGTTTTTGACCTTGATAAAGAAATTTTTTGATAGATAATAAAATTTGTTCAGTTTTGGCCGCTTCTTTGTCGCCGGCTTTGATTTTTTCTTTGAGGCGATGAAGGGCGTTTTCAGTCACAGTCAGATCAGCCATAGCAAGCTCGATGGCGATGGTGGAGAGATCTTCAGTCGGGTTGACACGACCTTCGACATGAATAATATTGCTATCTTCAAAATTTCGGATGACATGGGCGATGGCATCCACCTCGCGGATGTGAGAAAGAAATTTATTACCAAGGCCCTGGCCCTGATGGGCGTCTTTTACTAGGCCGGCAATATCCACAAATTCAATGGTGGCGGGGACGAATTTTTCTGAGTGGAATAGTTCGTTGAGGGTGTCTAACCGTTTGTCAGGCACGGCAACCACGCCAACGTTGGGATCGATGGTACAGAAAGGATAGTTGGCGGCATCAACTTGTTTTTTGGTGAGAGCTTTAAATAGGGTTGATTTACCGACGTTGGGGAGGCCGACGATACCGATTTTCATAGACCTACGAATTTACGAATAAGTTACGAATATACAAATAATACAATACTTATATAATCGAGTTGATTTTAGATTAGCATTTATGATATAGTAAAGCAAGTAAATTAAGTAATTAGTAACTTGCAACTAGTAACTAGTAAAAGGAGTTTATTTTTATGAAGATCGTGGTAGATACAAATATTTTGATGGATGCCTGGAGCGATGATTTTAATTATGCCAGAAAAATTGTGGATGCGGTGATTTCGGGTGAAATTCAGGCGGTAGCGTCGCATAAAATTTGGCGGGAATATCAGTTAATTTTGGAGCGGCTGGTGAATGATGAAAAACATTATGAATTGGCCAATAGATTTTTTCAGGCAGTAGAGATGGTGGAAGTGAGGCGACGGGTGAGCGTGGTAAAATATGACCGCGATGATAATAAATTTTTTGCCTGCGCGGAAGAAGCAGGAGCCAAATATATTATTTCCAATGATATGCACCTGATAGAGGTGGGGGAGTATAAAGGAATAAGGGCAATGAAGCCAAAGGATTTTTGGTTGGAATATGAGAAGGAGGGGAAAGATGATGGAGATGATTGGAAAAGTTTGATGAAAGGGATATTGGGAAAATAAAAAATTAAAAATTAAAAATTAAAATTTTGGTATTCCGCTTCGCGGGATGGACTTATATAATTTTACATTTTGAATTGTCATTTTGATTTTTGAGATTTACATTTTTAATTATAAAACCGTCTTAATAGATGTTAGGACGGTTTTTGGTTGGCATATTGGATTGGCGTGAATTTGCAGTATTATTTCAATTCGCCGACAGACTGGAGGTGAAGGAGTTCGGTGTAAATACCATCTTTATTTTTAAGCAGTTCTTCATGCGAGCCGGCTTCGGCGATGCGGCCGTCTTTGATGACAAAAATTTTGTCAGCGTTAATGACAGTAGAGAGCCGGTGGGCGATGATAATCATGGTTTGTTTTCTGGAAATTTGTTCGATGGATTTCTGGATCAGGCGTTCAGAGTGGGTGTCTAAGTTACTAGTAGCTTCATCAAAAATGAGAATATCCGGAGCGGAGAGAATGGCCCGGGCGATGCCAACGCGTTGTTTCTGCCCGCCGGAAAGTTTGATGCCGCGTTCGCCGACCAGCGTTTCATAGCCGTTATCTAAAATATTCACAAAATCAACATTGGCAGTTTTGGCCGCCGCGGCGATCTCTTGGTCGGTGGCATGGGGTTTGCCATAGGCGATATTTTCTTTGAGAGAGGTATTAAAAACCTCCACATCTTGGGGCACGATGGCCAAGTGGGCGCGATATCGGTAGAGATCATAGTCGCGAATATTTTGGCCGTCGACCAAAATAGCGCCTTCGGTCGGGTCATAGTGACGATAGAGCAGTTTGACTATAGTTGACTTGCCGCCGCCAGAAGGACCGACGAGGGCGACAGTTTCACCGGGATTGATTTTGAAGTTGATATTTTTTAAGGCTTGGAATTTGCTGTCTTGATGATAAGAAAAAGAGATATCATGAAATTCTATTTGGCCTTTTAGTCGTGGGAGATCTTTGTTTTTTGGCTGATTGACCAGAGAGGGTTGTTCTTGAAGCAGTCCGGTAATGCGTTCAACGCCGGTGGAATTTTCAATCAGGCGATCGTAGGTACGCGAAAGTCGGAAGAGCGCGTGATAAGCGGTTTCAGAAAGAGTGATGAAAAAAACCAAACTACCGACAGTGATGGCACCTTGCCAAGCAAAATAGGCGCTCAAAAGGATGACGCTAACACGCCCAAGGTCGACAATAACACTACGGAGGAGATTATAGTTTAAAACAATCGGCCACTCAATATTTTCCAGGGAGGCGATATTATTCCTGATATTTTTATATTTTTTGGTTTCATTTTTTTCCTGAACAAAAGATTGAACGGTATAAATATTAATAATCGATTGACCCAAGATGCCAGCGGCGTTTTCATATTCTTCGTGGCGATGGGTGCGCAGGGGGTTGGTGATTTTGTTCATTTTTAGAGTGACGATAATAAAGATTGGAATAAAGACGATGAAAACAAGAGAAACCTGCCAGCTGAAATAGAGCATGGAGAAAAAAGTAAAAAGAATTTGAGTGACAGTCGGAAAGAACTCCCAGGAAGCATTGCTCATGAGCTCAGAGAGTCGGTCCACGCCGCGCTGGACTTTCATGATTTTATTGCCGGTATTTTCTTTTTCGTGATAACCGAGTGAGAGGGAAACCAATTTTTTTTGGAGGTCAATCGGCAGTTGATATTCAATTAAGATAAGAAAGTCAAAGATTTTTTTGTCTTTAAAATAATGAACTAAAGTGACAAAAACATCAGTGGCGAGCATGAGACAAATGAGAGATAAAAGTTTTAAAAATTCAATGTTTTTACCGTTGGTTAAAAGGTCAATAATTAGTTTCATGAAGTAGGGACTAATGAGGCGCAGTAATTCAAACACACTAATCATAGCAGAAAGCCAGATTATTTTTTTCTGGAACGGCTGGAGGATGGACCAGAGTCGAAGCCAGAATTCTTTGGTGATGACGTTTTTAGTGAAGTTGTTCATAAAAGCATTAAATCATTAAAACACAGAAACAGGAACGAAATAAACAGAAATAAAATAGAAATTTATTGTTTCATTGTTAAATTGTTCCATTGTTAAATTGTTGGTGAAGTTTTAGCGTATTTTGAAGCAGGATCGCGATGGTGATCGGGCCGACGCCGCCGGGAACGGGGGTAATGGCGGAGCAAAGACCTTTAACTTGGTGAAAATCAACATCGCCGACGGTTTTGTTATTGAGTTTATTGATGCCGATATCAATGACAATGGCCCCGGGTTTAAGATATTTTTGAGTGATAAATTTTGGTTGGCCGATGGCGACGATGACAATATCAGCTTGGTTGGTTTTAGCGGCTAGGTTTTTGGTGGCGCGGTCATAGATAGCAATTTGTCGGCATTTATTTTTCAGATAGTAGTAAATTGGCAAGCCGGCGATTTGACTTTTACCGATGACCGCGACGGATTTATTTTTTAGATTTGTTTTCAGAGAGTTGAGGATGGTGGCCGCGGCGCAGGCAGTAGCGGGGAGGACAACTGGTTTTTGACCGGCCGACAGCAGGGACAAGTTTTCTGGGTGGATACCGTCGGCGTCTTTTCTGGGGTCAATGGTAGAGATAATTTTGTCAGTATTAAATTTTTTGGGTAGAGGAAGCTGGACTAAAATAGCCGAGACGGAAGGGTCTTGGTTGAGTTTTTTGATAAGATCCAAAATTTTTGTTTGACTAGCAGAAGCGGGAAAAAGATACTTTTGGAAGTTAATACCAACATCTTTGGCGCGTTTTTCTTTGAGGGAAACATAGAGGCGGGAGGCTGGGTTATTACCAATTAGAATTACAGCCAAGACTGGCTTCTGATTTTTGGGGAGCTTGGAAATTTGTTTTTTAAGACCGGCGAGAATTGTGCCGGCGATTTTTTTACCATCTATTATTTTGGTCATGAAACTAATTATAGCGATTTTTTAGGGAAAAGCAAGGAAAAAGAGAGAGTAACTAGTAAATTGTAACTAGTAACTAGTAAATTGGGGCTTGATTTTTTTGAGGGGGGGGGGTAGAATTAAAGTATGATTAATTAATAAAATTTTTTATGGGAAATAGATTGGGCGGTAGGGTGTCAGAGGGCTTTCTTTGGGATACAGAAGAAATACCAGCTGGGAATACTGGGTTGACTGCACCTGATGGGCGGTTTTATCCGTTTAAAGACGGAGAACTTTTAGTTCTTGAAAAGATAGGACAGGGGCCAGATCGAAAACCATATATAGTTTTGAAGGATGGGATAAAAGTGCCAGCAGAAGTTTGGATTGAAAAGTATAATAAAGAGCAAGAAAAAGAGAGAGAAGAATAATGCGTTTTGTTGAAAAGGGCTCCCTGTGGAGCTCTTTTTTGTATTATTGATAATAAAAAAAGACGACACGTCGACGTGTCACCTTCAGTTTGATATTGGGTGAGGAATTAATCATCGGGCTCCAAGTCAAACTTGGAGCCAACCACTAGATTCCTGGTACTGGGAATTTGGAACACATAGCCTCAACTTCAGATTTGATTTGGGCGAGCTTTTGCTCGTCGCTATGGTTTTGGAACGCGGCGATAATCCAATGGGCGATTTTTTGCATTTCTTCTTCTTTCATGCCACGGGTGGTAGCGGCTGGAGTGCCGAGACGAATACCAGAGGGGCGGAGTGGGGGATTGGGATCATCAGGAATGATTTGTTTATTGACGGTGATAGAAATTTTGTCCAAAGTTTTTTCCGCTTCAGTACCGTCAAGATTAAAGCTCTTAACGGTGTTAATGACGAGCATATGATTGTCGGTGCCGTTGGTGATGAGTTTGATATGATTATCCAAAAATACTTGGGCGAGGGTTTTGGCGTTAATTAAAATTTGTTGGGCATATTTTTTGAATTCCGGTTGAAGGGCTTTGCCCAAAGCGACGGCGATAGCGGCGATGGTGTGCATGTGCGGACCGCCCTGGAGGCCGGGGAAAACAGATTTATCAATTTGCTTGGCGTATTTTTCTTTGCATAAAATCAGGCCGGCGCGTGGACCGCGGAGGGATTTGTGGGTGGTGGTGGTCATAATATCAAAACCAAAATCCAGAGGATTTTTCATCGCATCACCGGCAATCAAACCACCAATGTGGGACATATCAGCCATAGTCAGGGCGCCAACTTCGTCAGCGATTTTTTTGAATTCGGCGTAATCGAGATCACGGGGATAGGAAGTATAGCCGCAGAGAATTATTTTTGGCTTATATTCTAAGGCTAGGCGACGTAACTCTTCGAAATCAATACGGCCGTTTTCTTCGGGGATGGTTTTATAGCGGATGAAATTAAAAATAGCACCCATGTGCGAAACCGGGGCGCCATGAGTGAGATGGCCGCCGTGTGACAGATCCATGCCGAGAATCGTGCCGCCAGGTTGGCAGAAAGCCAGATAAACTGCTTGGTTCATGGGTGAACCGGACAGGGCTTGGACATTGGCGTGCTCGGCGCGAAAAAGTTTCTTGGCGCGCTCAATGGCCAAAGTTTCCACGATGTCAGTAAATTCCTGACCGCCATAGTAGCGGCGGCCGGGATAGCCTTCGGAATATTTATTGGTGAGAATGGAGCCATTAGCGGCAAAGACTTCTGGCCAGGTGTAGTTTTCAGAAGGGATGAGCTCAATACCTTTGTGTTCACGCTTTTCTTCGCCTTGAATGGCGGCGTAAATTTCTGGGTCGTTGGATTGAAGTTGGGAGAGGTTGCTTTGAAAATTCATGAATTTAGAATTATGAATAATGAATTATGGAAATTAGTGATAGAGTTTTTTATAGGCGGCAATGGTGGGTTTGATATTTGGGGAACAATCTTTGGGTAGATGGTTAATATCAAACCATTGCATAGCCAGTATCTCTTTGCCAGGTCGGAGTTTTTGGTTGATGGTAGCAAGATAGTGAATAAGTAAAATTAACTCTGGTTGTTCTTGACCGGTTTCTGGTTTTTCTTGCCAGAGAGCCAGTGTTGGCAATTCTCCGATGATTTTTACCTTGACTCCGATTTCTTCTTTGGCCTCGCGGAGGGCATTTTCTTTTAAGTTCCAGCCTTTGAGAAGTTTGCCACCACAAAATTTCCATCTTAGTTTTTTGAGTGGCTTATCGCCATGTTTAACCAAAAGGGTTTGGAGTTTGCCAGCATTCTTTTGAATAATAACCGCCCCGGAAGCAATCATGGTTTTAAAAATTCCAATTTCACTGGCTTTGGTCAAATTAATATTTTGCGGATTGTGGAGTTTTTTCATGGAGTTATAGTAGCAAATTTAGAGGGTTTTGACCATGTAGGTATTGTCTAGATGATAGCCGAGTTTTTTGTAATAGCCACGGACGCCGATGCCCGAGATGACGGAAATTTTTTGATAATGTTTTTGTCGAGCGACTTTTTCCGCTTGGGCAAGAAGTTTTTTACCAAGACCAGCGTGTTGGATTTTACCTTTTTGATCGAGAGGAACCATTTCGCCGTAGGTGTGAAGTTCGCGGAGAAGGCAGGCATGTAGGTTGGTAGGGTTGTAGGTTGGCAGGAAGAGGCGACAAAAAGCGTAAAGGATTTTTTGGTCAGGGGATTCGTAACTCAAGAAATATTCGGTACCACTAGTAACAGAGTAGGTTCGGATAAATAGTTTTTGTTTTTTTATATTTTTATATTCTTGTGTTCTTGCGGAATGTCCCGCTTCGCGACAACGAATACATTGACAGGTAAGACCTTGTTTATCCATGATAAATTTTATTTCCTGACGGAGATTGGTGATTTTGTTGCCGGCAATGATGGATTCTTCGGGAATATCGCGGATAATGCGAATGAGACGCACCCAGGGCGGGGTGATTAATTTGATTTTAATAATCAAGTCGGTTAAAGTTTTTTTTGAATAGGCACGCCAGCGGCCAGCCCGCCACCACTTGTAAAGTAAAGAACCTTCGGCGACAACGCAAGGATAAATTTTGAGTTGATCCGGTTGGAAACGTGGATCAGAATAGATTTTTTTAAACATTGCCAGATCTTTGGCCGGAGTAGAACCAGGGAGATTCAACATCAGGTGATAGGTGATTTTGAAACCAAACTGACGGAGCAGGGCAGTGGCGTGAATAGTTTCGACTATTAGGTGGCCGCGCTTATTTAATTTCAAAATTTGATCATCAAGATGCTGGACACCGATTTCCACGCGCGTGCAACCGAGGAGGCGCATAGTTTGTAATTCCTCTTTAGTAATATAGTCGGGACGGGTTTCCAGGGTGAGACCAATAATACGGTTGGCAACGGATTCATTTTTGGTTTGTTCGCGAATCAATTTTTTTTGCAATAAGACAATATTTTTGGGCACAAGATTTTGTGCCCCTACCGATTTTTTGTTTTTAGGAAAATCATTGGCGGCGCGGAAACATTCTTTAATAAACCAGAGTTGATAATTCTTTGGATAATATGACCAAGTGCCACCGAGCACAATCAATTCTAATTTGTCAGTGGTGTGGCCATTGTTTTGGAGGGCGCGCAAACGCATTTGGACTTGTTCGTAGGGGTTGAATTTACAAAGAACAGCGCGCATCACCGCCGGTTCGTTTTTGAGGTAGCTGACCGGCATTTGGTCCTGATGGGGACAATAGGCGCAAGTGCCGGGACAGGGGTGGGGTTTGGTCAAAACAGTGACCGCGGCAATGCCGGAAAGGGTGCGAATTTTGCGTTTGCGAAGAATTTTTTCCAGAGAGGCATTAGTCTTTTTTTGCGCCCGATATGCTAAAAGTAATTCACTATTGGTGGGTGGCTCAGCAAGATTAAATTGTTTGGCAAACCTTCTTTTAATCACGGATAAATCATCGCCTGGCGCGGGTGGGTTTTTGAGGAGATATTTAATTAGTTCGTGGGAAATGGACATAGTGAGGTAATTATACAAGGGAGGGGCGGGAAGTCAATTATAAAATTAGTAACTGGTAACTAAAAAATTGTTAAATTATTTCATTGTTAAATTGTTGTATTGTTGATTGAGTTTTGAGTTTTGGGATGATTGTGTTAGATTGAAAATATATGAACAATGAACAAGCCAAAAGAATAATGGAAATTAGCAAAAATACCTATGAGATGATCTCAGAGGATTTTTCGGCGACGAGAAATAGAGTCTGGCCGGAGATGGAAATTTTGGTGAAAAAATATGTTCGGTCAGGCATGAAGGTGTTGGATTTGGGATGCGGAAATGGGAGATTGGCGGGGATTTTGCCGGAGGTACGATATATTGGGGTTGATGGTTGCGAGATGCTGGCAGAAAAAGCAAAGAAGATTTATGATTTAAGATTTAAGAATTATGAATTTAAGATTTTGGATATGTTGGAGTTGGAGAAGTTGGGAGAAAAAGATTTTGATGTAGTGTTTATGTTTGCCAGTCTCAACCATGTTGCCAGTGAGAAAAATAGGCGGAAAGTTTTGGAAGATGTAAAAAATATTTTGAAGCCGGGAGGGATATTAATTATGACGAATTGGAATATGTGGCGTATTGGTGCAGGGAAGGGTGTCTGGAGGTATAAGTTAAAAATTCCAAGCACCAAATCCAAAATTAAAAATTATGGTTTAGGGTTTCGGGATGTGATGACGGTGTGGCAGAGTGGAGATAAAAAAAAACAGGGAGAACTTTATTATCGGGCGTTTGGATTGAAGGAGCTGAAAGGATTATTAGATAAGACAGGATTTGTGATGATGGAGAATTATTATTCGCTAGAGGGAGAGAAAGCACAGTGGTGGAAGGGGAAAAATATTGTGACGGTGGGGAGGTCGGTAGGCGAGTAGGAATAAGATTTATGATTTAGGATTTATGAATAATGCAAATTAGATTTTAGAAATTAGAATATTGAATATTGGGATATTAGAAAACGAGCGGGGTGGCTCGTTTTTTAAAATAATTATTTTTACTTTACTTTAGCTTCTAGGATAGAGCTCAAATTATTAAAATGATTCTTTTGGTAAAAATTAATACCTTTTTCATTTTTGGTATAAGCGTGGACAATAATTCTTTTAACTTTATTTTTTTTACACCAGTTATAGAATTTTTTATATAATGCACTACCAAGGCCAAGGGATCTGTATTCTGGTAGTATAAAAGTGTTTTCTAGTTCAGCGCTGGGCAGTGACCCCCGACAAATATTGGGTTTGATAAGTCCACCACATAGGTAGCCGATAATTTTATTTTTTGATAAAGCTACAAAGACACAGCTATCTTTTTGGGTAATTCTATTTTTAAAATAGGTGCTTGTCTAGAACAGACAAATAATTAGTAATATTTTTTGATAATTTTTTT
>DAOOPA010000002.1:0-44078 GCA_035388025.1 bacterium
AAAAAATTATCAAAAAATATTACTAATTATTTGTCTGTTCTAGACAAGCACCAAAGTGATTTTTATAATCACTTTTATTCATTTGCGGACGTGGCGGAATTGGTATACGCGCATGCTTGAGGTGCATGTGGGGCAACCCATGGGAGTTCAAGTCTCCCCGTCCGCACCAATACATTTGAGCTCCCTTTCGAGGGAGTTTTTGTTTTGGCTTGCAAATTAGTAATATATGGGGTAATCAAAAATAAATCAAAGTCTCAGCTCAAAGAAGTAGGCTTTTCTGCCAAGACAAAAACCAGCTGTCACGTTCCGGCCGATATCAGGCCATCGATTTCTGGTTATTATCAATGGCAAACCTGGAATTGCCATCAAAGCCGCGGCAACAAAAAATTATCGACTGGTGGCGGCCAATAGCCAGCCGCGAATTAGTTTGGGCCGTCCCGTGGGATGGCGATCAGGACCAAAATATCCGGAAGTAAAAGTTGACAGCACTAATTATTGGCGCTGTGGCGATTGTGGTTGTTGGAATTATGTATCCATGGGCAATATGGGTATCCAAAAATGCCATGGGTGCATCAAGGCGGTCATGGTTAAGCGCTAATTCTCCGCTACAGTCAAAGGGTGGATCGACTGATTGTCGATCTGCCCTTTTCTTTTGCCAAGAAACTGGTTGGCGGTTATAATGACTTTATGAATAAATTCGCAACTTGGCTGACAAAAAATGACAAAAAAGTACTGGCCGGCATGGTCGGCCTGTATATTTTAATTGTATCAACGGCGTGTATTTGGAAATACCAAAATTTTCTATATGACGGACTAGATCTGGCGATTTATAATAATGCGCTCTGGAACACGGTTCAGGGCAACTGGTTTTGGTCATCAATCCAAGGACATAACTATTGGGGCGATCATTTTGAACCGATTTTAATTTTACTCCTGCCGATCTATTATCTGTGGCAGTCGCCCCTAATGCTTTTGATTTTACAAACCCTGGTTTTGGGGCTAGCGGCTTGGCCGATTTATTTGGTGGTAAAAAAAGTTTATCCTGAGGAAGATCTGGCGATGAAGAATGGCCCCGTGTTAAAACCTGATTATGTTAATCATAATTTACAGGTGTCAAAACGGGATCCCTCCGCTCCCCCGCAGAACTCAAGACGGGGTCGGTCGGGACAGGTTGCTGTTACCGCTATCGGTCTAACTCTCCTATGGCTCATCAATCCGCTCGTTCACAATGTCAACCTCTACGAATTTCACGCGATTGTTTTTTTGCCATTTTTCTTTTTCTGGCTATTTTATATTTATTTAAAAATAAAAACACGGCCCTCGAAAAAATTATTTTTATATTTTTATATTCTTGTATTCTTGTGTCTAATGATTCGCGAAGATGTGGCGTTTATTATCTTAACTTTTTTAATCATCCTCTGGCTTGACGCCTGGAAGAATAAAGAAAAACTCCTTTTACGAATTACTAGTTACGAGTTGCTAGTTACTCTTCTGTATCTAATTCTGGCCTTTAAATTCATCGGCCATTTATCACCTTCTGGCTTTTCGCCCTTTGCTTTTTATTACGGCTGGCTATGGCAGGCTAATTGGCTGACGGCTATTAAGCATCTTTTGACTCTAACGAACTTGGAAATGGTACTGGGTTTTCTGGCACCCTTTTTCTTTTTACCAGTGATCAAACCAAGGTGGTTACTAATCTCGGTAATACCTTTGGCGCAAATAATATTGTCGGCCGCTGGCGGCGGAGCCCAGGTCTGGCAAATACATTATGGGGCTTTATTTTTACCAGCGCTAATGATTGCTTTTATTTATGCCTGGCCAAGGGCAAATGAAGCCAGTGCGCGTTATTTTAAAGATCAGCGAATTTTATTTTTAATAATAGTACTTTTCAATCTGGCCCTGTGGCCGAATTTTGGCCCTGTGGCCAGACAAAATAAAATCGCCGATCGACAGACGGTGAAGACGATGCTAGAGCAGATTGAGCCTGATGCGTCCATAATGGCCAGTTTTAGACTTTTGCCAAATTTGTCCAGCCGGAAGGAAATTTATTCCTTGCATTATTATTTCTTGGGTGTGCAACAGTTTGCCCAGGCGGAATATATTTTGGACAGGGATCCGGAATATATTTTAATGGACAAAGATGACTATCAATATTTTGACGATATTTTAAAAACTTCAGCTTGGGCCGGAGCCTATTATGACCGAGGTTATCAACGGCTAGGACAACTTTTATCTAACTACCAAAAGATGGAAGAAGCTAAGACAATAAGTTTGTGGCAAAAAAATTAAAAGGCTTTTAAGTTTTAATATAAAAAATCCGGCTTTAGAAGGCCGGATTTTTGAAAATGAAGACCGTGGTTTTTTCAAAGCCGCCAAATTCTTTTTGGGTCACAGTTTCCCAGTGGTGTTTTAAAAACCAATCAAGCACCAAATCCGCCCGATGAGTTTGGGCGGAAATGCCTGGGTAAACCAGGATAATTCTTTGGTTGGTCTCAAAAACCTGATTAAAGTCTGGGAGCTGTTCGGCGTTGAGCACCGGATACCAATTATATTTGACCGCCAAAAGCAGTTGATCGTCGCCCAAATCGCGAGTCAGGACGTGGTTAATAGGCAAAGCTTTGGAGCGATAATGATCAACGATAATATCATAGACAAAGGCTGGAAAAAATACACTATCACCAGGCCGGACATTGGCTTCGATATAAGAGGTAATCGTTTGCCACTGATGTTGGCCTTGGTTTTTGATAATCCACAGGTTGTATGGGGCAAAAAGTAAAAACAAAACAATAATAATTATTCGGACAAACAAGCTCTTGAGCCGGAGACGGTCGAAACCAAGAGCCAATAACAGAAAAAGACCAGCGCTCCCGATCAAGTAATACTTAGATACCCAAACTTGAAAACAAAAGCCAATCGCTAGGGGCACTAAAAAAATAAATAAAGCAAAGAGACTGCCCGGAGCTGGATCATATTTGATTTTTATCTCGCCGGCGGCTGATTGATTAAAGAAAAAGCGAGCCAGCGCCCAAACGAAAAAAATCCCCAAAATAATCAGAGCGCCAAACTCCAAAAAAGGATTTTCGTCACCCAAGAAAAAGAAAGAGCGCGGCAATTCAAAAAGAAAAAATCCGCCACCACCGGCAGTGTGCAAGTACCAAGCACCGTTATTGAAGCGGGCAAGGCTATGCTTGGCAAAATTGTAAAACCAAGGCAACCAGAGCAACAGAATGGCGCCGTTAGCCACCAGCCAAGCGCGCCAAGTAATATTTTTGCGTCGAAGTAAATAATACGCAAACAGCCAATACAAATTGACGCTTAGGAGAAGAAAAACAGCAGTCAAATGAGTATAGAGAGCACCCAAGGCACAAGAGGCATAAAAGATCAAAAAACTATTTTTACCTTCGGTTAGATAACGCCAGAAGAAATAGCAAGCCAGGAGTGCGAAGAACAACAATAAAGGATACATGCGCGCATCCATAGAGGTGAACAGGTGATAACAGGAAAAGGCGGAAAGAAAAGCGGCAAAAAGTCCAACTGAATGACGGCCGGATATTTTCTTGCCCAAGAGATAAAACAAAAGAATATTGAGGGCGGAGAAAAGGACAGAAGATAAACGCAGTATTGGCTCGCTGGAACCAAATAATTTGATCCAAAAATGAAGAAGCCAATAGTGGAGAGGTGGATTATTTTCCCATTGAAGATACTGCCAACTGCCAATAATGCTTTTCTCGGCGATTTTTAAACTAACCACCTCATCGAACCAAAAACTTTGCGAATGAAAAACAGCAATCAGCCGCAGGGCGAGGCCAGC
Organism: bacterium; assembly: GCA_035388025.1. Classification (GTDB taxonomy): domain Bacteria; phylum Patescibacteriota; class Patescibacteriia; order UBA2196; family GWA2-42-15; genus JAAZMX01. The sequence continues at coordinate 3,812 of DAOOPA010000002.1, forward strand.
TAAAAAAATCAGAAATAAATAAATAGTAGCTTGAGATTTTTTCATTATGAGAATTTTAACTTGAAAACCAATTTAAAAAATTCCAGGATATCTTTTCGGCCCAGCTTGGATGTGCCGATCCGGCGATCCGGAAAAGTGACGGGGATTTCCACGATCTTCAGGCCGGCTTTTTCCAGACGATAAATCATTTCTATCTGAAAAGCGTAACCGTTGCTTTTTAAGCGCGCGTAGTCGACACTCTCCAAGGCGGAGGAACGGAAACACCGGAAACCGGCGGTGATATCATGGGTTTTCAAACCAAGAACTAAACGGGCAAAAAACATAGCGCCATCGGAATACAATTTGCGGCGCCAATTCCAGCCGATGATTTGGCCGCCTGCAACTTTCCTCGAGCCCATGGCGAGATCGGCACCAGCTTCTACCGCGCTAATAAGACGAGGCAAATCCCCAGGATTATGAGAAAAATCCGCGTCCATCTCAATCAGACATTTAGCGCCAGCGGAGAGACAATATCGAAATCCTTCGCGATAAGCCGAGCCGAGACCGAGCTTGCCGGCGCGATGAATCACATGGAGCGGATAGAGCGCGGACAATTGATCAGCCAGCGAACCGGTGCCGTCAGGAGAATTATCATCAACAACAACGACGGACAGTCCATTAATCTTTAAATCAAAAATAGCCTCTACCAGACGAGGAAGATTTTCCGCTTCATTGTAGGTGGGGATGATGACCCAGGTTGGCATAAAATATTTTTAACTTACTTTAAATCTACCTGATAAATGACAACTTGGCCAGAGCGGAAAACCGGATGGAGGTAATTTTTTTCTTCAGGCTCAAATTCTCCGACTATGTCTTCGCTTGGACTGAAGAAAACATAGTTAATCTGATTAATTTTTAAAAAATTAATTTTGCGATCGTCGAAATCATTGGTCTTGAAAAATAAGTAGGCTAAACCAAATTTACTTTCAAAAAATAAAGTTTCGACTCCATGGCCGACAAACACGCGCCGGCCGGCCACTCCGGGGATCAAATTGCCGTTGATAATATCCGACAAAATCAGGTCATCGGCGGATAGGTTAGCTTGAAGCCAGCGGTAGCCAGCAAAGCGGTCGGCGGAAATATAAAGCTGTTCTTTGTATTGAGGGTCGGCAAAGACGGAGAATTCCCTGACCAGATTAAAAATCTGAGAGGGGCAGAATATAGTGATGAAAAGGATAAGCGCTAAATATTTGTTGCGGACATAGAAATCGAAATGGTGGGCGGATAATCGACGGCGCAACCATTCATAAAAATAACGCAGACCGAATACGGCCAAGAGTGTCATCGGGATCTGCCAGCCCTGAAGCATGCGCCGTTGCCAAGGCAAGGGTGAATAAATAAGTAAAAACTGTACAAAAAACCAAACCGTCAGAAAAACATACTCCGGACGCCAAGCGCGACGACGAAAGAATGTAATCAGACAAAATATCAGCAAAATCAAAAGCGGAGCATAACTAATCATGGTGACCCAAAGAGAAGGAGTCAAACAGACGTTTTGTAAGGTACGAAAGCGGGTCAGATCGTCGCTGCTCATCAGCCAAAAATAATAGACGATTATAGGCAAAGAAAATAAACTGACAATAAAAAAGTAGCCTAATTGCGTAAAATCAATTTTTTTATTCTTGATAAACAACCAACCAAGGTAGACCCCCAGCACTCCGAAGATAGTGGGCAAATGGAAAGGGTGGAAGGAAAAAAGAAACAAGGCCGCCAACCCGGAAAAGATCGCGTAACTGGCGCGGCGTGATTGAAGCGCCCAGAAAAAAAACAAGAAAATCAAGCTAATAAGTAAGGTGGAAAGGATAAGGTGCGGAGACTGGAGTAGCGTCAAAAGACTGTTGCTTTCCGGCGCCCAGAGATCTAATGGCCAATTGTACCAACCTTTTTGATAAACGTTATTTTCCAAAAAAGGAGAGGCGGTGGCGCCCCAACCCGAGGCAAAAGCCAGAAAAATAAAGCTGATAGCGCGCCAAGTTTTGGCGCGAAAAAAATAAGCGGAGATAAAATAGAGCACAAAAATCAAAGCCGGAATCAAAATAATCCTAGCCAGCTGGAAGGCAATAATATTGGAAAGACCAAAAAATTTAGCCCCTAGACCGAGCAATAACCAAAAAAGATTCAGCATTGGATAGGGTTGGGGTTCGGTCGTATATAAATCAGAAAAAAGCCCATGCCCTTGGCGCACCTGTTCTAGATAAGAGTAATAAACATGGATATCCCCCGGGGTAAGCGAATGGAGACCGGTGTAGTGATAACCAACCGGGGTAACCAGCCAACCATAAAAGTAGGGCGCGGTTGTAAGCAAAATAACAAAAACAGAAATGGCAATAACCAGGAACCATTCACGACGAGCAATAGATTTTAGGAGGTCGCGCAACATAGATTATTTTATTTGGTAGACATAGTCATTATCGCTCTGATGGATCAGGGTGGCGAAATCACCAGAAGATAAAAGGTTGGTTATTTTTTCCTTGAAGGCTGGGGGATAAAAATTAAAATGAAAGATGAGCCGAGTGGCCCCATAATCCTTGGCGGCTCCAAGATCAGAAACATCTAAATTAAAATCAAACAATTTTTTATTGAGCTCCTGGTGGGAGCGCGGAGAGTAGCCGCTATAACCATTAATTATCTTTTGAAAGTGGGAGATAGACCAATATTCATAAATAGCATCCCAGTTGTTTTCTAGCCGACTCACCCCAGAGGGTAACTCTAAGTAAATTTGATTGGGTGGCTGATTTTTTAACCAATTACAAACAGCGGGCGGTGGCAAGGTCTGCACATAAGGCTTGGGCGTGGTAAAGCTAAATTCTACAAACAATAAAATAAAAAGAGAAAAGGTTATGATTAAAATTTTAGAATGATTGTTTTTTTGTTTGATAAGAAAAAATTCTTTTAGGCCAAAAGCAATAATCACGCTGACGGCTAAGAGAAAAAAGATACTATAGCGGCCGACGGCCCGAATACCATTAAAGCCTGGTAGAAAATGATAGAAAATAGCCCAGGGACCCAATAGCCCGCTGGTTTCCGAGCGAGTCAGTTGTAGATAATAGCCAAGGGAACAAAGCAGAGCCAAAAAGCCAAAAGCATAATAGGCAATCAAGCGGCGATCAGGGGTGCGAGCGCGAAAAATAAAAACAGAACTCGCGATCAATAAAAGCCAGATTAAAATACCTGGGCCAACCGCCCACTCGGGGAAAAAAGCTGGATAAAAAATATGGTAAAAGAAGGGGCTAACAAAATAATCTATTAAGTCTGGAGAAAGACCTTCAATATTATTAATCGAGCGCTCTAGACCAAGCTCTTGTCTTGTTTGAAAATAAGGCCAAGTAAAAGTCGTGACAAGGGTGGCAAGAATTAAGATGATGACAGCAATCTTTAACCAGTATTTCCTGAGAAGGACTAAACTGCCAGACTGCCAGTGGGCGACGGCCAAAAAGGCAAAGACAAATGGCAAAAAAAGAAAATACTGCATGGCATTTAGAAAGACCAAGAGAGTAAAGATTAAAAAAAGAAAAATATTGGGCCAAGAGAAGCGGGTAAAAATCTTTTGAGCATAAAGTAAAAAATATGGCAACCACATGCCCGACAAATTAATGTGTTCCAGATGATTGATTTTGTAAGGCGCAAAAGCATAAATAAAGGCGGCAACAAAAGAAGCAAATTTGTTCTTGGTGAGATAATAAGCCAATAAATACATACCGAGGCCACCGATAGCAAAGGTTAAATGGCAAACAAGGTTATAAACAAGAATAATATTTTTAAAAATCAGAAACAGGGGCCAAGCCAAAAGCAAGGAACCGAACATGTTTTCGGTAAAAGCCAAGGTATTTTTGAAGGGAGCAAAAGTATTGGTATCAAAAACCGTGAGCGGATTGATAGGAATTTGGTGCATTTCCCATGACCAAATCCAACTAACAAGAAGAGGGTCACCGCCCTGGGGTGCCATATTATCAAGGTGAGTAATGGGTGCCCGAGTAAACCAGAAAGACAAAATAAAAAATAAAACAAAGATACCAAGGCAAACTATTTTGTGATTTATTTTGGGGAGAGACATAATCGTCTTTAATGACGGCTGGCGTAAAGCCGATAAATATTTTTTAAATATTCAATCATGGCCCTGAGCAGGCCAACCTTGCTGCGGCGGTTGGTATTTTTTATTTCCTGCCAGACCACGGGGATTTCTTGAATGGCGAGATTGGCTCTTTCGGCCAAAATAATAAGTTCGGTGTCAAAAAACCAAGTCCGGTTTTTGATCCGGGGCACAATTTGACTAACGACTCGATGGTTGACGGCCTTAAAACCGCAAGGCGCGTCTTGAACTTTTAGACCAAGTAAAATTTTTAAAATCAAACGTAAAAAATTGGAGATCAAGCGACGGACAAATGAACGCTCGACTGATGAGCCACTAACGAAGCGCGAACCGGCAGCGATATCGGCTCCGGATTGAACGGCAGAGACGAGCGGTGGCAGGGCGGATAAATCCACGGATAGATCCGCATCCATAAAAATATAAATATCAGCTGGAAACTTTTGCCAGGCCGAGATCACGGCCAAGCCTTTGCCGCGGCCAGCTAACCGTAGGTGTTTTATTTCTGGATAAAGGGTGGCCAAGCGCCCGGCAATATCCGATGTGCCATCGTCGGAAGCATTGTCGCTGATGATGATCTGCCAGGGCGCGAGAATATTTTTTTGACAAAAGGCAAAAAGCTGAAGAATATTTTTCTCCAAAATAGAAGCTTCGTTGTAAGCTGGGATGACGATGGAAACCATATGACGAAAACAAACAACTAATCACCGGGGATCAGGCGGTAAATCCGGGCCTCGGTGTCTTCATAAACTTTAACACAATTTGGGTCAGAAGCAAGTTGAGGATCAAGCGCCCGATCGAGCTGGCTGACAAAAATATATTCAGCTTGAAAAGTCTTTTTTATAAGGGCGCATACGTGGCCAGTTTGCCGACCAGCCGAGACATCACGCCAAAAATAATATTGTTCTTGGTTTTTGAAATACATAAAAGTCGGGTCCAGGCCGATCAAATAACGAGCAGAATCATCCCGATAAAAAAGAATGGGAAAGTCGGCCCAATTATCATGAAAGACCAGGGTGCCGGGCGGAGTATTTTTTTTTAACCACGTTCCGGAGGCCAAAAATTTATGCCAGCTAAAACCACCGCGCAACGATTCTCGTAGTCCCAAAAAATTGTAAGTAAAAATAATCGGCAAACAAACAAGCAGACAAATAATAATGACAGTCGTCGGCCAGTGATAACTCGCGAATAACTGTTTTAAACGAGGAATGATTTCTGGCCAAGAGGAAAATACCAGGGCGGAAAAAAATAAAATAAAGGGAATGGCATACTCAATATTCCTCTGGGATTTGAGAGCCATAAAAAAGAAAAATAAACTGAGAAAAAAGAGCAACCAGGCGAGTGGACGTTGGCGGCGAAGAAACACAAAGAATACCACCAGAGCGAGGAAAAATAAAATCAAAGAGTAGATGTTGTGGCTGATCAGACCAAAAAAATCTGGCGGATACCACTCGCCGCCGACATCGACAAGCCCGCGATAATTTTTCAACCCAATCTCGAAAGTCTGTTGCCAGTAAAACTGCAGGTTGGCGGGAAAGTAGGGATTGATAATAAGACCAGCCAAGAGACCAGAAAAAATACTTAGGGGTAATTTCAAATTTGACCAACAAAATAAATCGGCGAGGAGTAATTTCAGATTTCCGACAGTAATTTTAAATGTATGACTGGAGAACCGCTCAAACCAGTTGACTGCACCAGCGGTAATAAAATAAATAAATCCGATTCCTAAAAGTATGGGCCAGCCGCCATAAAGCCAAACATAAAAAAATGACAAAGCAAAAAGCGGCCAACTCCAGTGTTTGGACGCTTTGGAAATAAAATAGGTGGCTAACAAAAGAAAAATAAGGGATAATGATGGTGCCTTGGCCAAATTGAGACGAAAAATAAACTGGTCAGAAAATAATAAAACCAGGGTATAAAGCCAAGAATACCTGACTGACAATGCGTCTAAAAGCCACTGGAAAATAACAATGGCCAAAGCGGCAAAAATAACCGCGGCGATTTTGACTGCCAAAAGAGAAGGTAAAAAATAGGCTAGGGGCAAGACGGCCAAGTGGTACAGAAAATGATGATCAATAAAAATTTCATTCAGCGTGGTAAAGGGCAACCAAGGGAAATCTGTGACTGGGCCAGAGTCGTGGATTAATTCAATTATTTTGGCATGGTAAAAAGAGTCTGGGTCTGGAAAAGATGGTGAATAATTTAACCAAAGAAAATAAATGCTGACCCCTAAAAACAACAGGAAATAAAAAACTAGCCGGTATTTCACGGGCTTTGGGGTGGACGGGAAAGAAAGAGGTAATGTCATGTTCTAATTATAACAAAAAAGCCGCGTTTCTTAAAAACACGGCAAGTAAAGTCGGGGATTATTCACTGAACATCAATGATATTTTGGTTTTAACGCCTTTTAGCTGATCGAGGTCGGTGGCTAGTTTTTTGATTTTATCTTTTTCGCCGGACAAAACCAAAACGATAATGCCGAGGCAATGGCGCAAACATGTGGTGTTCGGATTGACACCGAGGCGCGACATAATCAGGCGGCCATTGGCGGTCAAAAGAGAATTAACCTTGGCGACGTTAGCCTGACGATCAGTTATAACTATAGAGAGGGTAGCGAGATGAGTTTTTGACATAAATAAATTAATGTCTCAGTTGTTTTTTTAAATAATCAACATAAGGAATGGCTGACGGATCAGTACCGTTGAGAACCGCTAAATAGAAACTGGCATAGGAACCGAATAAAACCATGGCGAGCGCTTGTTCTAGCGGGCTATCGCCAGCCACTAAATAATCGGAAAAAGAGAGTTTGTTCTGTTTGACGATGTCGGCGGTAATGATAAAGCGTTTTTGCTGGCGCGAGTTATAAAGCCGGGACTTGAGAAACACGAAGTGTAAATTTTTGCGATTGGAACCCGGCCGAGCCAGGCCTTCCAAAAGATGATGGTTAAGTTCGGAAATCAAAAAGTAGGCAGAAAAATTTTTGGCGCTTTCATTGAACTGGTTGGCCAAAACATGAGCGTTGCCGGATAAAAATTCCGCGGCCACAATAATCGGTATGTGGCCATAGAGCTGATCAGCCAGTTGTTTGGCGTCATTGTGGTTTAGAGAAGTTTTGGGGACCAATTCTTTGGCCAAGCGATCAAGGCGCTCAATAATCCGGTGAACTTCTTGATCATTAACTTTAATAAAACCCAGGCGCGACAATAAACCCAAAATGCCCATTAGGGAATAACCAAGGCCGATGCGCGGTTGGGCGCAAGGATTGTATTGGGGGACAAAAACATAACCAGGAAATTGGCTAGCTTCAATCAATTCAGCCAGCTCTCCCCCGGACGTGATGCCAAGCAGTTTGGCGCCGCGCTGTTGGGCTTCCTTGATGGTATTCAATGGCTCTTCGGTGGTACCGGAATAACTGGAAATAATATAGAGAGTCTGCTTGTCCACCAACCCGGGCAGGTCATAGCTGTGAATATTACCAAGCGGCAATTTGAGATCTTTAAAATAGACCGAACGGATCAAATGCGTGCCCAGGCCTGACCCGCCCATGCCATTAATCACAATCTTATTAACTTTCTTGTAGGCGGGTGGCAATTTGATCTTTTTTGTTTCCTGCCAGGCCTGTTCGAGCTGTCTCGGGAAAAGAGCGACGGACTCGAGCATATTTTCTCTATCTAACCGACCAATGGCGGCAAGATTATCTAATTGATGCATAGTGGTAAAAATAAATAATTTATACTGGTGTTATCCACGAGGATATTAAATATTGAGATATTGAATATTCCTTTCTAACCGAGTCGGCCTTAATATTCAATATTTAATATTCAATATCTTGACGGGTAAGCCACCAATTAATTTTTAACTCTTGCTTTATAATTATTGTATCATCTTCTGACAATAATATACACTTCAAAGCTCCTATCTCGGCTGGCTTTGGGCTTGTAGACTTCCACGCGACTGAATTGGCTTTTCAGCTCTTTCACAAAAGCATCAAAATCACTGCCCTGAAAAACCTTAATCACCAATGTTCCACGCGGAGCGAGAACCTTTTCAGCCAAAAACACAACTTGACGACCCAAGTCGAGCGAACGGAAATGATCCAGCGATTTTTCGCCAGAAGTAGCCGGGGCCAAATCAGAGATGATAATCGGGAATGGCGCGGGGTGATATTTGGTAATTAGTTTTTCCGCTTCGGGCGATAAAATATCCACGGCGAATGTCTGGATATTTTTAGCGATCGGTTTAATCGGCTGTAAGTCCAAACCGATAAGAGTGGCTTTCGGACCAACAATTTTACTGGCATACTGGAGCCAGCTGCCTGGCGCGGCGCCGAGATCCAAAACGTCCAAGCCGGATTTTAGAAAATGAAATTTATTTTGGATTTCTTCCAATTTAAAAGCGCTTCTGGCGCGGTAGCCAAGAGCTTTGGCTTTTTTGAAATATTGATCTTGAGGGTTAAAATTTTTGGGCATAAGACATGAATTTATCCTGAGCGGAGCGAAGGACCCCATGGAAACACGCGCTAATTATAATCTATACAATCGGGTATCAAGATGGGATCTTTCCCCCGCAGTAGCGGGGTCAAGATAAACTGTTAATATACACTTTAATACTAACCCAAAAAGGTTTTTTAGACAAAAAAATACCCCTCGCGATCTCCAGTCGTGAGGGGGTAAAGTTTAGAAATTAACTGTCATCTCCATCCGCAGTGAACGCTTTTCTTTAACTTCCTTATTCAGGTTTAAGAAGAAAAGCAGGTTCAACTTAGGATGGAGATTAAACTGATATATTGGCCCGACCAAATTGGACCAATCCTTAAGCCAAGTGCTCTCAATACGCAGACCAAAATTACAAAAAGTAATCTGGTCTTTTGTATAGAAGCTCTTGGTTTTGGATTCAACCAGAGGCCAGGAATAATAAGACAATGAGCTCACCTTTAGCGACCCGCTTGAGGCCAAAAAGATATTCCAAAGTCTTACTTCCCCTGCCTCTATTCCATCTGAATCTTCTACCGAACAAAGAGTCAGAGGGTTAAAAAGACAACCCTTAACTCCATGCCCGTTGATCCAGATATTCGGTCCGACTCCGGCTTGAATCCCACTTTGCGGTATTATAGCCCAAAAACCAGAACGCTCCCGCAAATGGAATACAATTGCCGAAACACTGTTCTTTCCGCCGCTTGTGGCGACGTTAAATTTAACAGTGTTGGCCGGGTCTTTGGCGCTAGCTACAGCAAACAGTGCCAACAAGATGATCAAAAATATTTTGGTTCTCATAATTAACTCCTGTGATTTTTTTTGTCCAAGTTTTTAGTGAATTACTAACAAGGACAAAATCAGCAGGAGCGCGAGAACCAAGAGCTCTGGTGATCCAAAAACGCATTTCATCTGGTGGCCGAGCCCACAGACCCCAGATAAATTCCAAAGGTGGTGAGAAAAATTGAGTGATCATGAAAGAGAACGTTTTGTAGACAACAGTCTCAATCCCTATCATGATTTCCTCAAAAACTCTCCGCAAAAATCCAACAACTTTTTCCGGGAAAAAAACCATGGGTTCGTTGGATTCTTTCTCTTGTTGATTAACAATGGCAGCAGCCGGGACAAGACTAACGATTTTTGTCTCGACGACCATCTGGGCCTGCGACTTAGCTGGGCGAATCAAGGTGGCCAAGGAAACAATAATGGCGACCAAATACGCCAGAGCTAAACGCCAACCATGCGCCCCAATCTTGTCCTTCCAGATTTTTAATTGAGAATCAATTCTTTTCTGGAGGAAATTGTTAGGGGTATAAACCCGGAAAGCAAACGTACCGGTTAGATGACATAAAATAATAACCACTACGTCGCCAAATGAAAATTGCCAGGGCCTGCTATAATACCACCTTTTAATCAAAATAAGCAGTATTATAAAAGGGAGGAAGTTAATCGGAAAAATCCAGACAAAAAATAAAGCGACCTTTTTACAGTCAAAACTGTCGATCCATCCTTTTTGCGCCGGCACCCCGTCAAGATGGTGACCGACTGGAGTTGTTGTTGCAGCTATATAGCGTGGGTCAATTTTGCTATATGCGGCAACCAAAGATCGAGACAAAGCGGAAACACTATCCCTTTCTTGATGATAGCCAGTGAAAAGGATCCAAGCGTTGTTGATTACTACCTGGCCGCTTCGAAAGTCAACCACCGTACAACTCTGATTTTTTATCTTCCCCATGGTTTCGGCATACGCCTTGCAAGCAGCCGACAATTCCCTAGCCCTTTGTTTCTGTGTTACCTTTACGGGAAAATCTTTGAGGCATGACAAAAGAAAGCCACCCCTCAAGATAATAAATAACACAAAAACAGAAACGATTGATATTTTTTGCCAAACCTTCAAAGAAATCACCTCCTTCAGGTATTCTTTTTTTAAGACGAACGTTTATTTTTATTCCTATAATTATTACATAAAAATCAATTTTTGTCAATATTTTGCTTAAAAAACCTAAAAGTAATATACTTTTAGATATGGAAATCCTGACTGATTATCAAAACAAAGAAGAGTGGGACAAGTTTGTGGCGGAGAACACTAGCCCGTCGAGTTTTTTGCAATCTTTTGAGTGGGGTGAATTTAACAAAGAAGCTCTGGGCTACACCCTAACACGCTGGGTGGTCCAAGAAGATGAAAAGCTCCGGGTAGTGGCTCAAGGGATCAACAAGTCGTTGCCCGGTGACAATCAATATATTTACTGCCCCCGCGGACTAGTCTGGCATAAAGACTATTCGGACCAACGAGCCTTGGCTTATAGCGAAATCGTCAAAAAACTCTGGGCCACAGAACAAGACAAAATATTTTTGCGCGTTTGTCCGCCGTATGAGTACAAGGATTATATAGTCGGTTTTATCAAGCGATTGGGATTTAAAAAACCAAAAATTTTGATTCATAGCCAGGAACCGGAAAGTACAATTTTGGTTGATTTGACCAAAAGTGAGGAAGAACTACTAGGGGCGATGCACCAAAAAACCAGATACAATATCCGGCTGGCGGAAAAGAAGGGAATACAGGTCAGAACAATGAGCGCTGATTCAATGACTCGAGATATAGAAATATTTTATCGGTTGAGCCAGGAGACGGCCAAGAGAAATGGGATAAAGATTTATGACAAGAGTTATTATGAAAAATTGATCGGTTATTTCGGGACGGGTGACAAGAATGTCAAACTGAAATTGTATTTTGCCTTGCAAGAGGGCAAACCATTGGCGACAATTCTCGCGATTTATTTTGGCGACACGGCGACCTACCTACACGGCGCTTCGGCTAATGAGGGACGAGAATTGATGGCCAATTATCTCCTGCAATGGAATGTGATAAAAGACGCCAAGCGTGACGGTTTTAAAATCTATGACCTGTGGGGCGCGAGTGAAAACAACGACGCCTGGGCTGGTATCACCCGATTCAAAAAAGGTTTTGGCGGCCAAGAATATCGTTTTTTGGGGGCGTGGGACTATGTTTTGAGGCCGGGGTGGTATAACTCCTTAAAAATAATGAGGGGGTTAAATCGAGTTAAAAAATTGTTTAATTAACCCGTTAACTCATTAACGCGTTAACGGGCTAGCGGGTTTGAAAAAACATTATGATAAAAAAGGTGGTAGTTATGGCCGCGGGCAAAGGCACGAGAATGCTCGAGCTCTCAGCAGACAAACCAAAACATCTAATTGACGTGAAAGACCGTCCTTTTTTGTATTATTCGTTAAATAACATCAAAGCGGCTGGTTTTGCGGAAATCATCTTGGTGGTGGGTCATAAGAAAGAAAAAATGGCAGAATTTGCCCAAAAATATGCTGGGGAATTTAGCTTGAAGCTGGTGGATCAATTTGAAAAAATGGGCGCGGAAAAATATGGCACCGCTATGCCTATTGCCGCCGTGGAAGAATCAATCGACGGAGAAAATTTTGTGGTGATCAATGGCGATGATCTCTACGCGGTAGAAGATCTGACGAGAATGAAAGAGTTGGACGACGAATTTTGCTACGCTGGTGGCATGACAACTGACGATCCGTCGCCTTATGGACTATTTAAAACCGATGGTAATAGTTTTTTAGAAAGAATAGTAGAAAAACCCAAACCGGATATTGATTTTGACGCGAGCCGCCCCAGAGATTACACGGTCAATATCGGCATGTACAAATTCACGCCGGAAATTTTCGCGGCGATAAAAAATATTGGGCTCTCCCCGCGGGGCGAATATGAATTGACTGACGCGGTCAGTACTTTGGCCAAAGAGAAAAAAGTGAAGACGGTGCCAGTGACCGGCAAATGGAAAAGCTTTACCAATCCGGATGATGTGAAGAGGATGGAAGATTTCCTACAAATTATGAATTGATTACAAATATACAAATATTTTTTTGTTGGCTCCAAGTTGCCTGCCCGCCGAAGTGGAGGGTACTTGGAGCCTGATGATTAAATTGCCCAAGCCAACTAATTTTATTAAAGGCGGCATTCCTGAATGTCGCCTTTATTTATATAATTAAAAGCCTGAGGACGATGTCTCGGGCTTTTGTGATAACTATCTAAGTATGTTGACAACTTCATTGATATATGCTATTATGAAGTTGTAAACAAATTCTATTAATATATATGGATATAAAAGAGTTAATTTTGAAAAAAATAAAGGAGCGAGAGAGTGTGACTACCGGCGAAATCACCAAGCTGACCGGTTTTTCTCGTGCCTATGTCAACCGTTTTTTTAAGGAACTCCGAGAAGAAGGAAAGATCACCTTGCTTGGCCAGGCCAATAGGGCTCATTATTTTTTGACGGACAAAAAAAGGTTGGCGGCCGCCCGCGCACAAATAGTGAGCTTCCGCAATAAGTTTGTTAACAAAAATTTGTCCGAAGATGTTGTCCTTTCGGAAATCAAAAGAAAAACTAGCATCTTTAATTTGCCGACCGAGGTAGAGACAGTGGCCGATTATGCTTTTACCGAAATGCTCAATAATGCCATAGAACACTCGGGTTCAAAAACCATAGAGGTTATAGCTGAAAAAAATAAGGGTTTGATAAAATGCGCCATAAGCGATAAGGGTGTAGGGGCTTTTCAAAACATCATGAAAAAGAGAGGCCTGAAAAATGAATTGGAGGCAATCCAAGATCTATTAAAAGGCAAACAAACAACCGCCCCTCTGGCGCACAGTGGTGAGGGGATTTTTTTTACTTCCAAGGTTTGTGATACTTTGATTATTGAAAGTGGTCGTAAAAAATTGATTTTCAATCAGCGACTGCAGGATGTTTTTATTAATGATATTAAAATGAGAAAAGGCACCAGGGTGGTTTTTACTATTTCTCTTGGCTCAAAAATAAAATTAGCTGATGTTTTTCAGCAATATGCTGACTCGTCTTATCAGTTTAATAAAACCAAGGTTAATATTGTTTTGTATAAAAACAAAGAAAGTTATATTTCCCGCTCACAGGCCAGACGACTCTTGGTCGGATTGGAAAAATTTAAAGAAATTGCTTTGGACTTTCAAAGGGTAGACACTGTCGGGCAAGGTTTTACTGATGAAGTATTCCGGGTTTGGCAAAACAAATATCCACAAATCAAAATCGATGCTGTCAACACCAACCAGAATGTGGATTTTATGATCGGCCGAGCAAGGGGCAATGGTTAAAATTTTTTGTATTATTAAAAGCCCGGGGATAAGTCTCGGGCTTTTTTTATTTAAATCATTTTGGCTGTTTTTGTAATCCAACCAATGTGGCGCTGAAGCCAGTGTTCATAGGTCGCCCTAGAAAATCTTTGGATTGATTTCAGGGCAACATTTTTTGCTTCGGCGATGAATTCAGGCGTTAGCTTATCATGAGCCGGGCAAAAAGTGTCTACCACGAAAATTATTCCCCCGACTTCATCATAAATTGCTTTGATAGGATAGCAAAGGTCGTCAAGGGGTTTAATATTTTGAATAAGACACCGGCCATCAGAGACAATGAAATAACATTGATTGCAACAATCTCTGATAGTATAATACACTTCGCCGAATACCTCGTGCCTCTCCAGGCCAGGCGCAAAACCATTTAATTTTTCGGCTTCCTGAACTGACAATATCGGTGAACCAATACCTTGACTGTCTCGGCAACATTTTGAGCCGCAGGTAATACAGTGAGCGAAAAGAGATAGATGACTGCACATATTCTTTCCTTTCTATCTAAAGGTTTTTTAAAATGGTAAAACCAAAAATTGGGCTAAGTTTTTTAGAGCCATTATTTGACTCAATTAAAACATTTAAGCCGGTCATACCCATGATGGTCCAGTCGTTATTAACCAGTAGGGGCGGATTAATTGTTAAGGAAATAAAGTCTACAGACCTATCCCTGTTCTTGGTCGCTACCCTTCCCCCAAAAGAAAACATTGCCTCCTTATAAGACAAATCCAAAGAAAAACAATCGCCACCATACCAAGTTACAGAAAGACAATTTTTGGTGGTAGTAATACCGATAAAGCAGGAGGCCCCAACTGGACAGACCGTTCCGCTGCCACCAAAAACAAACTGCTGTGATGTGGCTGACGAACTTAACGCCAGCATCGTCAAGAAAAACAATGTCTTTTTCATATTATTTCTCCTATTTGTGTTTAATTTTCAATTTTTGTTTTTCCTATTTTTATACAATTTTTTAACTTTTTTGTAAAGTTTTCCTTGTTTTTTAATATCTTAGTAAACAAACTCTTTACTTTATCCCCTGTTTGCGCTAGACTAAATTTATGTTTTTGGGCAAAAAAATCAGACTAGAAAACTATATATTGGATATTTTAAAAGATGGTCCCAAAGAAACATTGGATCTGATTTTGCGTATCAAAAAACAGATTCCCGGCACAACCAAGCAAGGAGTTTATACCGCCCTAAGGGTACTCAACCAAGAAGAGATAATTATCGTGAGTGGCGGAGAGGTGACATTAAATATATTATGGTTAAACCGATTGGCAGAATATACTCGCCAAGCAAAAAATAGTTACGCGGACAGTGAAACGGAATCGGAATATTTTTTACGCTTAGAAAATGGGGATCGGGCGCAGTATTATTTCAAAAATCCAGCGCTTCTAGATAGTTTTTGGGGGCACGTCTTGGTGGAGCTAATGAGAAAAGTAAAAAATGACCCAAACATGTTTTCGTATAACCCACACTATTGGTTTTTGTTCGGCCGGCGCGAAAGCGAGCTACAATATCTGTCTTGTTTTCCGAACTATCAAAAAAAATTTTTGCTGATTTCCGCTGACAAGACGGCCTTGGATAAAACAGTCAACCAAGACCAAGAAAAAATGACTGATTATTTTCAATACTGCATGCTAGGCAAGGCACTATTTGAAAAAAATAATTACTATTTTAATGTCATTGGTGATTATTTGGTGGAAGTATTAATTGATAAAATGACAGCCGATGAAATTGAACTGTTTTACCAAAAATATGAAGCTTTAAACGAGTCGAGAATCAAGGAATTTAAAGGTATCATCGAGCGGCCGGGTAAAAATAAATTTATTATTTCCAAAAATCCCCAAAAGGCGGCCAGACTACGAAAAAAGTTGGTTAAATTTTTCTATCTAACAAAAGATTGGCCGGCGCTTACCTAATTTTCTAAATAAGGTATAATTACCTTGCTTTACTTAATTCGCTTAATTGACTTACTTTATGAAAAAATTTGACGTCATTTCCGTTGGTTCGGCCCTGAAGGATATTTTTATCTTGAACAAAGATATGTCTTGCCAGGGTGCGAAGATCTGCCACCCATTTAATCCCGAGGTGGTGGGCGAAAAGATTAAGATCGAAAAAATGTATTTTGATATTGGCGGCGGGGGAACCAATGTGGCGGCCACGCTGGCCAATATGGGTATCAAGACCGCTCTTTTGTCGCGCGTGGGCGCGGACTTGGCTGGGCAAGAGATAATCAGGACTATGAAAAAATTTGGAGTGGGGACTGAACTGATTGCCATTGATAAAAAAGAAGAGACCGGGTATTCGGTAATTTTTTTGGACAAAGATGGTGAGAGAACGGCACTCGTCTTTCGTGGAGCATCGGATTTTGTTGATTTTAATCCCAAAAAAGTAGTCCAATTGAAAGCCAATTGGTTTTTCATCACTTCGCTCAACGCGAATATGAAACTCTTGAATCAGCTCTTTGCTGTGGCAAAGAAGAACAAAATCAAAATCGCTTGGAATCCGGGCGGAGCAGAATTGGAACTCGGCAGTCTGAAATTAAAGAAAATGCTCAAAGCGACGGATATTTTGTTTTTGAATATGAGTGAGGCGCAAAAGCTGACCAGAACTAAAACAAAAAATATCAAAACAGTTTTGGAAACCTTGGGCGGCTTGGCGAGCAAGGCCGTGGTAGTAGTGACTGGCGGCAAAGCTGGCGCGTGGGTCAAGAATGGCCCCGAATTATTATGGGCGGACATCTTGGACAAAAAGGTAGTCAATGCCACGGGTGCAGGCGACGCTTTCGGTTCGGGTTTTGTTGCTGGATTAATTTTGTACAAAGGTAATATCAAAAAAGCCTTGCAACTCGGCATGCTGAATTCTAATAGCGTGGTGACGGCGATGGGGGCCAAGCAAGGAATATTGAAAAAACCACCAATGGGAAAAGAACTGGAGAGAATAACAGTAAAAGCACTCTAGTGCTCACAATAGCCGGTCAATGCCGGCTTTTTTATTTAGTCATAACCCGTTATATTCTATATTTAAATGCTACTTTTTGCTTTTTAACTTTTTATTTGATTCCTTTCCTAATATTAAAAAAGTTGTCAAGACCAACGGACAAATTTGACAATATTTAATAAATATGCCATAATTTTTATAGTTAACAAAATAACTATGAATTTTAATAATCGCCAGTTGAATATGGAAAGTTGGAAGCCGGTTTACACAATCGGTTATGATTGTGGTGCCGGTAGATATTTTGTGTTTGACCAAGGTGATTATTATTTAAAACTGGGATAATTGGATTCTAATTAATCATCATTATAAACGCCTTGGCTAGACAAAAAGCAAGGCGTTTTAATTTTGCTTTTGGCAAATAAGTCTAGAAAAAATTTAAAACCAAATAAAGGGAGGCACTATGGTTAAGAAAACCATTAAAATCTACCTGTGTCTGGCATTTCTTGTCAACCTATCGATGTCGTACATGGCGGGCATGTATATTACCTTTCTCAGATATCATGGCCTGGATTATGTCGGCGCAATCGTACCAAATATTTTTTATTTCGTCACAATCTTGCTGTTTGAGCTACCAACCGGAGCGATCGCCGACGTCTTTGGCAGGAAAATCTCTTTTGTTCTCTCCTGCCTGATCTGGGCGCTGGCCAAAGTTGTTTATTTTTTTGCTGACAGCTTGTGGTTGTTTATCACGGCGGAAATCATAGCCGCCATTGGCCAAACCTGCGCGAGCGGAGCGTTTGAAGCTTGGTTGGTTGATAGCCTCAGATACCATGGTTATCAAGGCAAAACTAGCGCCATTTTTGCTCAAGGAATAAAAACCAAGCAATTGGCCACCGTGCTCGGAGCGCTCATCGGGACCTGGGCATCAAAAAATAATATTGCCCTGCCCTGGCTAATGGGCGCGATCACTTTTTTTGTCACGGCTGTAGCGGCAATGGCTTTTATGCGAGAGGAATATTTTGTAAAAAAATCTTTCTCTTTTAAAAGCGGCTGGTTGGAGATCGTGGGGACAATCCAAGACAGTAAAAATTGGGGGCTAAATAACGAGCATATTCGTTTTGTCTTGGCCTCGAGTGCGCTACTGACTTTTATCACCCAGGGTCCGAATATGCAATGGCAACCTTTTTTCCAGGGGCTGGGCGCGAACCGTTTATCTTTCGGTTGGATTTTTGCGACTATCTCTCTATCATTAATGGCCGGCTCTCATTACGCCCCAAAAGTGCTAGCGAAAATCGGGGACGAAAAAAGATCGTCGGTGGTTGCCCTGACGTCAATCGGCTTTTTCGTCGCGCTGACGGCCATGGCTGGCGGCCAGTTTTTGTGGGCATTGCCGCCATTCCTCGCTCATGAATTTTGTCGGGGGTTATTTTCCCCGATAAAAAGCCAATATCTAAATGATCATGCCCGGGCGGCCGAGAGGGCGACGATCAATTCGCTTGAGTCTTTAACCAGCCATTTGGCTGGGGCGATTGGTTTGATTATCAGCGGAATTTTGGCTCAAGCGCTCTCGCCCCGTTGGTGCTGGTTGTTATTGGGCGTCACTTTGATGGTGGCTAGTAAAAAACTTAACAAAAAATAGGTGGGATAAAAATGCACTGCGAAAAGCGGTGCATTTATTTTATATCCTTGAAAAATGATGGATATTAAGGTAGGATAAAAATATAAATATTAGGGCCACGTAGCCCCCGCCTCTCTCAAGAGGCGGGGCAGGCAAATAGTAAGGTGGGGGTCTGTGTCTCTACGAGACATCCCTCGAAGAGGGACAAATTTAATATATGAATCTTGGGGTCACGTAGCCAAGTGGTCTAAGGCGATGGTCTGCAAAACCATTATTCGCGGGTTCAAATCCCGCCGTGACCTCCAAATTTATTAATATAACCCTTCAGTCGAGGGGGTGTGTAACAACAATGCACGATACTTTGATGGAAACACTATCAGGCATCCGCGGTATTTACGGAGAGAGTCTGACTAAAGAAGTAGCCGAAAATTATGCCAGAGCCTATGGCATTTTTTTGATAAATAAAAACCGTGGCAAAATTCGCGTGGTTGTGGGTGGAGATACCAGAAAATCCAGCAAAGCTTTAATGGGTGTCTTCACCCGAGAATGGCTGAGAATGGGTTTTGAGGTAATTAATGTCGGGGTAGCGACCACGCCCATGATTGAACTCGGAGTCAGAATATACCGAGCGCAGGGCGGGGTGATTGTTACCGCTTCGCACAATGAACCGGAATACAATGGCTGGAAACTTTTACAAGCAAGTGGCGCGATACTCGGAGCGCGCGAGAGCGAAATAATTATCAAAAAAGCTAAAGAGATGGGAACGCTAGTGCAGAGAGCAAAGCAATCGGGAAAATTGATCAGCAAAGAAAAAGATTTGCCGGGCAAATATATCGATTTTGTTTTGAAGACCATCGGCCAAACAACAGCAAAAAAAATCCGACAAGGAAATTTCAAAGTTTTAATTGACGCCAATGGCGGCACGGCCGCGGTGGTGGCGTCACAACTTTTTCGGCAACTGGGCGTGAAAATGATCGGCATCAATATGCGTCTCGGGCAATTTCAAAGACTAGTGATCCCCAACAAAGAAACACTGGCTTATCTGACGCCGATAATAGATAAAGAAAGGGCCGATTTTGGCGTGGGGCTGGACTGCGACGCCGACCGGGCGGAGATGATCATTGACAGTCAAAATGTTTTAGCCAAGAAACGCGGCAATATGATCAATGGCCATGAGGCCTTGGCCTTGGCAATTGACGCCTTGAAACCAAAGGGTGCCGTGGTAATAAATCTGCCAACCTCACATCTGATTTATCAAGTGGCTAAAAAATATGGGGTAAAGATCAAAGAGGTAGATGTAGGCGAGACCAACGTGGTGACAGAAATGGAAAGACAGCAGAGCCTCATCGGCGGCGAGGGTAGTAATGGCGGAGTAATCGTGGCGCCGGGCAAATGTCGCGACGGACTTTTGAACACGGTTCTGATCCTGAGACTGATGGCGGAACGACAAAAACCGCTGGAGGAAATATTGGCTGGCTATCCCCTGTTTTTTGAGGAGAGAAAAATTGTCTCGGCCAATGAAAACCAAGCGGGGCTTTTAAAAATCAAGATTCGGGAGTATTATGAAAAAAGAGGAAAAGCAATCAAAAGCGCGCCCGGAGCGGACAGCGGGCTGAAAATATTATTTGATAAAAACAACTGGCTATTCTTTCGCGGCTCCAAGACCGAGCCCGGGGTGTTTCGGATCATCGCCAATGGCGACGACCGGAGGCTGGTAAATAAAATGATCTTGGACGGAGAAAAAACTTTTCATAAATTAAACACATAGTTATGCAGATCAATCCTTTTGTTTTTAGAAATTATGACATCCGCGGGGAAGCGGGCAAAGACTTTGATGTAAAAAAGATGGAAGCTATTGGCAAGGCCTTTGGCACATTTTTGCGCCGGAGAAAGATCCTTCAAGCGGTGGTCGGTCGAGATTGCCGTTTGAGCGGCAGAGAATATTTACCGGCTTTTACCAAAGGGTTGCTCTCAACCGGCGTGGATATTATTGATCTTGGCATGATTATGACCCAGATGATGTATTACGCCCAATACCGCTATCAGACCAATGGCGGAGCCATCATGACCGCCTCACATAATCCTTGGAATTTTAACGGTTTCAAGCTGGGCGTTGGATACTCAGAAACAACTATGGAAGACGATGTACAGGAAATCCGTGAATATGTGGAAAAAGAAAATTTTTTCCAGGCGCCAAAACCCGGCAGGGTAACCAAAAAAAACGTGCGCGCCGACTATATTAATGATCTGCACAAAAGATTGGAAATAAAAAAGAAATTTAAACTAGTGGTTGACTCGCGGCATGGCACGACCGGACTTTTTTTGGAAGAAATATTTGGTCGATCCGGGGCCAAGGTAATAGGAAAAAATCTGAAGGTAGATGGACATTTTCCCAAGGGCACGCCAGACCCGACTGATGAGAAATATATGAAAAATCTGGGAGGAGAGGTAATAAAAGAAAAAGCTGATCTAGGTTTTGCTTTTGACGGCGACGGCGATCGGCTCGGCGTAGTGGACAGCAAGGGACGTATACTCTGGAATGACGTCTTGGTAGCGATTTTCGCCAAAGAAATTTTGGGTCGATTCCCAAAATCAAAAATAATTTATAATACCCTGTGTTCACAGATCGTGCGCGAAGTGATCAAAAAAGAAGGTGGCACACCGATTATCTGGCGCACCGGGCACTCTTTTATAAAAGACAAAATCGCAACCGAAAGGGCAGCCTTCGGCGGAGAGTTGTCAGGACATTTCTTTTTCGCTGACAACGCCTATGGCCACGATGACGGTTGCTACGCGGCGCTCCGGGTGATGGAATATTTATCAGAGAAAAAAATGAGTCTGGCTGATTTGTATGATACTTTTCCCAAATATATTTCCTCGCCGGAAATAAAAATCGGCTGTCCGGATGATAAGAAAAAAGCGGTGATCAAAGGTCTATCAATAAAATTTAAAAAAGATTTCAAGGGGGCGCAAATCACCGACGACAGCATAATACCGGGCGACGATGGGGTCCGGGCTGATTTCAAAGACGGGATGATGGTTTTCCGCTATTCACAAAACGGACCGTACATCACAGTAAAATTTGAAGCCAAGGATCAGGCGACTTATGAAAAAAGAAGAATCTATACCAGAGATTTATTAAAAAGCTATTCGGATATGATCTGGCAGGATCAGCTGTGCGTCAATTTGGATATCTTACAAAAATAATTATGACGAGTAATTTAAAATTTACTATTGATTTGGCCAAGCGGGCGGGCAACCTGGCTTTGTCAAAGATGGGCAAGATCCAAAAAATAACCAGCAAAACAGACCGTCGCGATGTGGCTACTGATGTTGATATCAAAGTGGAGGAGTTGATTGTGGAGGAGATTCGAAAAAACTTTCCACACCATAATATCATCCGGGAGGAGGGACAAGATATTGATAACCATTCCAAAGATGCGTGGATAATTGATCCGATTGACGGCACAAAATATTTCGCGGCTGGCGTAAAACATTTCGCGGTGTCTATCGCTTTGTGGCAGAAAGAGCGACCAATACTTGGTGTGGTTTATCAGCCGGGGACTGATGAGTGCTGGTGGGCTGAAAAGGGCGGCGGTGCTTTTTTAAATAATAAAAAAATAAAAGTTTCTCACCTTCGCACAATGGCCGATACTATTATCTCGGTGGGCGGAGGCGGAATAGCCAACAAAAGTAAAAAGGAACAAACAGAATATCTAAAAGTATTAAATAAGATAGTCCCGGTCTGCAATCGCTTCCGAGCACTGGGCGCTGGTTCTCTGTGTCTGTGTTATTTGGCCCAAGGTTATCTAGAAGCGCATATTTCTTCTCCAATACGGCCAGCAAAAATATGGGATGTGGCCGCCGGCATGATAATAGCCGAGGAGGCTGGAGCCAAAATAACAAATTCAAAGGGCAAATGGCCAGGCAGAAACACAAACGATCTAATCGTGACCAATGGCCACATCCATCAACAGCTCTTGAAACTTTTGAACAAAAAATAATCTCATGACGGAAAAGACTTTCAAATTCAAAAAATATCAATTCAACCCCAGAACCGGGGTTGTGTTGTTTGATTATGCGCTTGGCAAACACCACTTTCGAGAAAAATTGATTTTCCCGGCAGTTAAAAATAAATTAGATAAAAATCAATTGAGAGCCTTGGATTTGGCGCTGTTTAATTTATTTTTAATCGCCGGCATAAGTTATTACAAAACAAGCTGCCCAAAGAAAATTGATTTGGGCCAATACAGATTAAGCAAAGAACAGGCGACCTTTTGGAACAAAGTCTATACCAAGGGCTTGGGCGAGTTTTTTTATCGCAATAAGATTGACTTCCGCGGACTGATAAACTTTCCCAGCGCCAAAGAATATACAGTCAAGCCAATTAAAATTAAAATGCCCAATCGGACGCTAGTACCAATCGGGGGGGGTAAAGATTCTATTGTGGTGGCCGAATTATTAAAACAAAGAAAGAAAAAATTTGAACTGATTTATCTCGGGCAATCAACCCTCGTTGACGAAGTGGTAAAGGTGGTCGACCGACCTCTCATCAGAGTGGAGCGTTATTTGTCACCCAATCTATTTGTTCTAAATAAAAAGCCGGGTGTTTATAACGGCCATATTCCTATCAGTGTTTACTACTCACTCTTGGATGTGGCGGCGACTGTTCTCTATGGATACAATGAGATCATTCTCGGCAATGAAAAGAGCGCCAATTATGGTAATGTAAAATACTTGGGAATGACAATCAATCATCAATGGAGTAAATCGCTGGAATTTGAAAAAATGTTTAGCAGTTATATAAAAAAGTTTATTACACCGAGCGTCAAATATTATAGTTTACTGCGTCAGAAAACCGAGCTGGAAATTGTCGGGGAGTTTGTGAAATACAAAAAATATTTTCCGGTTTTTTCCAGTTGTAATACCAATTTTAAAATTACGAAAAAAGCAAAACAAAGATGGTGTGGCGAATGCCCCAAATGCGTTTTTGTCTGGACTATGCTCTCGGCCTATCTCAAGAAAGAGGAGCTACTTGTCATTTTTGGCAAAAACCTGTATGCTGATCAGAAACTCAAGTCGCTCTTCCGAGAACTCTTGGGGCAAAAAAACATCAAGCCGTTTGAGTGCGTGGGCACGCCGAGTGAGATGAAAAGAGCGATGAAAATGGCGGGGAAAAATTTTAAAGAAGAAATAGAAAAACTAAAATTATAAAGGGGTGAAAAGTGAGAAAAAAATTGTTAGGGATGTTGCGGCTAGCGGCAATGGCCGGAGCATTTGGCGGATTGGCTTACACGGCGGAACTGCAATCCGACTGGAAGTGGGCCTTGGCCGTCCTGAATGTTGGCGCGTTGGTCGCCAGCGGCGTGATCAGGGAAAGGTCAAATTGGTCAGACGAGAGAGTGAAAAATCGGGGTTTCAATATCCGACTCATCGTCTTTATCGCTATGGCCTTAGCGACCGATCTTTTTTTATTTTTTATAAAATGGCCGAAATAGCCGTTGGTGGATAACCAGTGGCTTTTCTTTTTTTATAATTTTACTTTGGCTGGTATTTTTGTTAAGCTGGAAATATGAAAACTAAAGAATTTAAAAATAAAAAAATCCTGATCCTGGGCTTTGGGCGAGAGGGCCAGTCGTCTTTGCGATACTTACGCAAATATTATCCGGAAAAGTCGCTTGGCGTGGCCGACCAAAATAGCTTGGTGCAATTTGGACCAAAAGAAAGAAGCTGGCTAAGTAAAGACAAAAATTTGATTTTAAATTTGGGTAAAAATTATCTCAAGAATCTGGAAAAGTTTGATGTCATCATCAAAACATCAGGCATCAAGTTGCCGGATCAGAAAGTCAAAAAATTATCACGGCAAGGAATAATAGTAACAACCAATTTAAATATTTTCTTGGCCAACATTAAGGGGCGAGTAATTGGTGTCACGGGCACTAAAGGCAAAAGTACTACGGCCAGTCTACTTTATACTATTTTAAAAACCGCCAGAGAGAAAGCTGTTTTGGTGGGGAATATCGGCAAACCATTTTTGGATTATATCAATCAGGATTCCAAACAAACAATTTTTGTGGCCGAATTGTCGTCTTACCAGCTTGATACTTTGAGTGAAAAATTGGACACGGTGGTGGTGGCTAGTTTTTATCCAGAACATCTGAATTATCATGGCAGTCTCGCTAAATATTTTCAGGCCAAGATGAATATCATCCGGGGACTGAAACCGGGCGGAGTAGCGGTGTACAATCAGAATTTTCAACGGGTGAGCGACTTTATCAAAAAGCAATCCGCCAACCAGCGGATCAAAGCGATTGGTTACGCGGAACTGCCAAAAGAATTGGCCAGTGGCGCCAGATTGCTCGGCGAACACAACCAACAGAATATGGCTGGGGCGGTGGCTGTGGCAAAGTATTGGAAAATCAAAGACGCGGATGTCAAAAAAGCGCTGGCCAAATTTCAACCGCTGGAACACCGACTAGAGTTGGTAGGGAAATTTAAGGGCATAACATTTTATAATGATGTATTATCCACCACGCCGGAGTCAACAATTGAAGCGATTAAAACATTAAAAACAAAAAATCTGCAAACGCTGATCGTGGGCGGATTTGACCGCGGATTGAATTATACCAAACTGGCAAGAGAGATAAAAAAATCCAAAATCAGAACCACTATCTGCTGGCCGCATGCCGGCGAAACTGTCGCCAGAGAATTGAAAAAGATAAAAGCGAACAACAAAATCGTCAGGGTAAAAAATATGAGAGAGACGATCGAGGCGGCTTTCAAGCATACCAAGTCTGGCGAGGCGGTGGCCTTGTCGCCGGCGGCGTCCAGTTATGATTTTTATACCGACTACCGGGAAAAGGGGGCGGAGTACAAGAAACTGATAAGATTAGTATTTTCTCGTCGGTCATCCTCGGACTTGACCCGGTTATTATTCTAATAAATAAATTCTTTTTCTTTTTGTTTTTTGTCTGGCTTCCCGCTTTCGCTGGAATGACAGGGAATTGATGAGCGTGACGGAACCCAGCCTTCAGGCTGTTGATTTTTCAGGCTAAAGCTTGAGTTCCCCAAACTTTAATAAAAATGAAACTTAAATACCCAAAATTCACTATTCTCCTTTTGACCTACGCCGTGGTGATATTTTTGTTTGGTGGAAAATTGTTTCAAGGTATCAATGATTGGGTAGTCGGACTTGGCTACTGGGGTGCTCTTTTGGCCGGAATTTTTTATGCCTATAGTTTTACGGCCGGGGCGGCCACGGCCATCTTGGTAATTCTCGGGGGAGAATTAAACATGATCGGCGCCGGGCTTTTGGCTGGAGCGGGTGCGCTAATTAGTGATTTTTTTATTTTTAAATTTATTCGCCACTCATTTGAAGATGAGATCAATAAAATCAGCGCTAGCCATTTCTGGGATCGCTGGCGAGACAATTACCGATTAAATTTAATTTTTAAAAAATATATCCTGCCAATAGTCGGCGCCATAGTAATCGCTTCGCCTCTGCCTGATGAGCTCGGAGTGGCCATGCTCGCCTCGGACAAACTGATCAATGGGCGCATATTTGCCATCCTGTCATACGCCCTGAATACGGCGGGGATATTTGTGATGTTATTAATTGGAAAATAATCAGAAGCTTAAACCAAAAATTAAGAGCGAAGAATTTTCTTCGCTCTTTTTGTTTCTTTAAAGCGTCTTAGGGAAGGCTGGGGACGAAATCCCTATCTAACTCCTAATTATCTCCAAAAATCTCCCCCACCTTGAGATCAAAGAGGTTGGCCGCTTCACGTTTGAGCCCCTCGCTGGCTTTTCGCTGGCCAGACTCAACTCTTGAGAGGTGGCTCGCGCTACAGCCGAGCAAAAAGGCCAACTCATACTGCTTCAGCCCGGCTTCCAATCGTTTGGTCTTTAATACATTTTTCATCGTAGCTTCCTCCGTTTAGGGTTCAATTTTATTTTTTAAATTTAGCGCGATTTTGATAATTGGTCAAGGAAAATATAATTAGCAAGATGAAGTTATTGGACATGAAAGCCTTTCGGGCATTGAAAGCTGATGAACTACAAAAAAATCCAAAGACAGCAAGAGCAATAAGATTAATGATAAATAAGATAAATAAAAGCGACGCCTGATGGTGTCGCTTTTTTAAAACTGCCGGATCGGGGCTACGCCGGCGGGGCGGTTTACGGTTTCGGCGGGAAGATCTCATCTACCCTGACTCCGAAAATCTCCGCCGCTTTGCGCTGAAACTCCTCATTCGGCTCGACCTGGTTGTTTTCAACCTGGGAGAGATAGGTCGTACTGCACCCCAGCAAAAACGCCAATTCATACTGCTTGAGCCCGGCTTTCCAACGCTTAATTTTTAATGTGTTTTTCACTTGCTCCTCCTTTTGGGTAATGACATTATAAAACACAGTTTAGAGTAAAATGAGAATCTGTCAAGACTATCGAATAAAATTTTTGACTTTAAACTCTTCAATTCTGTTCTCCCAATTTTCGCCCGGCTTTATCTTCTTTTTCACGCGCAGATAATTGTTGGTAAAACCATATTGCCAACCAGTCGCAATTCCTTCCCAAAGTACGGGAAGCTTTTTGTTTTTAAATTTATTCTTTTCGCGCTTAGCAACCGTTTCTGACAGGATGGCCAATTTTTGATAACGAATCTTTTTGATTGATCCAGGAATCTGGCCGGACATCGTGGCGGCGCGAGTGCCGGGGCGCGGGGAAAATTGGAAGATGTGAACCTTGGAAAAGCCGACAGCTTTAATCAAATCGCAAGTATCACGGAAGTCCCGCTCGGTTTCACCCGGGAATCCGACGATGATGTCGCAGGTAAAATTAATATTTTTGATCTGGGCACGACAAGCACTGGTAATTTTTAAAATATCTTGGCGGGTGTAGTGACGATTCATTGATTTCAGAATCTGATTGGAGCCGGACTGAATACTCAAATGAAAATGCGGCAAGAGGCGCGACTCGGTAGCATATAATTTTATCAGCTCGGGAGTGATGTGCGTGGGCCAGAGCGAACCAAGGCGGATACGTGGGATATCAGTTTTGATAAGAATCAATTTTAATAATTCAGCCAAGGAATTCTTTTGCGTCTTGTTAATTGGGTTTTGTGTTTTATACAAACCGATATTGACCCCGGTCAAAACGACTTCTTGAATTCCTTGTTTCTCAGCTTTTTTTATGTCAGTAATGATTTTGGCAATAGATCGACTCTGGGGCAAACCGCGGAGGAAAGGCACAATACAATAAGCGCAAAAATTATTACAACCGGTCTGGATTTTGACAAAAGCACGATGCGGATGGGCGCTGACTATCTTGGCGCTAGATAATTTTTCGACTGGCGGGAACCATTTGGTGACCAGCCTTTTTATCTTGGCTTTGTCTTTGGCGGGAACAAACAGATCGACGTCGGGAATATCACCGTCCGGAAAACAGCCGGTGAGAATAATTTTGAACGCATGTTTTTTGAGGGCTTTGATTTTTTGCAAAACCACGTGCTCAGCCTTGGCTGTAACCGAGCAAGCGTTGACGATTATCAAATCAGCCGGCAAATGAGATGCGGGCTGAAAACCAAGAGAAATTAAATCGGCGGAGATCATGTCTGATTCCGCCTGATTCAATTTGCAACCAAAAGTAATAATACTAAAGGTTTTCATTAGATATCATCTTTGGAACCATATTGATAATCATAATCAGCCTCTTCTTCCTCGCTGGCCAAACCCAACTCTTCCTCCTCCTCTTCCAGCTCGTCCTCAGCCTCGTCATCCTCTGAATCATAATCAGAATCGGAAAAACCCTCATGATTGTTGATGTTGTCATCGGTATGGCGTGGCTGATGTTCGGACAGTTCTGATAAGTTTTGGGCAGTAGTTTCATCGTGTTTTTTGTCCCCAATTTTAATGCTTTCCAGACGATAACTTTTTATGGTGTTGATATTGGGGTCCAAGCGTTTTTTAATCTCCGGAATAATTTTGTCATAATTAACTATCTCTTGAATACCAGAGTTCATATCGCGAATAATAATTGTGCGGTCCATCAATTCCTTTTGTCCAATGATAAGAGTAAATTTGGCGCGCAGACCATCGGCTTTTTCCAACTGAACCTTGAGGCCATCCTTGGAAAAACTTTCACCAACCTGAAAGCCCTCGTTGATTAATTTTTCATATAATTTAAAACCCTCTTTGCGCGCCTCAGACCCAAGCTGGGCCACGAAGATATCAATATTTTCCTGGCCTTGAAGGTCAGGCCGAGATTCGCGCAATTTATTGATAACCCGCTCAACACCAATGGCCAAGCCAGCGGCTGGAGTGGGCCTACCGCCCAAAACTTCTAAAAGGCCATCAAAACGGCCGCCGCCCAAAAGCGCAACCGGACTTTCCTTGTTATCTTCTTTGGAAAAAACCTCAAAGGTGGTACGAGTATAGTAATCAAGGCCACGCACCAGCTGAACATCCAGGGCATATTCAATGCCCATGTCATCTAAATATTCCAAAACCTGCATGAAGTGTTTGCGACACTCTTCACAAAGAGAATCAACAATTTGAGGCGCCTCGGAAAGCATTTGGCGGCAACTTTCTTCCTTACAATCAAAAATGCGCAAAGGATTTTTTTGATAGCGCTCCTTGCAAGTCTCACACAAATTTTTTTTGCGCCCGCCAGAGGACAAATATTGTTTGAACTTGGTCAAATAGCCAGCGCGGCATTCTGGACAACCAATACTATTGAGATGAACTAGAGGTGACAGACCAACAGCCTCTAGGATGCGATAGGCGATGATGACCAGCTGAGCATCAATGACCGGGCTATCTGTACCAATAACTTCTAGGTCTAGCTGGTGAAACTGGCGATAACGGCCAGACTGCGGATTGTCGTGCCGAAAGACCGGGCCGTGAACATAAAGCTTGACTGGCTGGGGCTTATTAAACATACCGTGTTCAATATAGGCGCGGCAGATGCCGGGGGTAAATTCGGGGCGCAAGGTGACATTTTCTCCACCCTTATCTTCAAAGCTGTATAATTCCTTGGTGACAACGTCCGTATGTTTGCCCGTACCCTTGAAATAGAGGGCTGATTGTTCCAAGACAGGTACGTCAATTTTTTTAAAACCATAATTGATAATAATGCGCTCTGCTTCATATAAAAAATAATCCCAGTAAGCCTGGTGCTCTGGCAAAATATCTTTAAAGCCTTTGAGTAATTGAATTGTTTTGCTGGCTGGTTTGGGCATAAAAAACTTGGAGCAATTATTAATTATAAACAGGAGTGGAAAAAACTTGAAGCCGATCAAATGGCCAGCCACGGACCCAGGCGCGGCCCACAATGGCTGAGCGATTAATCGGACCGAAAATCCGCGAATCAAGAGAAGAATCGCGATTATCACCCAAAACAAAGTAGTCCGTGTTAGGTAATTTTAATTCTTTGCCTCCTTGAGTATAGACCTTGGGTAAATAAGCACTCTCGTCCAAATAAAAACCATCCGGATGCTCGCCATTAATAATAAAAATATTTCCATTCTTGATGGCAACCGTCTCGCCCGGCAAACCAATAATCCGCTTGATAAAATACTGGCTGGGATCATTAGGGTAGCGGAAAACAACCACATCACCTCTTTTGATAGTACCCAGACGATAAGAAATTTCATCAATCACGAGATATTCATGATCAAAAAAATTCGGCTCCATGGAAGCCCCCTTGACATAGAAAGGCTGAATCAAAAAATAACGAATGGGAATAATGATTACCAAAGAAAAAACAACCACTTTGACCGTTTCCCAGATAAATTCTTTGATTTGATCAATCAGACCCTCTTGGCCAGAGGCTGGCTCAAAACTCGGTTTTTCTTCTGGTTTTTCTATAAATGCCATAAAAATTATTTAGCGAATAAGTAGAGAATTAGCCGCTGGTACCGGGTCTGAACCACAATAAAGATACTCTTCATGGCGCTCGTTGATACCAATGACTAATGTTAATTAAGATAGTTTTGAAATTGATAATATCACTGGTGGGCAATGCTGGACTCGAACCAGCGACCTCGCCGATGTGAACGGCGCGCTCTAACCAGCTGAGCTAATTGCCCAAGGTGGATAATATTTTATGCTAATATTAGCTAATTTGTACTAATAATAGCATATTTTTTTAATTGACGCAAGGATGTCTTTAGTATATTATAAAAAGAAAGAGAGCTCTCCCAAGGGCTTTAAATTTTGTATAAGAAAAAAATGGAAAACAATATTAATCTGGTACCACCACAACTCCAAGAAGAAGCAGAGGGAGAGAAAAAGCACGGTTTAATTTATAAATTTTTGAGGTTAATGGCTTTCGGTTTGCTCGGTTTGTTTGTTTTGACCTGGATTTTATCTTCCCAGGCTGTATTTTCCAAAGGTTCAGTCGGCCGATTAATTGGACGCTTGCCAGTAATAAGCCAATTTAGGATGCTCCTAGGCGATGATGGTAAATTGGCAGGAACAGAGAGTGACCGCATTAATTTTTTGCTGATGGGAATCGGGGGGGCTGGCCATGATGGCTCACTTTTAACAGATACTATAATTCTGGGAAGTCTAAAGTTATCAACTAATGAGGCGGCGTTAATCTCTATCCCGCGCGATTTGCTGGTAAAAATACCAGGCAATGGCTACCAAAGAATAAATAACGCCAGCTCTTATGGAGAGACTATTGATTATCCGGGCGGTGGCTCGGCTTTAGCGGCCAAAACGATAGAGGAAGTATTTGGCGTACCGATTCATTATTATTTGAGAATAGACTTTACCGGTTTTAAGAGGGTAATTGACGAACTGGGAGGAGTAAACGTAGAAATAGAAAAAAGTTTCGCCGATAGCCAATACCCGACCGAAGACCACGAAGTGCAAACAATAAGCTTTGAAAAAGGAATTGAACACATGGATGGAGAAAGGGCTTTGCAATACGCTCGCTCACGCCATGGAAACAATGGCGAGGGATCGGATTTTGCCCGGAGCCGACGCCAACAAAAAATTATCCTGGCTATTAAAAATAAACTAATGAATTGGAAGGTTTTTCTCAACCCCAATAAGCTCTATAAAATTTTTGACGCGGTAAGAGACAATATTCAAACCAACGTGGAAACCTGGGAGATACCTGAAATTATTAATGTAGCCAAAGAAGTTGACTTTGAGACAGTGAAGAATTATGTAATTGATGATTCGGCCGGAGGATTATTAAAGCCAACAACAACTGAGGGTGGCGCTTTTGTTTTGGTACCCAAAAACGGCGATTACGGAGAGTTAAAGGGTTTTGTGCAAAATATTTTTACCATCAAAGAAATCGCGGCAAAAAATATTCCCGTGATTGTGGCCAATGGCACCACCATTGATGGCCTCGGCACCTATATGTCGTCCAGCCTGGAATCACTCGGCTTCAAGGTAAAAAGAATAACCAATTCTTCAAACCAAAATTTTGAAAAAACCGTCGTTTATGATTTGACTGGGGGGGTTGAGAATGAGGCTTTGTCATTTTTAAAAGAACGCTTTAGCGCCCATACCAGCCGTGAGGTTCCAGAATTTTTATACCCGGCCATGTACCGAAAAAATGATCAGGGAATAGAGGAAAAAATTGAAGCTTCTTTTATAATAGTAACGGGATATGATCGGATTGACGACATAAAAGCCATCAATGAGTGGCGCGAAAAACAAACCGCCAGTGCAGCGACGACAACAACAGAGGCGCCAAAAAACGAAACACTGGAAGCGGGAGAATAGAAAATAAAATTTAAATAATATGCTGGGAACAGTGACAATTATCGGCCGAGCAAATGTCGGCAAATCAACTTTGTTTAATCGACTTTCCGAAACTAGACGAGCTCTGGTTTCAAAAATTCCTGGAACAACGCGCGATTTGAAATACGCCGAAGTAGAATGGCAGGGCCAAGAATTTAAATTGGTAGATACAGGGGGTTTTTTGGCCGAGCAAAAGAGCGAGCTGCAAAAATTGACAAAAAAGAGAGAGAAAAAAATGCGCTTGGGGGCCGGAGAAGATATTGACCGGCAGGTGGAATTAAAGGCCAGGCAGGCGCTAGAAAAAAGCGACTTGGTGATTTTGATGACCGACGCAATCGAGGGGTTGAACCCGCAAGATAAAAAAATTGCCAATTTTCTAAGGCAGAGCAAAAAATTAACAATAATAGCAATTAATAAATGCGACACGGCCAGACTGCGCGAACAAACCGCTGATTTTTACCAGCTGGGCTTGGGCGAACCATATCTCATATCAGCGGCAAATGGCGCCGGGATTGGTGATTTGCTCGAGGGAATAGTCACGAAACTAAAAAGTCTCAAAAAAAAATCTATCAGGCAACCCAAAAAAGAGACGGTCAGGGTAGCAATAATCGGGAAACCAAACGTAGGCAAATCGTCGCTCCTCAATACGCTTAGCGGCGAAGAAAAGGTAATTGTTTCAGCCACGCCGCACACGACCAGAGAGCCAAATGATACGAAAATTGATTATCAGGACAAAGAAATAATCATTATTGATACGGCCGGTGTCAGGCGCAAAGCCAGAATCGACCGCAACGGGCTGGAGGAAAGCGGGGTCAGGATGACTTGGGGGGTTTTGCGAGACGCAGACGTGGCCATAGTGATGATAGATATAAATGAAAACTTGAGCCACCAAGACATGCAACTTGGTAAAATCATTGCCGAAGCTGGCGTGGGGACGATTATTGTGGCCAATAAATATGATCTGGTAAGGGGGCGCGAGGAAGAAAAAAGCGCTGACGAATATCGTGCTTATATCCAATGGGCGTTCCCCCATTTGTCTTACGCCCCCATTGTTTTGGCCAGCGCCAAAACTGGCTTTAATACAGAAAAAATATTAAAATTAATTTTGGAAGTCTCCGCTGGCCAAAAAATAAAAGTTACGGCTAATGCCTTGAATAAATTTTTAAAATTTTTGATCAAAAAGCAACCGCCAGTCAAGAAAAGAATCAATTTTCGAGGGCGAGTCGCGGTCAAGAGAGCTTTTGTTACCAGGCTCCGACAGGTTGATATCAAGCCACCAGTTTTTGAATGCGAAGTGGGTTCGGACGAGGAACTGGAAGAGAGTTATAAAAAATACATCATTAATAACCTGAGAGAAAAATTTCACTTTGTCGGAGCGCCAATCCGCTTGGTGGTGCGTCGGCTCCAGAAAAAAACTTGATTACTATGGAGAGAAAAAACAAGGCAATAATAATAGCGGGGCTCGGCAACCCAGGCCGAGAATATGAAAAAACGCGCCATAACATTGGTTTTATGGCCGTGGATTTTTTGGCGGAAAAGTTGAACTGGGGAGAATTCAAAGAACAGAAAAAATTCCAGGCAGAAATATTGGAAGCAACATGGCAGAATAAAAAAATAATCGTTATTAAACCGCAAAAGTTTATGAATAATTCCGGCGAGTCACTGGCGGCGGTGACAAACTTTTACAAAATCAAGAGCCAAAATATTATCATGGTTTATGATGAGTTGGATTTGCCCTTTGGCAAAATACGAATCCGGCCTGCTGGTTCTTCGGCCGGACACAATGGCATCAAATCGATCATAGAAAAACTGGGCACGGATAAATTCTGGCGGGTGAGAATTGGGGTTGGCAATGATCAAAAAGAAAAAATGGAGGCGGCGGATTTTGTTTTGGGTAAATTTTCTAGGGAAGAGAAAAAAATATTGGAGCAAGAGATTCTACCGGCAGTGGCCGGGGAAATAGAAAAAATAATAAGAGCTGAATAAAAAATTTAACATTTATTTTCATGCCGCGAGCAACACAATCAATTTACCAAGCGCAACAAAAACGAGACCATAAACGGTGGTATGTTTTGACGCAAGAAGATATTTTCCAGAAACTAGCAACCAGCAAGAGCGGCTTGAGTGAGCAAGAAGTCAAAAAAAGACTACTCCAGCATGGGAGAAACAAAATGCCCGAGGGTCAAAAAATTTCCAAGTGGGCACTCTTGCTACAACAATTTAACAGTTCTTTGGTCTATATCTTGCTTGGTGCCACGGTTATCAGTTCGATCTTGGGAGATTATGTTGATGCCGGAGTAATTTTTTTGGCAGTTTTGATAAATGTAGCGCTCGGCTATTATCAAGAAAACAAAGCTATCAATTCTTTAGCCGCCTTAAAAAAGGTGGCTGTTAATTACTGTAAAGTATATCGTGAAGGCAAGAAAAAACAGATTATGGCCGAAGATTTAACGATCGGCGACTTGGTTTTTCTTAGCGCCGGCGACCGAGTACCGGCTGATTTGAGGATATTGAAGAACGTTAATCTGAAAATCAATGAGGCTCCGCTCACTGGGGAATCAAATGAGATAGAAAAAACCAACCGGCCATTGGCGGGTGAACTTATTTTGGGAGATCAAGCCAATATGGCTTTCCTCGGAACACAAGTAACCCAGGGCAATGGTTTGGCGGTAGTAGTGGCAACTGGCCAAGAAACAGAGTTGGGCAAAATCGCCAGCCTGGTCGCGGAGACAAAAGACCCGATGACTCCACTGCAAAAAAAAATATCAACTTTTGCCAGAAGATTGAGCTTGGCGGCCATTGGTATTTGTCTTTTAATTTTTGTGGCGGGCTTAATCTTGGGTTATGATGCCAAACAAATCTTTGTAACGGCGGTCGCCATTTCAGTGGCAATAGTGCCCGAGGGTCTTTTGATAGTAATGACCGTCATTTTGGCTTTTGGCATGCAAAGAATACTGAAAGAAAAAGCTTTAATCAAGCAACTTTTAGCCGCCGAAACACTTGGCTCAACCACAGTAATCTGTACTGATAAAACAGGAACGATCACCGATGGTGAGATGCGCGTGGTAGAGCTGGCGACCCTGGATTATAATTTTGACCTACTTAATAACCAGGCCAGGGAAAAACAGGGGGGCAATGAGTTAATTAAGCTTTTGAAAATCGGCGTACTTTGTAATAATGCCTACATTGAAAATCCCGAGGCAGAGCTGGAGCATCGTATCGTGCGTGGTTCGCCGACTGAGAAAGCCCTTCTGATGATGGGGGCCAATGTCGGACTGGAAAAAAATAAATTAGAAAAAGAAGAGCCGCGGTTGGCAGAAACACCTTTTGACAGTGCTTGGAAATTCATGATGACATTGCATAAGGGCAAAGAAAATGCCTGGATTTACCTCAAGGGGGCGCCAGAGACTATTTTGACTATGGCCAAATATATCTACTCGGACGAAAAAAAGAACGAAATAGAAATAAGCAAAAAAGAACAAGCAAGGCTTTTGGCGATTCACGAAGAGATGAGTAAAAAAGGACTGCGAGTTTTGGCCTTGGCTTACAAAAAAATAAATAATAAAATAAAAACGCTTGACGGCTTGGAACTAAATGATTTTGTTTTTGTCGGCTTGGCTGGCATAAAAGATCCGCTTCGCAGTGAAGCCAAAAAAACCATTCAAGAAGTTGGGGAGGCCGGGATAAAAACTGTTATTATTACCGGAGATCATGAATTGACCGCCAGGGCCATCGCCAAAGAGTTGAGCATGCCGGCCGAGGCCAAAAATATCATGAGCGGCGAGAGGCTGGCCAAAATGACTGAAAGCGAATTGAAAGCATTGGTACCAGAAATTTCTATTTACGCCCGAGTGGCGCCAGAAGACAAATTAAAAATCGTCAAAGCTTGGCAGGACTGCGGGGAGGTGGTGGCGATGACCGGCGACGGTATTAACGATGCTCCTGCCTTGAAAAAGGCGGACATAGGCATTGCGGTCGATTCCGGCACGGACGTAGCCAAAGAAACCGCTGACATTGTGATTTTGGATAATAATTTTCTAACAATAATCAAAGCAATCAAAGAAGGCCGGGTTATTTATGACAACATAAAAAAAGTAGTTTTCTATTTTTTGTCGGATGGGCTAGCGGAGGTGATTACGGTCAGCGTGGGGATACTGCTTGGCTGGCCACTACCCCTCTTGGCTTCGCAAATCATCTGGATCAACCTGATTGATGATACTTTTCCGGGCATCGCCATGGCCAAAGAGCCGGCGGAAAGCGGCATCATGAAACAACGGCCGAGAAAGTTGAGCGAACCGATCCTCAATAGAGAAAGTTTTGTTTTGATTGGCATCATTAGCCTGTTATCAGCGGCGGGTACCTTATTTTTCTTTCATTTTTTTTGGCAACAAACTGGGGATATAAATTTGGGCAGAACGGTGGGTTTCACCTTTTTGGCCGTGAACACTTTGGTTTATATTTTTAGCGCCAGAAATCTTCACAAGCCAATGTGGCAAACTAATGTTTTTAGCAATAAATCTTTGCTTCTGGCCGTGGTAGTGGGCTTTGCCATGCAGGCTTTTGCCGTTTACAACGGCTTGGCCCAAAGAATTTTTCAAACAGTACCGCTGGGTTGGGAAGCTTGGCTGGCAATAATACTCGGTTGTGTTCTGATTATTATAGCGATAGAGGGCGTCAAAATGATTTATGCGCGCAAGCATGTCTAAGAAAACAATCATCATAATACTCGGTGCGGCGGCCCTGATGCTGATTCTGGGCTGGTTTTATTTAATAATAAAGTGGTGGCCGGAAATATGTCCGAGCAACATGAACACCGCGAGAAATGAAACCATGTTGATTTTTTCTACTAGTACGGCAAACCGCTTGAGCCCGGAGCCAAAAGAAATCAAAATAATCGCGGTCGGTGATATAATGCTTTCCAGAACAGTGGAACAAAAAATGTTGGACAAAAATAATTTTGATTATCCATTTCTGAAAATGAAAGAATATTTGAAGACGGCTGACTTGGCTTTCGGTAATCTGGAAACAGCCATCACGCCAGGGCGGGTAATCGAAAGCGGCGAGATGACTTTTCGCGCCGACCCAAAGGTGGCTCAAATTTTGCGGAATAATAATTTTCAAATTGTCTCTTTGGCCAACAATCATACGCCGAATTTCGGGCAGAAGGGGTTGAAAGATACTTTTGAATATTTAACCAGGGCGGGAATAAAATATGCCGGTGCGGGTAATAATTTGGAGGAAGCCAGAAGAGCCCAATACCTAAAGGTGGGTGACATAAATATTGCCTGGCTCTCAAGAACCGAGCAAGTGATGGTGCCTGAGAGCTACGCGGCTGGCGAGATAAAAGCGGGGACGGCCTTTTGGGACAAACAAGAAATCGCTGACGCGGTAAAGGCGGCCAAAGAAAAAGCTGATCTGGTGATTGTTTCGATGCATGCCGGAGTGGAATACAGACCAAAACCAACCGAAGAACAGCAAGCTTTTGCCAGAGCGGCAATTGAGGCCGGAGCAGAAATAGTGATCGGCCATCATCCGCACGTGGTGCAAAGCGCGGAAAAATATCAGGGCAAATATATTTTTTACAGCTTAGGCAATTTTATTTTTGACCAAATGTGGAGTCGAGAAACCAGAGAAGGAATAACACTAGAAATCACTTTGACAAAATCTGGTGTTAACCAGATTGCCGTAACGCCAATTTTGATTGAGGATTATTGCCAACCGAGAATGCTGACCGGTGAAGAAGGAGAGAAAATAATCAAGAGGCTGGAGATGGAGACTGAAGAGAAAGGTGAGGATTATATTCTAAAATAAAAACAAAGGACAAAGCTCTAATTTCCAATCAAGCTCAAATTCCAAAGCCTAAAAACCTTTGTTTATGATTTAGAGTTTTGGATTTGGGATTTAAATTTTAGCACCGTAATTATTTATGCCAAAAATCTTATTTCATACTTGTTGTTCCCCATGTGCCTGCTATCCGATCGAGGAATTGGAGAGACTGGGTTTTGCGGTGACTGTTTTTTATTACAACCCAAACGTCCAGCCGAGAGAAGAATATGATGCGCGCCTGGCTGAATTAAAAAAATATTTGGCCACGACCCATCAAGGTGTAAAAATAGTCCAAGGCGAATATGAGGTAGAAAAATGGTTTGACCAAATTAAAGGACTAGAGAATGAGCCGGAGCGTGGACGGCGTTGCGATGTCTGTTATGAATTGCGGCTCAGGAAAACCGCGCAAAAAGCCAAAGAACTCGGGTGTGAATATTTTGGCTCCAGCTTATCGGTCAGCCCGCATAAAAAAGCGGATAAGATCAGCGAGCTGGGCAACAAAATCGCGGCCAAGTATGGTTTGAAATTTTTGGACCGCGACTGGAAAAAAACGGGGGGGTTCCAGGCGGCCTGTCAAATCGCCAAGAAACATAATTTTTACCGGCAAAATTATTGCGGGTGCGTGTTCTCAAAATCAAAGCAAGATAAGCGAATTAAATAAACCAAGTAAATTAAAAAAGTCTGTGTCTTCTTGTAAAGTACTTAAATTGTGGTAAGATTAAATTAGTAAATGTTATTCTGTCTTTAATTTTATTTATTGGCCAACTGGCTTAATTTACTTACTAAATTTGCAAAAATGACGCGTGAAAAATGGCTAGAAACACTGGACAAAATCAAAAGACAATTCACCATTGACAGTGAAGAACATGGGGCTTTGGGTGAAGATATTCCCGGGGAAAAATGGTTGGTGGAATTTGAGACGCCGGGCATGGGAAAAATAAAAATGGAGTGGGTGGAAAAACCAAAATTGAAAGAGGTAAAGACCAACTATGCTAATCGTATCGGCTCAACAACCAAAATAACCAACGTCTACGACGAAAATGAAAAGATCAACTATCTAAATATTTTTAAGTGGAATGAGCGGGAACAGGTTTGGGACAAGTTGGCCAATGAATTTATAAATCTTTAAAAAATAAAAATCACCATTATGTCCAAAGGACAACTTTTTGTCAACTATCATTGGAAACAGATAACCCTCGCTTTCGTGGTGGTTGTCGCTTTGGTCGCCTGGCAGACGATCGGCGAAGAACGAGAGTTAAAAAAGATCAAGGAAGGCCAGGTGGCTGGAGTGAGTATTGATAATAGCAACCAGCAAATAGAAAGTGAAGCCCAAAAACAAAGGTTGATTATCACTTATCAGGCAAGCCTGAAAAATCTCCTGAAAGAATATTTACAAAAAAGAGCTAGCTCAATCAACGATCAAACTGGCTGGCTGACGGCAATAGAACAAACCAAGGCCGACGTCCTGAAATTGAGTGTCCCTGATGAATACAAGGAACTGCATCTTGCCATAGTGACAACCATGGACCGAGAAAAAGAGGCATTAAAGGAAGATGATCAAGACAAAAAGCAGGCGATAGAAAGCGCCTGGGCGGAAATCTTAGAACAATATTTTTGGCTTAATAACTAGAGAAATTTTTGTGCCTATCGCCCTTGCTTATCTTTATGGTTTGGCAACCCTCTTCGGGTTACAGCTCGGGGTAATTAATCCCGTTTTTTTCTGGTGGTCAGCGGGCGGCGTATTAGTTTTTAATATCTTTTTTGTCTGGTTGGCAACAAGGGCCAAATGGGATAAAAATTTTTTTAATTTTTTAATCTCCCCTTTCTTTTTTTTACTGTCAGGGTTAATGTTTTTGGGGTTTGCCAATCAATTAATAATCCGGGAATTGGCAGTGGTTTTTCTCTCGCTTGGAACGCTGCTTTTTGCCAGACAATTGATTATTTTGAGTTATCATAAATATCAATATCAAAATCATTCCCTTTCAACCATCTCCAAAATTCTCAATACTACGACTATTTTTTTCTGGTTCAACGGGGTTTTTGATTTGTCCATCTTTTTAAATATCTCCTTTTGGCTACTCGCCCCTTTGACTGTCGCGGCGGTCGGCTTGGTAACCTACCAATTTTTCATTATCAATAAAATCAAAAATGTAGCCGGACAGTGGTTTTT
Source organism: bacterium (assembly GCA_035388025.1). Classification (GTDB taxonomy): domain Bacteria; phylum Patescibacteriota; class Patescibacteriia; order UBA2196; family GWA2-42-15; genus JAAZMX01. Next base: position 43,919 of record DAOOPA010000002.1, read on the forward strand.
GCCAGTTATTATCCTGGCGATAACTGAGTTATTTTTGGTGGTAGCTTGGTTGCCTAATCTTTCGGCGGTCAAAGCGCTGATTATGACCGCCGCCTATTATTTCTTTACCGGCCTGGCTCAACACTTTCTTTTGGGTACGATCAATAAAAAAACTTATTGG
>DAOOPA010000003.1:0-40672 GCA_035388025.1 bacterium
CCACGAGGTGTTGCGGGCGGGTGTATTCTTGTTTCAACGCTTTAATAAGCAGCCCTCCCGGATCGCTGATGCCCGGCGTACCCGCGTCCGTCACCAAAGCAACTTTATTATTTTTAATTAGTTCTACCAATTCTTCCATCTTTCTTGCATCGGTATGATGATGATAGCTGACCAGTTTTTTGTCTTTTATTTCATAATGATTCAACAAATTCCTAGTCACCCTCGTATCCTCGCACAAAATAAAATCCACCTCTTTCAGAGCTTCCAGGGCTCTCAAGGTTATATCTTTCAAATTTCCGATTGGCGTTGCCACTATGTACAACATAATATTTATTCGTATATTGTTACCCCTTTATAATTTATCAACGCTTAACTTGCTTATCTCGCTTGATTCGCTTATTTATAAAATATTTTGTCCGGAATACGCAAATCTACATATTCCAATTTTCCTGAATCAATCTCTTCCTGCCTCAAAAAATTATTTAAGTTAACTAGCGCTTCATCTATATCGCCCCCTCTTCCCAATATCACATACCAACCTTCGTTCGTATAAAAATTAATTTCCCGACCATCAAAATCTTTTACTTCTACTTTTTGAATCTGCCAACCACCCAATCGCGCTTTCAGCTTTTCCAGAGCCGCCTCTATGAAACTAACGCTGTTGGCATCTATTATCTGGGCTCCCACTACGACTGCCGTCGTTGTACTGCTTTTAATCATCGTCAAATTGTATTTTATTTTCTCCTTGTCCACTGCCGCCATCACCCAACCGTTTTTATCCAAATAATAATGCTGTTCGCCTTCCTGCCAAATCAAAACTGGCAATTTCTCTCGTCCCGCTATCTCTAGTATTCTAAACTTTTTGCTGATTGTTACTTCCTGTACCAACGCGTTTTCCTCCACAAATTTAACCAGTCCTTTTTTGTTCAAAAACAAAATATTATTTTTTGGCCAAATGCCAAATCTGAAGCCGGCAGTATATTTTTGCACCGCCAGTTGTACTGAAATCAGATTATCGGCTTCGTTGATCCCCGAAACAACTATCTTTTCTATCCTAAAAATCGGGGCATATATGAAAAAACCAACCACCATAATTGCCGCCAATATTCCTAGCCGTAAAAAAACAACCGTCTTTTTTTTCTTTATCTGCCTCTCTAGCCTGTTGGCCGGCATTCTTTGCGGCCAGTTTTTCAATTGGACCCTGGTTTTTAAAAACTTAATACTCATTAATTTTTTCTTTATTATTTATTTTTTATTTTTAATTTAGCCGCCCCGGTATAATTCAAAATATCAGAATCAAAATTTAAAATCAATCTTCTCTTAATCTTGTATCGCTCTTCCGCCAATCTTATCAATTCTGACAAAAGCTCTTTTAAATTAACACCGCTCTTTTCCCATAAATGGCTATAAAGCGTTCCGGGCAAAGTGTTTATTTCGTTAGCATAAAAGCTTTTCGCTGTCTTGTCGTATAAAAAGTCAAATCTGGCAATCCCGCTACAATCCAGTCCCTTAAATATTTTCAAACTCGTCTCCTGTATTTCTTTGGTCGTTTTTTCGTCCAGTCTGGCTGGGATAATGATATTTTTTTCCGCCTGGCCAGTTTGCGCACCACCGTCATTTAAATATTTATCCTGATAGCTGAATAATGCCTCTCGAAAAAGCGATTCCTGTAATAGCGAAGCTCTCGGTTCTTCGTTGCCGACTACGGCGCAAGTCACATCCATCAAATTCGTCACGCATCTCTCAACCAGAACCTTGTCATCATAATGGATAGCCACCTCCACTGCCAATTCCAATTCTTTTTCATTATTCACTTTGGCGATGCCGATTGAGGAACCGAGCCTCGCCGGTTTCACAATCATCGGCCACGACAACTTTTCATAAATTGACCTCAAAACATCGCCTTGCGTCTCGTCCCATTCACTCTTATTGAAATATACGTAATCAACCGTCGGTACGCCCAACGCCTGAAAAAACATCTTAGTCAAGACCTTATCCATCGCGATAGCCGATGCCGCTACTCCGCAACCAACATATGGCACATTTAATAATTCAAACACGCCTTGAACCGTTCCGTCTTCTCCGTTGGCACCGTGCAATGCTGGGAACGCCAGATCTATCTCGATTTTCCCCGGCATTATCCCGTCTCTAAAGAAAACCATCTTATCGGTCGAAGCCTCAATATCCAAATTGTAACGTTTCATTTTACTCAACTTTTCTTCTTTGTCTTTCTCCCGGAAAAACATCACCGAATCCAATTGTTTGCCAATATACCACCGACCATTTTTGCCGATGTAAATCGGGATCGCCTCGTGTCCCAGCTCGCGCAAGCCGGCTATAATCAATTGGGCGGTGATAATTGACACGTCATGTTCTGGTGTACGACTACCAAAAAAAATACCTATTTTTTTCATATTGATAAATTTTAATTGATATCTAACCTGTCCCGAGCGACTTTACTCACTTGCGGATAAACAGGCTCAAAGATTAATTAACTATTACTAATGTAAATTCTGCTGTCTCAAGCCTAGGGATCCCGTGCCATACACCCTACTCTAACCGGATAAAATCACCCCACTAACTTGCTAAATGATAATTCGTTTTTAAAAATAAACATCCGGCCAATCATTTTGAAAAAGTATTGTATCACCTTTCCGCAGTATATTTTTCAAGTCCCCGTGCGCTTCAGCGGTATTTTCATAAATTTTATAATTGGCAAGCCCTTGTTCTTTCAGCGCTTCCAAAACATATTCCGTCTCCCGGCTCTTAATCAATAAAACCAAATCCACCTTCTCGGCGTACAGCCTGCCAATTTTTCTGTGTATCTCTTCTGCCCTCTCGCCCAGCTCTACCAACGGCCCCGGTGTCAAAACAATTTTCCTCCCTCTTGCCCCCCGCAATACTTCCAAGCCGCTAACCACGCCGTCAAAATTAGCATTGTAACTATCATCAATCACCCACACGTCCGCCGCCCGGTTGTAAATCGGCTGCAGTCTGTGCGGTATATAATCAATCTTTCCCACCGCTCTTTTTATTTCTTCCGGACTCAAGCCTAATTCTTTGGCCAATTCGGCTCCAAGCGCAATCAAAGACAAATTATGTTCTGCTAATAATTTACAATGCATCTCTTTCCCCTGCAACTTAAATTCCAGGCCTGAAAAATCTGATTTGTGTTTCACTTCTTTTATGGCCTCTTGATATTTTACGCCCACTGCTTGATTAATTTTAAAACGCTGGTAATTATCCGCGACTCGACTGTCGTCAAAATTTAAAAAAGATTTCTTCCCGGTCGCTTCCGGCAATTCAAACTTGGCTTTAATCGTATTTTGAAGAGAGCCAAATCGCTCCAAGTGAGCTTCGTTAATACCCGTCAATATTGAATAATCAGGCGAGACAATCTGACAGATGCTTTTTATTTCGCCGATTCTGTATGCCCCCATTTCCACAATTAATATTTCCTGATCTTTTAAATTATCAATCACAAACTGGGCCACCCCGATATCGGTATTAATATTTTCCGGCGTTTTCAAAACCTTGTACTTTTCCGCCAGCATAAGAAATAAAATCTCTTTAGCTGATGTTTTGCCATAACTGCCGGTGATCCCGATCTTTATTATTTTTTTCTGATTAGTAATTTTCTTAGCTTTATTAAAAATTCTTTGTTTTAAATAATAATCAATTGGCCAAACAATCAAAAGTGCCACTAAGGCCAGCCATGGCAAAATCACCACCAAAAACAAACCTATTATCACTGCCCACCACTCTACCAGTCGAACACCAACGGCCGATATCCCCAAAAATAAAATTATTGTCAAAATATAAATCAAAATTGCTTTCTTAGTCCAAACGATCTTCTGCCTTTTCTGCAACCGCCACCAAGCCAAATGTTTATAAACATAGCCCAAAAATCTCTTGGGTAGATAATTTTCACTCTGTAAAATATAAATCAAATTGGCAATAATCATATTTGTGCCGCAAAAATCTTTTTAAATTCCTCTTCTTTCTCCAAAAACGGGAAGTGTCCGGCATCCTTTATGATAAACAATTCTGAATCGCTTATTTGATTGTTCATCAATCTGCCGTCTTCTACTGGTGTGGCTTTGTCTTTTTCTCCCCAGATCAAAACGGTTTTCACTTTTACTTTTTGCAAATCACCAGTCAAATCTTCGCTGATAACTTTCTGATAAATAGCCCTCATCTCTCCAGCTTCCATATAATCGACTGCGTCAATTGATTGATAAAACTTTTTTCTGGTCGCTTGTTTATACTTGCTGATCACCGGCAACCATAAAAAAACTTTAACTATCTTGGCCCCTACAAAATAAAATGATTTCTTTAAATTTTTACGCCTGATACCCGCGCTATCTATTAAAATTATTTTTCTTGCCTGCCCGCCAAGAGCTGAATATTTAATAATCACACTCCCGCCAAAAGAATGTCCAACCAAAATCGGATTATCAATTTCCAATTTCTTCAAAAATTTTTTCAAAAATTCAGCGTACTCCGCCAATCCCCAAACGCTTCCCGGCCGCTCGCTCTCGCCAAACCCGGGCCAATCAAGCGCGATAAAATTATCAGTTAGCTCAAATAAATTTTTAAAAATTAAAGCCTTGGCCTGCCACCCAGGTAAAAAAACCAAAGTCCCGTCAGTTTTTAGCTCCGGGCTTTGATAATAATTAATCTTCAAATTATCCACGATAATTTCTTTTTTAAACATTTTGCTTTAATGTTTTAATGTTTTCATGCTTTAATGACTTTTTCCCCACCATCCCTTGCAACACTTCCGGCACATTGACACTGCCATCTTCATTCTGAAACTGCTCCAAAATCGCTGGAATTAATCTTGAGGTGGCCAGTCCTGAACCGTTTAGCGTGTGCACAAACTCATTTTTACCATCTTCTTTCTTATAACGAATATTGGCTCGTCTAGCTTGATAATCCAAAGCATTAGACACCGAAGAAACTTCTTTATAAATATTCATTGACGGAATCCAGACTTCAATATCAATCGTTTTTGCCATGGCGGCCGACGCGTCCTCAGCTGCCAATTGCACTGTTTGAAAATTCAAACCCAAGCCTTCCACCAACTTTTCCGCGTTTTTAACCAATTCATCAAACGCTTTCCAAGAATTTTCCGGTTTGGTAAATTGAAATATTTCAATTTTATTAAATTGGTGCCCACGGATCATCCCTCGCTCTTCTTTTCTGTAGCTCCCCGCTTCTCGTCTAAAACATGTGGAATAAGAATAATATTTTCTTGGCAACTTTTCTGTGTCCAAAATTTCATCACGGTGATAATTTAAAAGCATCATTTCTGAAGTCGCGTCCAAACACAATTTATCTTCGGTCCAAAACAAATCTTCTCTAAACTTTGGCAAATGCCCCGAAGCATAAGCTGATTCTTCATTCAACAAATATGGCAATAATAAAAATTCGTAACCATTCTTTTTGTGAAAATCCACAAAATAATTTAACAGGGCCCATTCCAAAAGTGCCCCATCGCCCGTATAGCACCAAAAGCCGGCTCCGCTCATCTTGGCCGCGCGTTCGTAATCAATCAAACCCAAACTCGTGGCCAGCTCCACATGATCTTTGGGTTGAAATTTAAACTCTGGCTTATCACCAAATGTTTTTAAAACTTTGTTATTTTCTTTACCGCCAGCCACGACATCATCTGCTGGAATATTTGGCAAAGCTGATAATTTTTCTTTGAGCTCATTTTCTACCGCCTCCAATTTCTCATCCATTTCTTTGATCCTCTCCCCTACTTTCTTCATCTCTTCAATAATTTCCGGCGTCGGTTTGGTTTTAGAAAATTTATTTCTTTCCGCCTTTAATTCATCGGCCTTGGCAATTAATTCTTTTCTCTCATCATCTAGCTTTATCACCACATCCAAATCTACCTTATCCATTCTTTTAAGCAAGGCCTTCTCTACTTCTTCTTTTTGATTACGAATTTTTTGGATGTCTAACATATTTTTAGAATTTTGAATTTTTAAATAATTATTAATAATTCCAAAATTAGCAGCTAACGCATGACTCCCTGTTGTATCATCAATACTTTTTGCTTAATATAATTAACAACCACTCCCTCTAAATTACACGGAACCTCTATTCTAATTTGCGATACACGAAAAGATTTATGTTGTTTAAGATTAAAGATAATAAAAAGTGGAGTGTTCTGATCATTCATAAAAACTTGTGCTTTTTTTCTAAAAAGCGTAAAGATCAAACCCATCATTAAGTTTCCGATATCAGCAACCATCGGAAACTCAGATAAAAAAATACGGTGATAATTTTTATAAGAATTATCTAAAATATAAAAATTATTAAAATCACGCCAGCTATAAAAAACGTCTCTATTGCTTCTACCAATATGGATTCCATCATTACTTAAAATATAACTTGTCGGCCCCCCAAAAGTCATTTTTATATCCCTTTTTAACAAAAATATTATTATAACAAATATAATGAATATTGATATAAATAAAAATAATTCTGGGGCAAGCACGGAATCCGATAGCCGCCCTTCATGATTTAAATTTTTAAATATTAAATAAAAAACAATCAACCAAATTATACCCGCAACAAAACCTACAACTATGCTGAATTTCTTTATAAGATTTACGTATCCAGGTATGACTACCGTTGTCCATCTCAGTTCGTTGCTTTTTTCTGCTCCTGATAATCCCATATTTTATACTTTTTTTAAAATTAAAAATTAAGATTTATCCCTGTCGCTCGCGAACGACGGGATTTATTTTAAAATTTAAAATTAAAAATTTAAAATTTTACTGCTTCTTCATCCCCTCAAATGCCCTCAAAACTTCCAATGGAATCGCAAACACGAGCGTATTTGACTGATCTGAAGACACATCATTGATCGTCTGTAAGGTGCGCAAATGCAAAGCGCCTTGCGAACTCGCCAAGATATTAGCCGCTTTGGCCATGTTTTCCGCCGCCACTACTTCACCTTCGGCTTTGATGATGACCGCGCGTCTTTCGCGCTCCGCTTCTGCCTGTTTGGCAATCACCCGCTTCATATCTTCAGGCAAATTAATATCTTTCAATTCTACTGAATCCACTTTAACACCCCACGGGTCAGTGGCCGCATCCACCACCATCTGAATTCTTTTAGACACTTCATCGCGGTTGGAAAGTAATTGATCCAAATCCACTTCACCCACCGCGTTTCTCATGGTAGTCTGGGCTAATTGCGACACCGCGTAATAAAAATTTTCCACTTCAATTACCGCTCTGGCCGCGTCAGACACTTTATAATAAATTACCGCGTTTACTTTGACCGAAATATTGTCCTTGGTAATGGCTTCTTGATCCGGCACATCTACGGCTTTGACGCGGATATCCACTTTTCTCATGCTCTGAAAAACCGGCCAGACAATCCGCCAACCTGGGTCTTTTGTACTCGTATAATGACCCATAGTAAACATCACACCACGTTCGTATTGGTTGACTTGGCGCAAGCTCGAAAGAACCAACACGCCCACGATCACAACTATTGCGTACCACATATGTTTTTTGTTAATTACTAAGTTTATAATTTTTAAATTTTTAAATAATTCTTAAATCTTAAATCATAAATCTTAAATCAACATTCTCATTTATTCGCATCACTATTCGCGTGCTTCCCTACTTCACTCATCGCTTCTAATACAATAGCCACAAACTTCTCTCTTGGAATCCCAAGCTCGCTCTCGCAAGTATAAATATGTTCCCGATTCACTGCCGCGGCAAACCGCGCTTCTTTAAATCTTTTCAAAACTGATTCAATTTTTACCGAAGAAACCAATTTATCCGGCATAACTTTTGACACCGCCACAATAAATCCCGTCAACCCGTCAACCGCAAATAATGCTTTAGTCAATCTAGAATCACGCGGAATATTTTGCACTTCGTTATGAGATTTAATAGCTCGGATCAAATCATCTGGAAAATCAATTTCTTTTAAAAATTTTTCCGTCATTGGTCCGCAATGTTCTTGCATGTGCGCCTCCATATTTTCTTTGCCGGTAATTTGTTCGTAATCAATATCATGAAGTAGCCCCGACATCGCCCAAGTGTGTTTATCTTCACTGAAATATTCTGCCAGAGCTCTCATTGCCGCTTCCATATTCAAAAGATGTGCTCTGCCTTCTGGCGATACATATTTTTCCACCAGTTCCCAGCATTTTTCACGCGGAATTTCTAGTTTTGATAAGTTATTGTCTGACATAAATTACTATCTAAATTAAGACCTAATAACCTTCCGGCGAACACATAATGTGATTATCGTAAAAACCCTCAATGGCATCTATTGCGGACTCATCAAGACCTAAAATTTTAAATATCCTTTTACTCTCATCAATAATCATAAATTTTCTACCTTGTAAACAAGTACCTTCTGATGATATATTAAATTCAATGCCTTCTTTTCCATCCTTTAAATATTCAGTAAATAATATATCCAAAGATACATCTGACCCAACAGTTTGGTGCACAGAAAATGATTTATTGCTGGCACGAGGATCGTGATTTGTTAAATTATTCGCCACAGCCCGATCAAGTAAATCTTCAATTTTTATATTTTCAGGCAAATCATAAGATTTAAAGGTTGCTAGACCCACACACTGACCGCACCTCTCGTTACTTACTGGGGTAGCGTTATGATCATTATAAATAAATTTAGTAACCGTCGCCAAATCAACATTTTTATAAACATAAATAAAAAATAATAAAATAATAACTACTAATATAATAATGACTGTCGCCTGTTTTTTATTATTCATATGAATATCATTGATTCTTAAATCTTAAATCATAAATCCTAAATCACTCCCCATAATACATCATACATGCCCCATTATACTTTTTCCTGTGGTCTCATCAACGGAAACAGAACCACATCTCTCAAATTTGTTTGTTGCGTTAAAAGCGTTAAGAGGCGCTCCACCCCGAGTCCCCACCCTGAAATCGGTGGCATGCCATATTCCATAGCTAAAATATAATCATCATCGCCCGCTTGCGCTTCTTCGTCGCCTTTCTTGGCCGCTTCGGCTTGCTCTTTAAATCTTTCGGCTTGGTCAGCCGGGTCAACGAGCTCTGAATAGGCTTTGACAATTTCCCAGCCATTAATCACCAATTGAAATTGCTCTACTTTGCTTTGATCTTTGTCACTCCGACGAGCCAATGGCTGTAATTCTACTGGATAATTATACAAAAATATTGGCCCGACAATATTGGGACGCGAAACTTTTTTATAAAGCGCATCCACCAGACTACCATAACCCATATTGTCCATATCTTCAATCTCTATCTTTTTATTTTCTATTTCTTTCTGTAATTCTTTAACCTCTTTTATTTTCTCAATATCAATCCCCGAATCTTTTTTAATCATTTCTATAAAATCCACTCTTTCCCAGGGCGTGGTAAAATCAACTTCTCTACTCTTGCCGTCTTTGCCCATGACATTTATTTTTTTATTCAAATTTAATTTCTCAAACAAATAATCAAACATTTTTTCAGTAAAATTCATATTATCTTCAAAATTCCAATAAGCGCTGTAATGTTCCAAACTCATATGTTCCGGCAAATGCGATGGATCAAAACCTTCATTACGAAAAACCTTACCCAGTTCAAATACTTTTTCATAACCGCCAACAATCAATTCTTTTAAAGGGAGCTCTAACGAAATCCGCAAAAAAACATCTATATCCAACCCATTATTATGAGTTTTATAGGGCTTGGCCGAAGCACCAGTTGGCGAATGCATCAAAGTTTGCGTTTCCACTTCTGTGAAACCTTCACTCCAATAAAATTCCCGCAAGGCTTTAATAAATTCACTGCGAAATTTAAATCTTTCTTTGCTGTCCTCATTGGCAATCAAATCCAAATACCTCTGACGATAACAAGCCTCTTCATCTTTGAGGCCGTGCCACTTTTCTGGCAATGGTCGTAAGGCTTTACCCAAAAATTCAAACTTTTTTACCAGTAATGTTTTTTCACCTTTATGGGTGGTAAAAACCTCGCCTTCCACCCCGATAAAATCTCCCATGTCAAAAATATTTTGAAACAATTTAAACTGCTCTGCCCCAACCTCATCAGCCTTGATAGCGATCTGCGCTCGCCCAGTCCAATCTTGCAAATGCACAAATGCCAACTTACCCATCATCCGGATAGTCATTATCCGCCCCGCGGTTTTGAGCTTACCTCCATCAGCTTCGGTTTTAATCTCCATCACGTTATTTTTCTTCTCAAATTTCGCCGGATAGGGATTTATCCCCATTCCTTTTATTTTGGCCAATTTTTCTTGCCTCATTTGTTGTTCGTCCAGCATATTTTAATGAATTTTAGTTATTCTAATATATCCTAATTTTACTTTAAAACCCCCGAAAAATCAAATTAAGGCACCAAAAAAATAAGCGCCCATTTAGGACACTTATGTTTAAATGTTTAATGTTTTATTGATTTATCTCTGGCACCCCGGACAATATGCCGTCGTTCTCGAGCCCTGTTTCATCACTTTTATATCCCCTCGGCATTTATAACATTTCTTACCCCTGCGGTCATAAACTTTCAAAAACTTAGCCATTGACCCCCGCCGCCCAAAGGCATCTACATAATTATCCGACGATGTCCCCTTTTTCTCTACTGCCAATTTTAATATTTTTACCAAACAACTATGCAATTTCTTTAGTTCTTCTTCGCTCAAATCTTTTACTCTTCTATTGGGCATTATCCCAGCGCAAAAACACGCTTCTTGGGCGTAAATATTACCCACCCCGGCAATCAGATCCTGCTCCAACAAAAGCGGCTTGATCACTTTGCCTTGTTTTTTGTTCATTAGCTCTTTAAATTTTTCCAAAGTAAATTCTTTCTCCAATGGCTCTAGGCCATACTCACTCTCAATTTTTTCCAATTCTTTTTTATTTAATAACTTCACCCAACCAAATTGACGCAAATCATTAAAAAACAACCTGCTCCCGTCCTGAAAGTTAAAAATCACGTGTGAATATTTATTGGGCAAATTCTGTAAATCCTGCCTGATCGGATGCCCACCTCCCGCCAACCTGCCATTCTTAGCCCGATAAATCAACTGCCCGGTCATTTTCAGATGAAACAACAAATGCCAGCCATTTTGCAAATCAAAAATAATCATCTTGGCCCTACGCCTGACTGCAAAAATCTTTTGCCCCTGAACCAATTTCAAAAACTTAGCCTTGGGCGCTTTCACTTGTTTGGCCAAATTAATATCAACCGATTTTATTTTCTTGTTTTTAATCAGCTCAGCCAACTCTCTTTTTATTGTTTCTACTTCTGGTAATTCAGGCATAGCTTCGCAATTTTTAATTTTATAATTTTTAAATAAACTCTAATTTTTAATGTTTAAAAATTTGGATTTAAGATTTATTTATAAAATTAAAAATTAAAAAATTTTATTAAAGTCCACCCCTTCATTCCTTAACCTCTTCCTTTTCTCTCTTCCTCCCCGATTATATCCTCCCGCCTTTCCATCAGACCGAATCACCCGATGGCATGGAATCTGCGGATCGTAATTTTTATTCAAAATATTGCCCACCGCTCGATACGCTTTTGGCCGTCCGGCCAACTGTGCCACTTGTTTATAAGTCAAAACATTACCTCTAGGGATCTTGGCCACCACTTGAAAAATTTTTTCCTTAAAACTTATTTTGCTCTTGTTTAATAGCACCTTTGCCATAAATCTATTTTAGCAAAACTCCCCGCCAATAGCCAGACCTTGATTAAACCCAAAAACTATGTTAATCTAAAACTACGTTTATTGACCATTCTTGGCCTTTTTATTTATCCTTACGGGTCGGTGCCATCGGGACAGGCGCCGCGGTCTTGACCGCTTTTCCTTAGTGAAAAAATAAACGTTGTTCTTGTTTAACCTAAAGTTCAACAATATACCTTTATGGGTCGGTACCAAAGCGGTCAACTGGGGCAGACTGTAAATCTGCTGGCATTCGCCTTCGTTGGTTCGAATCCAACCCGGCCCAAAGTAAGAATCCCTTTTACGAGGGATTTTTATTTTTGGATAAAAAAGCCGCAATGGTTTACCACCGCGGCCAAACACACGCAAACTGTTTCCTTACTTTTTCCAAAAAGCCACGAAAAAATTTGCAACAGAGCCATGTAGATCGCTGGAATCACGATAAAATGCCAGAGCCTCATAATTATTTTCGGGGAATTTAATTCCCGCGCCTTTTAGTGCTCTAACATATACTACATAAAGAGCTTCAAACACATCTTCGCTGGCGACAAAAACACTTCTCCGAATTATTCTCCGGCCAAACCGAAAATTTACGGTGGCCGTGGTTAATAATTTTCTGCCTTGTCTTTTGCGGCCGACTTGATAAGAAATTATTTTACCCTTCATGGCATCCTCCTTTTTGGTAAACCCAAAAGGCCTTCCACTACTGTGGAAGGCCCGGTTATTTATGTTAAACTTTTATTTCTATTTTAAGTCAAACAAAAACCTTCCACAGTCGGCTGGGAAATAATAATCGAAATAATAATGCTATTCCTGCGAAGGTTTTTCATAATAAATATATTCTACTATACCCAAATTTTTTGTCAAATAAAATAATTATAAATCCATACCTCCCAGTTGCTATTTGCCGAGTCAGCGCCCCTGCGAGCCTTTGGGGCGAGAAAATGAAAATCTGGTGGAGTGAAGCGTAGAAAATTGTCAGGGCGTGAGGCACTTAGCCGATGGGGTTCCCTGACAATTTTCACGCGAACGGAGACTGGATTTTCTTTTGAGCCCCAACCGCGAGCGCTTTTCTTTCTGTCTACTTTCTTTTCTAAAAAGAAAGTAGACGTAAAAGCAAAAAGGCGCCTGGATTTTCTCCAAACGCCCCCACCTCACTCTGGCAACATCGCTCCAATCCTCACATTTACTCCCTCCCCAAACTCCGACTTCAGTTTCGTTCCGCAATTAGAGCATCTGCCATTTTTACCTATGGCAATCTGTCTGTGGCAATTAGGACAATTGGCCTTCTGATCACTGCTCTGTTTTTGTTCCTGAGTGTCCATTCTAACATCCCTCGCTTTTTAATTTAAAAACCAAAAACCTAGCCCTTGTTCGGCTAGATTCGTTAATTTTCTTTTTATTTTAAATACCAAAATCTAGCCAAATTGTTTATATTCAAGCAACAACAAAGATAAATTTTGATCTATTCTATTCATACCAATATCTTATTCCTGCTGTACTTTTTGTCAAATTCAAGACCATATCCAAAACATCGGATATGGTCTTACTTTTTTTGTCTTTCGACCCTGACGGCCGAAATCAATAGCTTGGCCAAAATTGGCAAGGCCAGGGCCAGAACGCCAAATGTATTCCATTTGGCGCTATAGTTACCAGCCAAGACAAAAGCCCCGGCCCAGATAACCAGCCAAAATTTTTTCTGCCATATGCCTTTCAATAGTATAGCAGAAAAAACAACAGCCAATTCCCCAAACTCCATTAGGGCCGAAAATACAGCACCCAGAATTGGTAACGCCTTTTGGGAAAAACGCTCTGTTGCCCGACTGGCCGACCCGGCCAAACTGCGTATTTTATCTATCATGGCACCCTCCTTTTGTTCTCTTCATTCAACCTCTTTTCTTATCGAATGTCAATCAATTTGTTGCTTTAATGTTTTTATGCTTTAATGCTTTCATGAAGAACTTCTGGCTCCACCTCAAACCACCCATCATCGGACTCGCCCCTATGGCCGGCTACACCGACTCGGCCTTTCGCCTGCTCTGCCGGGAATCTGGCGCCGATGTGGTTTACTCCGAAATGATTTCTGTCGACGGCCTCTGCCATCACAACCAAAAAACTTTGGCCATGTTAAAATTTAATTCCAAAGAATGCCCCCTAGTCTTTCAGCTCTTTGGCACCGATCCCCAAAAATTTGCCACGGCTACTAAAATTATTCATAAAATAATTACTAATTACGAGTTACCAATTACTAGTTACGTGGGTATTGATATTAACTTCGGCTGTCCCGCCAAAAAAGTCGCCAAATCTGGAGCCGGCGCCGCGCTCATGAATGAACTTGATAAATCATATGAAATCATCAAGGCTGTCTGCAATCATAGCCACTTTCCAGTTTCCATCAAAATCCGCGCTGGCGTCAAAAAAATTTCCGCCCTTGAATTCATTGAAAAAGTAAAAGACTTACCCTGGACCACAGTCATGATTCACGGTCGCACCTTGAAACAAGGTTTTATTGGTGATATTGATTGTCAGATGATCAAAGAAATAAAAAAATTGTTGCCCGACAAAATCGTCTTGGCCAATGGCGGCATTAACGACTTGCCAGAGGCTCAAAAAATTTTAAGGGAAACAAAAACCGACGGCCTGGGTTTAGCTCGCGGCGCTATTGGCAATCCTTGGCTATTTGAAGAAATTAAAAGAAACGCGGCTAAAATAATTACCGCCTCCGCCCGCCACCAGATTATTCTTCGCCATGCAAAATTATTCCTTAAAGACAATCCCAGCCTCGTCCCTCTGCGCAAACATCTGGTTCATTATTTTAAAGGACAAAAAAATGCCTCGACTTTGAGGCAACAAATTATCAAGGCGGAAACTCTGGCTGAACTCAAAAAAATTCTATAACCCCCTATTTCAGTTTATTTCCACTTGTTTCTATTTTATTTCAATATGTTTTCGCCCATCACCTACATTTTCTTATTTAACTTTCTTAATATTCAGCTTTATCAACTCACTTAATATGCCGTTGGTCGTCCAGCTTTTGATTTATGCCGCAAAAATATTAATCCGACTATCGGTAGAACCGCCCACCAAAAACGAGCCATCTCCCCTCCAAAAAAATTTAGCGCCCAGGGCGAAAATTGACCCAAAAACTTGATCGGCAAAAAGGATAAAAGTATCCCCGTCAAAAATCCACCATGCAGACATCCATTAATAATCGCCGCCCACCAACGGGTCAAAAAATTACTCACATAAACCGCCTTGAATAGATGTGTCCGAGACAATAGCACCGCCACCACGACAGCTACTAACGAAAAAATGATTAACTGCGCCAGCCAAGATGCCGTTCCCCAGACACCCCATGTTTCAAATGGAAATACCCTAACCACCGCTAAACCGGCATATAAAGAAAATAGATTTATCACCATATTGTGGGGATCCATCAAAAAACCATAAACCAAAACTAAAATCACGAATGCTAGGGCAATCAAAATATTGCCAACATAGCTAGTATTGGTCATTTGGCCAGCTACCACGCTCACACTCTCTGGCGCTTTAACTTGTAAATCCAAAATAAATAACCACATATGTCTTTATTATAGCACAATAGTAAAAACATAAGAATACAAAAATAAAAAACCTAACCTCTAGATTATAATTTCTAATAAAATTTCAAATATCTAATGTCAAAAAACAGCTTCAGCATTAAGCATTTTATTAAAAATTAGGAATTAGAAATTAGGAATTCCTATTCTATTTCTCCCTTTAACTCTTCCATCAGATCTCTCGCCTGGTGAGTTAAATTCTCCGGCGTTTTCACGATTATCTCCACCATTTGGTCTCCTCGTCCGCGCCCATGTAATCTTTGTATACCCTTGTCGGATAATTTAAACACCTTGCCGCTCTGGGTTCCCGGTGGTATCTTCAAATTCACCCACCCGTCCAAGGTTTCCACTTCCACTTTATCGCCCAAAGCCGCCTGGACGATATTTATTTCTTTCACCGTCAAAATATCATCACCTTGACGCTTAAATCCTTTCTCTGGCCTGATCTTAAAAGTAATATACATGTCGCCTGCCGACGCGCCCTTTTCTCCCGCTTCACCCTCGCCGGATAATTTTATGCTCTGACCATTATCAATTCCGGCTGGAATTTTAATCTTTAGTTGTTTTTCTTTTGCCACCCGACCGCTACCATTACATATTCCACACACCTTGTCTGGTTTTTTACCGCTACCTTCGCAATCCGAACACAGCTGTTCGCTTTGATAAACTCCAAAAATTGTTCTTTGCTGCCCCACCACTCGTCCTCGACCCCCGCATGTTTTACAATTTTCCAACTTGGCTGAACTATCATAACCTTTTCCTTTGCACTGTTCACAAACACTTTGCTTTTCCAAGCTGATAATTTTTTCCGCGCCAAAAGCTGATTCTTTCAAACTGATCTCCATATTATATTCCAAATCGCTACCCCTGCTACTCCGAGTACTCCGATTTTGCCTGCTACGCCCACCCCCAAAAAATTCACCAAAAATATCACCCAAATCGAATTCTTCGCCATTAAAAGAAAAACCGCCGGTGTTAAAACCGCCTTGTCCGCCAGCCTGTCTGGTAAAATCCTGCCAATTAAAACCGCCAGCGCCATTGCCTTGCCCACCAGTTGAACCAAAAGTCTGCCCAAACTGATCATATTGTTTGCGCTTTTCCGGGTTATTCAAAACATGGTAGGCTTCGTTGATTTCTTTAAACTTGGCTTCATTCCCGCTAGCCTTATCCGGATGATGTTCGTGCGCCAATTTGCGAAAAGCTTTTTTTATCTCCTCTTGACTAGCGCCCTTCGATACCCCGAGCACTTCATAATAATCTTTTGCCATGCAAAAAAATGTTATCTAACTTTAGAAATTAAAAATTAGAATTTATTTAAAAATTATAAAATTAAAAATTAACCCTTAAACCCCATTTCCCCGGGTTCTTCTGCTGTCTCCACTTTGCCGAAACCGCCTTCATACTTTGCCATATTTTCCTGCAAAGCCGCGATCACTCTTTTCATATGCCCCGGTGACATGATCACTCTCGAGCCGACAATGCCCACGCCCTGCACTGGCGATAAGTTCATGAAATCCAAAACAAACTCCTCTTTGGAATGCATTACCTGCATCGCGTTAGCATAAAAACCTTTCAAAATCTCGTCCGAGACCTTGATCTGTAATTGCTTTTGGTTTTGATTGTTTTCCATACTACTTGTTTAATTACTAATTTTTAAACCCTTGACAAATTATTAAGAGAGAGAGAATGAGATCAAATAAAAATCCTTTATGTACTTACTCAAAGACGGAGGACCAAATGACAAGAGAAGAGATCACGGAGCACTATACGGCCCAAAATTTAGCGGCAGTTGCCAAAGAACTGCCCAAAAAATCGGCCCAAAAAATGTATAGAACGGCGGAATCAATCGCCAGAATAATCGTCGGGGAAGCGGCCTTCTGCGCCGCATGTGCCAATGAACCCATGAAAAAACTAGCCATTGAGCATCTGCATGCGGCAGAACGGTGGGCTGATTTCCTAGCTGAAAAAGCAAACGACTAAATTCTGTTGCTACCCAGCACTTTGCCAAAAGTGCTGGTCTTTTTTTCTTAATTTCACACTCCGTCTGAGTCTCCCAATGGGAAACTCCGACATCTTAATTCTTAAATCTTAAATCCTACTTTCTTACAACCCTACCTACCTTACTTCTTCACCTCTTCAAAATCCGCTTCTTCCGCTTTCTTCTCCTCACCAACCGGTTGTTCCCCAGTCGTTTGTCCTGTAGTGCTTTCTTGCTCCTTGTTATCTGTATTTTGAGCTTTGTACATGGCTTCCCCGATTTTTTGCGCGGCTACAGACAATTCCTCGGTCGCTTTTTTAATCGCTTCCATATCATCACCATCTTTTACTTTTTTTAAAGCTTCCAATTTCTCTTCCACGTTCTTCTTGGTTTCCACGTCGACCTTGTCACCCGCGTCTTTCAAGGCTTTCTCCGTTGTATAGCTCAATGTTTCAGCCATATTTTTGGTCTCAATCTGCTCTTTTTTCTTTTTATCATCTTCAGCGTGTGCTTCCGCTTCTTTTTTCATTCTTTCCACTTCATCCTTGGATAATCCGGTTGAAGCAGTAATGGTAATATGCTGTTCCTTACCAGTCGCCCGATCTTTGGCTTTGACATTCAGAATACCATTAGCATCAATATCAAAAGTTACTTCCACCTGCGGAATGCCTCTTGGCGCCGGCGGGATGCCATCCAAAATAAACCGGCCCAGAGTTTTATTGTCCAAAGCCATCGGCCGCTCGCCCTGCAAAACATGAATCTCTACTGACGGTTGATTATCGGCCGCTGTTGAAAAAACTTGCGACTTAGAAGTCGGGATGGTGGTGTTTCTCTCAATCAAAGGAGTAGCCACTCCGCCCAAAGTCTCAATGCCCAAAGTCAATGGTGTCACATCCAAAAGTAACACGTCCTTAACATCGCCTTGTAATACTCCGGCTTGAACTGCCGCACCCGCCGCTACTACCTCATCAGGATTCACGCTCATATTCGGCTTTTTGCCAAAAAATTTCTCTACCACTTGTTGCACCAAAGGCATTCTGGTCATTCCGCCAACCAAAACCACCTCTTCAATATCGCCCGGTTTCAAACCGGCATCAGCCAAGGCTTTTTTGGTTGGTTCCAAGGTTTTTTCCACCAAATCGCCGACTAGTTCTTCCAATTTTGCTCGGCTGATTTTGATCAGCATATGCTTCGGGCCATCCGACCCTGAAGTGATAAACGGTTGGTTGATCTCCGTCTCTTGCGCCGTTGATAATTCTATCTTAGCTTTCTCTGCTGATTCTTTGACACGTTGCAAGGCCATCGGGTCTTTAGACAAGTCAATGCCTTCTTGCTTTTTGAATTCTTCCAAAATCCAACCCATGATCCGCTGGTCAAAATCATCACCGCCCAAATATGTATCACCATTAGTTGATTTTACTTCCACCGTATCAGCCGAGATATCCAAAACAGAAATATCAAACGTCCCACCGCCCAAATCATATACCGCGATTTGCTGGCCTTTCTTTTTATCAAAACCATAGGCCAAAGCCGCTGCAGTCGGTTCATTAATGATTCTTTTCACGGTCAAGCCAGCAATCTCGCCAGCTTCTTTGGTGGCCTGTCTTTGCGCGTCATCAAAATAAGCTGGCACAGTGATCACCGCTTCAGTGATTTTTTCACCCATCTTTTCTTCGGCATCAGCTTTTAACTTAGCTAAAACCATCGCTGACATTTCCTGCGGTGTATAGTCGCTTCCAGCCATTTCCACCTTGACACCCACCCCAGCCTGTTTAATTTTAAAAGGCACTGATTTCAAATCTCTCTGCACCTCTTCATCTTCAAACCGGCGACCGATCAAACGTTTAATCGAAAACAATGTATTGGTCGGATTAGTCACCGCTTGACGCTTAGCCAAAAGACCGACCAATCTTTCTCCGGTTTTATTAATCGCTACAATTGACGGTGTTGTGCGATTACCTTCCTTATTTTCAAGAATTTTTGGGCTACCGCCTTCCATGATCGCCATGCAAGAATTGGTTGTCCCGAGATCAATACCCAGTATTTTTGACATATTGTTACAATTAATTTTAATTAATAATAATAATTTGGTTATTAATTTCCAAGATACAAGATACAAATACCAAACAACCACCAAGCCTCAAGTTCTAAAAATATTTTATTATTTGAATTTTGGGATTTGGGATTTATTTGGAAATTGTTTCTTGAAACTTGGAACTTGTTCAATAATTTTCTCGCCCCTCCCCGTTTATCGTCAATAAACGGGGAATTCGCGAAAAAACTACTTATTCTTAATTTACTTGGCTTATTTACTGCTTATCTCGCTTATTTATTTCTTTACTTCCACTTTCACTTTCTTCGGCTTGACTCTTTCCTCTTTCGGCACCGTAATTTTCAATATCCCTTTCTCGTATTCCGCCTTAGCATCTTCGCTTTTCACGCTCGATGGCAAGGCCACGGCCCGATGAAAAGATCCACAGCGCACCTCTTTACGATAATAATTTTTCTCCTCGACCTCCGTCTTTTTCTCGCTTGAGCCCTCAATGGTCAGTACATCGTTTTCAATTGAAATATTTACCTGCTCCGGGTTGACACCTGGCAAAGGTGTTTCCACATAAACACTATTTTCATCTTCCCAAACGTCAACCGCTGGGGAGAAACTGGCCAGATTACCAGTCGGCCAATCGAGCCAACGCTCCATCTCATTAAATGGATCTAGCATTGGCGTCCATTTTATGATTGACATATTTACTCCTATTTTTGCCCGTGACGCTCTGATCAGCCGAGCAAATTAATAATAATCAAATTTATTTATTCAACGCTCACGCGCGCCGGATACAAAACCTTGCCATTCAACTTATAACCGCCCCGCAATTCCTCTTTTATCTTTCCCTGATGTTTTTCCTCCGCCGCCACCGCCTCATGTTCTTTGGGGTTAAAATCTTCACCCATGGTTCTTATTTCTTCCACTCCATTGTCAGCCAAAAATTTACCCCATTGATTTTTTATGTTTTCTATGCCCACCACCCAACTCTCCTTTTTTTGGGCCTCTGGCACATGTTTCATCGCCAGCTTCAGATGATCATAAATCGGCAACAATTGAACCAACAACTCCTGATTAGCAAACTTCAACCATTCTGTTTTTTCTCTTTCTGTTGTCTTTTGTAAATTTACGTAATCAGCCTGTGCCCTTTGCCATCCCGCCAAATACTCAGCGCATTTTTTTTCGCATTCGCCAACCGCCTTATCATCTGTCGCCAACTCCCCATCCTGCCGAGTCTCCAACTGGCTATCGTCTTTTTTAGTCATCATATTTTTTAACTTAATAATTCTTTAGTAAAATTTATCAAACCCAGGTTTCTTTCATAATTCATGCGCATTGGACCAATCAAACCCAATACTTGGCCGTCTTTTTTTGTAAAAATACTGGCGCACATTGGTGAAAATTTATTTTCCTTACCTATTCTAATCTCTGTTTCTTTTATTTGATCAAAAATCCTATCAACCACTTCATCAATATTGTCCACCACGCCGGCAATATTTTGAATCAAATTAAAATCAAAAAATTCAGGTTGGGTCAAAAGGTTAGATAGGCCAGTATAATAAGTATTGCTCCTTCCCAAACAATAAACCACTGCTGTTTCCGACAACTCCGCCAAAGCCTTTACTACATTTTTTGATCCGGTACTTTCTGGCATCTTTATTCCAGCTTGTTGGGCTTTCTTGATAAAATTTTTTTCTTTTTCGCTGATTTTCCCGGCACCAGATAAATAATTTTTAACAAAATAATTAAATCCTTTCTCTGTCGGTACTCGGCCAGCTGATGTGTGGGGTTGATAAATTAAACCGGCCCCTTCGAGCTCTGCCATATCATTTCTGATTGTAGCCGAGGATATTCCCAAATCATATTTTCCGGCCAAAAAGTCAGAACCAACCGCCTTTGCTGACTCAACATATTCATGTATAATATTTTTGAATAATTCTTCCTGGCGTTCGTTCATAAAAATTATCTGCTTAAATATATTATATCGCCCTTCTTAGCACTCGTCAAGTGTGAGTGCTAATATAAATATATCACCCCGCTAGATTATGTCAAATCGCTTTATTGGCAACCGGTCTTAAATTATATATAAACCAACCCAAAAGGCTGCCGATATTTTCCAGGGCTCAGAAATTCTTTAATTTAATCCGATATATGTCGGATATTGATTCCTGGGCCCGTTTTTTAATCGGCAGCCTTTTGGGTTAAAATCTAAAATTTTAAACCCTACTCATTATAACGCCGACCAGACAAATTATCAAGCACCAAAAAACCCTGAGTTTTCAAACTTAGGGTCAATCTTTCAAAAGATTAAAATTAAATAATTTGGAGGTTAAGAACCGTCTTTAGACGGATTATTAACCATGAATCAAAAGCATGGTATAAAAAGGTGTAATATAAGCCAAAAGCCCTATTACTACAAATATTAATCGAATGGTTAAATCCAGTCGAAACCAAATTGTAACCAACAATTAATATTTAAACCTCCAAATTACTTAATTCTATTCCTTGTCTTGTTTTATTATTGTCAATTCAAAATATTATAACATATATTTAAATACTTGTCAATAAAAGAATACCAAAAAATATACTTCTTTATAAAAAATTTTACTAACATTGGCCAAAATAAAAAACGGCTAAA
Organism: bacterium; assembly: GCA_035388025.1. Taxonomy (GTDB): domain Bacteria; phylum Patescibacteriota; class Patescibacteriia; order UBA2196; family GWA2-42-15; genus JAAZMX01. Next base: position 21,991 of record DAOOPA010000003.1, read on the forward strand.
CCGTTTTTAATATCTATAAATAACTAAAATCAATTCAAATCTTATCTTATTTTAGCTTATCTTTTTTCTCCTTTTATTTTTATTAACAATCACCGTGTAAGCATAAATAATATGTAAACTGACCGCCAAATTGCTTAGATACAGAACTCCATTAACAAAACCGATACTAAACCAGCCCAAAGCCAAACCTATCGCCGCCGCGTACAATGGCGATTTATAATAATTTAATTTAGCTACTGGTTTAATCAGCCAGTCACTCGTCTGATCCTCATTTCTCTGGATGATAACCAATAAATAAACGACTGGCACTGCCAACAAATTATAAGCCAAAGCCTTTACCTCCAAAAAATCAATCCGAATCATTGCTAAAATCACCAAAGCATAAACCGCCTGATCCGTTAAAACATCAATAAATTTGCCTCGATCCGAATTTTGGTGCCCATATCTGGCCAGTGAACCATCAAAAACATCAAAAAGATAACTCAAAATAAAAATTATCATCGCCCCCCGCAGTGAATAATCAACCAGTCCCAAAGCCGTTATTGCCAACATGACCTTGGCTGTACTTAGCATATCTCCAGTCAACCCCCAATGATGCAAATAAAACAAAGGTCGCTCCAACCACCTATCTTTTATTCTTTGTATTTCTAAATTCCAGGCATCTAACCGCTCGTCTATCTTCTTAAACATAAAAACTACTTTTCTTTTATTGCCAACCCATAATATTTATCCGTTTCCAAACTCCACTCTATACCCAAAGAATTATCTCCGCCGCTTATCCCCTCTTGCGGCAAATATTTTTCTATAAACCATCGCTCGCTGAGTTTCAGCGTTCCATGATATTCATCGCTCGCACTCCCTGCCTGTTTTTGGACGAATAAACCATAAATAAAATCACCTTTGGCCGTATTATCAACCGCTTCCTGTTTTTTAAAATATTTTTTTAATAGGGTCCAAATATTGTCATCTCCCCCTGCCGCCTCGCCGCTCTTTTGGGCGGTCAGTCTCCAAGGCAATAAATACTTTAATGTTATCTTTTTGGTTTGTCCGGGCGCCACTACCAACCAATTACCAAAAGACGTTTTGCCGAATTCTTCTACTATCCTCACGCCGGTCTCCTGATCAAAATGAATATTTTTTTCCCATCTAGCCAAATCCAGATCCGCCTCCACGCCGCTTGTTGCCGTCAAAAACTGACGACCGGCTGGCAAATCGTCAAAGCCGACAGCCGACAAAAGTTGACTCCCTTGAGGTACATAAAAACGCACATAGTCAATATTGGTTTGACCTTCAAAAACATCATCTGGCGCTCCCTTGTGCTCTTTAACCAATACAACCGTATCGACAATCTGGCCATCTGATAAAATTTCCGCTTGATGCTCAATTTTATTAGTTATCACTTTATCGGTTTTTCCACCGGCGATATTAGTATGAACAACCGACAAAAAATCACCATCGTATTGTTTCATCCTGCCAGCCCAACCTAATTTATCTATTACCTCCTGATGATCCGCCTTTTTGAGATAAACCAAAATCGCCTCTTGCTCCAAAGAAGTGAATATTTGTTCCCAGGCGCGCATCTTATTCTCACCGGCCAAAACCATTGTTTTCTCTATGACCTTGGGTAATAAATCGCCAATAAATTTTTTTGGTTTATTTTCTTCCTTGTCATAATTGAACTCTACTTCTATCTGGGCCGTGCGTGTAAAATTATCACTGTCTACTGTTACTCCATACTCTGGCATGACGATTGGCCCAGTTAATTTCAATAAATTCGTCAAGACATCAGGGGTGAAACTAATCACGCCATCTACGCTTGGACCCCCTGATTTATCATAAAACCACATTATTTTTTCGGCCGAAGCCGGCCAGTCTGGGAACCAATTGGCATTCCATGGTTGCCAAATTGGAGAAAAAACATGGAACGGATAAGGCGCATCGACCATTACCGCTAGCGAACCCTTTAAATCATAAAATCCGCCGCCGGGCACTTCCAGTTTTTTTATTTTCCCCTGTTTTATATCTACCACCGCATAAGAACCCATAAACCCGCCGGTCGGCCGCATCTCTGTATTGTTTTGAAAAACCAGCAACCACCTTCGCGGTTCATTTATACCAAGCATCTCTGTTGCCACCTGAACCAGGTCGTGATAGTTCTCCAACCAGCCAATTATCGTCGGCATCTGGTTTTTCACTCCTTCAATTTGCGTCTTATAATCAATTAATTTTGTATTCTCCAAATCAACTTCCTGTAAAATTTCGGCCACCTCCTTGGACTTATCAATGGCTAATTCCAAATCACCATTCAATTGTTGCCAATCAATTGGTGTCTCCTCTTTGTTTTCTTCGCTTGTCAGACCGTCCTCTGCCACTGTCTCTATTTGCTGATAATCAACCTGCCCGATTATGCTACAAAGTGTTTTTCCGGTCTCCACCAAAATCCTGCCGATCTCTGCTGATTTCGCCGCCAACTCCAAAAGCTGTTTACCGGCCTTTACATCGGGTACCAAAGTAGCGGCGCCATTGGCCGCCACCCCCAACTCCTTAAATTTCAACTGAGCACTGGCAAATTCTTGCCCGGCCAAAAGAAATTCCTTATTTACCTCATCCAAATCAAAATCTTTACCGGCCACTCCTGCGTTTATTAAATGGCCCACTCCGGACTCCGAAGCACCCAGCACCTCGCCCTTAACCTGTTCTGCTTTTTGATAAAATAAATACCCCTGCAACGGTAAAATTAAAAACAAAGATACTAATGCGAAACTCAAAACTGGCCGCAAAAATAAATATTTACCGCTATCCTTTGGCTTAATTAAAATTTCCTCGCTCACTGCCGCCACCGGCTCCGGTTTATCCCCTCTTGCCAACAACCAACTTAAATCACCAAAAAAATAAACAAAAATAGCGCAGAGAGCCTTACCTATTCCTTGGATCAAAACAAATATTAATTTTATAATTTGATAAATCAAATCAACAAATCCAATAACTGTCTTGCCCACTGCCGTCGTCATGCCGACAGCGCCATTTAAAATAATCTTACAAGGCCAAACCAATACCCTGCCCGCTGTCCGCCAAAATAAAATCCACTTTGATTCTCGGAGCCTCGGAGCCTTGGTCCATTCCATTATTCTTTGCGCTTGCAACTTCTCTTCATTAAAAATAATGCCGGAATCACGCCGGTAATCATTTATGTCTGTTTCATCATTTTGGTGCCAAAAATCAAAATTTTGGCTTGTCCCCTCTGGCTGATAATTGCTATAATAATCGCCGACATCGTCTTCTTTCTTCTCCTCTTTGTTTCCCGTCGCCTGGGCCAAAACCGCCTTTTCCTTTTCTTCTTTTTCTCTCAACAAAAACTCCCAGGATAACTTTTCAAGTTCCTGTTGCAAATTCTCTTCAAACAGCCTTGGGTTATTTCTGCCTAATTTTTTTTCACTCATTTTTCATAATCTAAAATTTACTCGGCACCTCATTGCCCAATATCTTTTCCACACCTTTATTTTAGCACTTTTTTACCAAAAAGAAAAAACGGTTAAGTTCATTTAACCGTTTATCTAAAAATTAAATTATTTAGCTATCCAAAACAGACCCCCTCTGGCTTCTGTGCTTTCTCGCCACCCGGAGCCTAGCCAATTCTCTCTGCAGTTTGGCCGCTACCGCCGCGTAATCTTCAGCGTCTTCTCTCTTTTCTTTCAATAAGTCTTCTACCCGCTTCATGGCCTCTTCCGCCCTAGCTTCATCAATCTCCTCAAAATGTTCTGCGGTATCAGCCAAAATCACCACCCGATTATCACCTTTGACTTCTACTAAACCGCCAGCTATTGCCAAATAATTTTCCTTTCCATCTTTTCTAATAATAACCTCCCCTGATTCTATGGAAGATACCAAGGGAATGTGATTAGACAAAATTGTAATCTGTCCCATCTTGGTCGGCAAACTGACACTCTCCACGTCGTCACTATAAACTATTCGCTCCGGCGTGGTGATTTCGAAATGTATTTTTTTATTATCACTCATAAAAATGTTTTCAGTGTTAGCTCGGTCAAGTTCTGTATTAGTTCGGTGTTTACTTTACCTCATCAATACTTCCCTTCATAAAAAATGCCTGTTCTGGCTTATCATCATGTTTGCCCTCTAAAATCTCTCTGAATCCACGGATTGTTTCTTTGAGCGGCACATATTTCCCTGGTACGCCGGTAAATGTTTCCCCCACAAAGAAAGGTTGGGACAAAAATCTTTGAATTTTTCTGGCTCTGGCCACCGTCAACTTATCAGTATCAGACAGCTCTTCCATGCCCAAAATAGCAATGATATCTTGTAAATCTTTGTAGCGTTGCAGTACTTTCTGGACATCGCGTGCCACCTGATAATGTTCCTCACCGACAATCTTCGGATCCAAAATAGTAGAAGTAGAGTCTAAGGGATCGACTGCCGGATAAAGACCGAGCTCCGCCAAAGATCTGGTCAAAACCACCCTGGAATCCAGGTGAGAAAAAGCCGTCGCCGGCGCCGGGTCAGTCAGGTCGTCAGCCGGCACGTAAATCGCCTGAACCGAAGTGATTGAGCCCTTGTCTGTAGAGGTAATTCTCTCCTGTAATTCTCCCATTTCTGTGGCCAAAGTCGGCTGATAACCCACGGCTGAAGGAATCCGACCGAGCAAGGCTGAGACTTCAGAACCAGCTTGGGTAAAACGAAAAATATTATCAATAAACAAAAGCACATCTTGCGACTCGGCGTCGCGAAAATACTCTGCCATCGTTAAAGCGCTCAAAGCGACTCTGGCGCGACAACCAGGCGGTTCATTCATTTGCCCAAAAACCAAGGTTGTCTTATCCAAAACACCCGAGCCCTTCATCTCATAATATAGATCGTTTCCCTCGCGCGATCTCTCCCCCACTCCGGCAAAAACTGAACGACCGCCATGTTCCTGGGCAATATTACGAATTAGTTCTTGGATTACGACCGTCTTGCCCACGCCAGCACCGCCGAACAAACCCACTTTTCCGCCTTTGACAAACGGTGCAATCAAATCAATAACCTTGATGCCGGTTTCAAAAATTTCCGTCTTCGTTGATTGCTCGGTAAATTTTGGTGCTGGTCGATGAATCGGATATTTTTCTTTGGTTACCACTTTGTCTTTGACGCCATCAATTGTTTCTCCAAGCAAATTAAACATTCTACCCAAAGTTTCCTTGCCTACTGGCACTAAAATTTGTTCGCCGGTATTCGCTACTGACATCCCTCTGGCCAAACCATCCGTCGAACCCATGGCCACGCAACGCACCATATTATTTCCCACATGTTGCTGTACCTCCAAAAACAATTTCTGCTTGCCCATCTCCACCGTCAAGGCATGATAAATTTCCGGCAAAATCCCGTCCTCAAATCTAATATCCACCACCGGACCGATGACCTGAGCCACCACGCCCGTATGAATCTTTTTTTCTGTTTTTAGCTCTTTGCTCATATTTTATAAGTTATCTATTTATTAAATTATTTATCTAAAAAGATTAATCTGCGCTGCTCATAGCGGCTTTGGTGCCAGAGATTTCGGCGATCTCTTGGGTGATGCCAGCCTGCCTTGCCTGATTATAAGCCAATGTCAAATCGCTAATCAAATCATGTGCCGCTTCAGTCGCATTTTTCATTGCCACCATCCTAGCTGAATGTTCAGAGGCATCAGATTCCAAAACAGCCTGATAAATCTGAGTTTCTATTAACCTCGGCAATGTTTTTTCCAAAACACTCTCAGCGTTTGGCTCAAATAGATATTCTCGCAAATCCTCAGGCCGTTCATTTTTTTTGCCCTTAACTTCACCAACCGCCCCTAAAGACGTGTCTTTCTCTTTGGCTATGGGTAAAAGTTGTTTAATCCTTGGCATCTGCTTTAATGATGAAACATAATCGGTATAAGCCAAAATTACTCTATCATATTTCCCTTCTCGATAACCATCAATCACCATCTTTGACAAAGCGTAAATCTCTTCTACTTTGAGGGTTACGTCAGGCTTATCAAACTCTGCCACTGCTTCCTGTTTATATTTCCAAACAATATCCTTTGATTTTTTACCCAACAGTATGAATTCTATCTTGGGCATCTCCCCAAGGGACTGCTCTCGGGCATACCTATACGCGCTGGTCACTATTTGAGCATTAAAAGACCCGCACAAGCCACGATTTGAAGCTATCAAAACCACCGCTATTTTTTTTACTGGCCTCTCTTTCAACAAGTCATGATGCGCCCTGTTCGTTCTCTTTGACAGGTCGCTCACAATCTCCCAAGCCAAATTGGCATAACTGCGGCTAGCAAGCATATGATCCACAGCCTTACGCATTTTGACAGCCGAAACCATCTCCATCGCCTTAGTGATTTTACCGGTGCTTTTAATCGATTTTATTCTTCTTTTGATTTCACGTGACGCTTGAGCCATATAAACTTAAATTATTTCTGGAAAGTCTTATTAAATTCCGCCACTGCTTTATTTAATGCTTCCTTTATCTTATCTGTTAGGCCTTCGGCCTCTGTTAACCCAGACATTTCTTTTTTATAATTATTATTGCAATACTTAATAAAACCCGCTTCCCATTCTTTGATTTTTTCTACCGGTATTTCATTGATCAAGCCATTGACCGCCGCGTACAAAACCGCTACCTGATCTGCTACTGGCATTGGTTCATATTGCCCCTGTTTTAATATTTCTGATAACCGCTTGCCCAGTTCCAGTCTTTTCTTGGTCTCCACATCCAAATCTGAACTAAATTGAGCAAAAGCTTCCAGTTCCCTAAATTGCGCTAAATCAATGCGCAATTTGCCAGCTACTTGTTTCATTGCTTTAATCTGCGCCGCCGAGCCAACGCGTGACACGGACAAACCAATATTCAAGGCCGGTCTGACACCCTGATAAAATAAATCGGATTCCAAATAGATCTGGCCATCGGTAATAGAAATTACATTGGTCGGAATATAAGCTGACACATCACCGGCTTGGGTTTCAATAATCGGCAAAGCCGTCAATGAGCCACCGCCAAAATCGTCATTCAGTTTGGCCGAACGTTCCAATAACCTAGAATGCAAATAAAAAATATCACCCGGGTAAGCCTCACGACCCGGCGGCCGGCGAAGCAATAATGAAATCTCGCGGTATGCCCAAGCATGTTTGGATAAATCGTCATAAACAACCAAAACATCCTTACCTTTATCCATGAAATATTCACCCATAGCGCAACCGGCATATGGTGCTATATATGATAATGAGGCTGGATCTGAAGCACCGGCTACGACCACGATAGTATTATCCATTGCCCCACGACTCTTGAGCTCAGCCACAATTTTGGCCACCTTGGACTCTTTCTGGCCAATCGCCACATAAATACAAATAACTCCTTTGTCCTGTTGATTGATAATTGCGTCAATGGCAATGGCGGTTTTGCCTGTCTGCCGATCACCGATAATCAATTCTCTTTGACCGCGGCCAATTGGTATCAAGGCATCTATAGCTTTCAATCCGGTCTGTATCGGCTTATTTACTGACTTTCTAGTGATCACCCCCGGAGCAATTTTTTCTACTGGGTAAAAAGTGTCGCTCTTTATCGCCCCCTTGCCGTCTACCGGCTGGCCTAGAGGATTGACTACTCTGCCAATCATCTTGTCTCCCACCGGTACTTCCAAAATTTTACCCGTCGCGTAAGCCAAATCGCCCTCTTTAATCGCATTGGCTTCACCCAAAACCATAGCTCCGATTGCCCCCTCATTAAGATTCAAAGCCACTCCCAAGACTGCTTCTTGATTGTCCTTCCTAAACTCAATCATTTCTGACATCTTTACTTGGTTCAGTCCGGTCAGGCGAACTATACCGTCACCCACCTCTATCACTCTTCCCACTTGCTCCTCTTGGGTCTCGATCCTAAAATCAGCCAGCTGTTGGCGCAATTCCTTTAAAATTTCTTCTTTGTTTATTTTCATAAAACTATAATTTACTGAATTAAACTATTTTTTAAATTGATAATTTGCTTTTGAATCGTACCGTCCAAAAATTTATCTTCGGTCATAATCTTCACCCCGCCCAAAACTGCCGGATCAATTATTTCTTTCACTTCCCAATTCCTAATCTCTGGCTTCGTTTGTTGTAAATATTTTCTTATTATTTTAAGCATCTCCTCATCGAGTCGCCTCGCACTCACCACTTTTGCCGCCAACACCTCTTCTTTCTCTTGATAATAAGCCTCGAAAGAGTTGATAATATTCTCCATCTTGCCCAGATCTCCTTGGCTGTTCACCAAGCACAAAAAACCATACAGGAGCTGATCGACTTTCCTGCTTTTATTTTTTTCTTCCATTAATAACGCATAAAGCAACTGCGCGTACTCCCGTAATTTAATCTTCATTTTGATTTAATATCCTCTTAATAATTTTTTTATCAACCTTTTCTTCCAATTGCTCGGGAATAATTTTTTGCAACGCCTGACTGACCAATTCTGCCACTTCCGTCTTTATTTCTTTAGCAATTTTTTCCTTGTCCTCGGCCAGCCTCTGCCTGGCCGTCTCCAACTGTTTATTGATTCTATCTTCTGCTTCCTGTATCATTTTATTTTTATTCTCTCCGGCTTCTTTTTCCGCTTTTTCCAAAATAATACCGGCTTCCTTTCTAGCTTCTACCAAAAGCTCCTCTTGCTGTTCCTTGGTTGTCATCAATCGTTCTTCAATTTCTTTAGCCTCTTTTAACCCTTTTTCCATCTTCTGGCTACGTTCATTTAAAATTTTTATCAATGGCCTGTAAGCCCACTTCCACAAAACAAAAAGCACCAAACCAAAATTAATCAGCTGGGCTACAAATAACTTCCAATCAATTCCAAGCACTTGAGTTAACGATTGGCCAGTGGCTTCGTGACTGGCTTCTTCAGCCGCTTGCGCGATATTAATTAAATGAATCATCATATATAAATAATATTTATTTGCAAACAAGAAACTAATTAATCTAAATCATTTTGGCTTTTTACTTTTGCCTTTAATCAGTCTCTTGTCTGCCGTCTTCTTCTTTAAGAAGACGGCACTCTCTAAAATTAGAGAGTGAAGACGACCACCAAAGCGTAAATGGCGATCGCTTCGGAGAAAGCCGCGCCGAGTAGCATCGGGACAAATAATTTATCGCCGGCTTCTGGGTTGCGGCCTATGGCCTCCATCGCTTTGGAAACTATCTTGCCGATAGCCAAAGCTGGGAAAATTCCTCCCAAGGCCATAGTGGCCGCTTTGGCCACTATTTTCACTACTTCTGCATCCATATTTTGACCTTTTTCTATTAAGACTAGCCCTGACGAATGAGCCGCTACGTCTAGTATAAAAAGTTTAGAGTCCTAATAGGTCAATTAATAATAAAAAAATTAATGCGCTCCGTGGGTCGCCACTTCCATAAAAACCAAAGTCAGCATGGCAAAAATTGTCGCCTGAACCACCCCAACCAATAATTCCAAAAACATAAAAGGGATCGGCACAATATAGGCCATGAGCGAGGCCATCACCGTCAAGAGCACCTCGCCGGCAAAAATATTTCCGAACAACCGCAGAGACAAAGAAACCGTTTTGGCTATTTCTGAAAATACTTCAATCAAACCGATAAAAAAATTAACAATCCCAGTAAAAATTTTTACCGGATTAAGCGTCTTAAAGGCTTTGACTAATCCAGCAAAATTAAAAAATTTATTGACGTGTTTAAAAAAACCAATAGTAATGATGCCAAAAATATGCGTACTGATCACCGCAAAGACCGCCAAGGCCAAGGTAGTGTTCAAATCACTCGTTCCTGGCCTCAAAAAAGGCACTAAAATTTTAGAGCCTTCTTTCATTTCCCACAAACCGATTGATCCAGTACCCGGCAACTGCCCCATCCAATTCAAGATCAAAACAAAAATAAAAATAGTAGCCACGATCGGCAAAAACTTCTCTGATTTCCTGCGATTATGTGTCACGCTGTCGATAAAACCCAGTAAAAACTCTATCAAATACTCTCCAAAATTTTGAGCGCCCTTCGGCACCAGGGCTATCTTTCTTGTCCTCAAAATGAAAACAAAAAAAACAATTAGCGCCATGGCTATCCACGTATTGATAATCGAATTAGTCACCGGAAAATTTCCCCAATGGAAAACCGGCTCAGCCGCCAGACTCAAATGCATAAATAATAAAAATTATTTTTTTCCATAAAGATCATCTCTGATTACCTCTGCCCTCTTGTAAACAAAGTGCATGCCCAGCCCGATGCCCAGGGCCCCGCCCAGGAGAATAAATAAAAATCTCTTATGGAATAAGTTATCAAAATATTTACCCGCCAATGTAAAAATTATAATCGGCATGGTCATAATAGCTATCAAATTGGCCACCAAAGCCATACCGTCTATCTTCTGTTTATGAATATCTATTTTTTCTTTTTTATTTGTTTCGCTTATTTTATCTTGGGTTCCATCATCGCTCATTGTCTTTTTCTTTTAAAAAATAAATAGCCTCCTTGCGGGAAAGCTGACTTTCAAGCTTATTTTTCCACAATTTTCAACTTTATTCTAAACCGTTTTATTCAACTGGTCAAGGGTCTTTTTTGAAAAAAATTAAATATGGTATCTTAAATTACCATCATTAAACAACAAATCGCTTTTATTGTCAAATCTAGCTACTCATCTCGTCCCGCGCTAGGCTTATCCAAAGCCAGTGGCTCTATCTTCTTTTCTCCTTCGGTAATTTTGACCACGTCCTTATCTATCTTATTCAACTCTTTATAAGCCGTATTATAATTATTAACCGTTGTACCAAGACTATTACCCAACTTTTTCATATATTCGTCAAAGCTGGCGTAATGCCGACCCAACTCCTCTACTCGCTTGCGAATTTCCTTGGCCGATTCTTCAATCTGCAAAGCGCGCAAACCCTGTAAGACTGTTTGCAAATAAGCGGCAAAGGTCGTCGGCGAGACAATGATCACTTTCTTTTCCTTAAAAGCGTAATCAATGAGTCCGCCGGTATCCACTTTGACCGCACCCACTTCGTTGATTAATAAATCATAATAAATCCCCTCCGCTGGGATAAACATAAAAGCAAAATCCAACGTGTCTTCCGTCGGCCGGATGTATTTAGCCGTCTCGTCGATTCTCTTCTTTAAATCATTTTTAAACTCTTTTTCTAATGCCTTTTTCCTCTCCTCGCTTGGTTCATTCAAAATCCGCCGATAATTCTCCAGGGAAAATTTGGCGTCCACTGGCAAAAGTCTATCTTTGATTTTTACCACCGCATCCACTGCCTCGCCATTTTTAAATTTATACTGCATCTCGTAGCTCTGCGGCGGCAAAATGTTGCCGAGGATCAATTCCAGGCTTGCCTCGCCGAGTGAACCGCGATTTTTGGAATTGGTCAACACCTTTTCCAGGTTTTGAAGTTGATCCGTAAAACTCACCACTTGTTTATTAGTCGCTTCCAATTTTTCCAATTTGCTAGTAACATCCTGAACAATTCTCGAAGTATTAAACGACTGTTTTTGGATAAAATCAATATTTTTTTCCAAATTGCCTTTCATCTCCTCGCGAATCTGGCCGATTTCTTTTCTCATCATCTCCCCTACCTCGTCTTTCATCTTGAGTAAATCTTCCTTATTCTCTTTACTTCCTTCTTTTTTTGGCATCAAAAAAATAATCAGCCCAAATCCAACCACCACTAAAACCAAAATTATAATCAAAATTCCTGTCGACATAAAATATTTTTAATTCATAATTCATTATTCATTATTCCGCATTTTTCCTATCCAAATAACTCTGCAAAATAATCCTCGCCGACTCCTCGTCGCGTCCATGACCGCTACCAGTCTTGTCCGCCTCAACGCTGGATAGACGCTCATCCTGTGTTTCCACCAAAAGCTTGGTTTGATTTTCCAATTCCTCTGCAAAATAAACCACCTCTTCCGTTTTTTGTGTATACTCACCATTGAGAGATATTGGTAAACCAACCACGATTTTATCAATCTTTTCCTTCTCGCAAATCTCCATGAGTTCTTCCCAAGCCTTGCCTGACATTTTTAATGTATCATAAACAAAAGCCTGCTTCTGCCCAAAATCAGAAATCGCCAGCCCAATATTTTTCGTGCCATAATCAATTCCCAAAATTCTTGCGCCCATCTTCTCCATAATTATCTACTAATTTATAAATAATTCCTAATTTAATAATTACTAATTACTAGTTACTTAATTATTCCTACGACCCTACATACCTACCAACCTACCTCTTTTTATTTGGTCAAAATCTTACATCCATTACTAGTCACTACAATCGTATTTTCATAATGCGCCGAGAGTGACCGGTCTCTCGTCACCGCTGTCCAGCCATCATCCAAAGTTTCCAGATCATAATGTCCGGCCGCAATCATCGGCTCCACCGCCAAGACCATCCCTTCTTTCAAAATCTCCCCGGTTCCTTTCTGGCCAAAATTCATTACTCGCGGATCCTCATGCACCGCGTAGCCCACGCCATGCCCGCACAAACTACGAATTACCGCGTAACCATTTTTCTCCGCGTGAGCCTGCACCGCCGCGCCCAAATCTCCCAGCCGCGAACCAACCCTGACTGTTTTTATCCCTTGGAAAAAAGATTCTTCTGTCACTTTAATTAATCGTTCGGCTTCTTTGGAAATCTGGCCTACGCCCACCGTCCTAGCCATATCTGTGTATAAACCACCCTGGGCCGGATAACGCATCCCAATATCAATCCCGACAATATCTCCTTCTCGCAAAACCATTTTTTCTCTAGGGATACCATGCACCACCACTTCATTGGGCGACACGCACAAAGTACCCGGGAAACCCGCATGACCCTTAAATGCCGGGTGACCACCCGCTTTAATAATCAATTCCTCGGCGTATTGATCCAACTGCCAGGCGTTTATTCCCGGTTGCACACGTTTAATAACCAATTTCAAAATTTTGGCCAGCCTATGTCCGCCCTCAGCAATTATTTTTATCTCTTCTATTTTTTTTATCGTGGTCATAATTTACTCGGTCACTAAATTTATTGGCTCTCCCTTCACCCAGGCCTCCACATTATCTATCATCATATCATTACATACTAAATTAGTAACATCAGTATTATAGGCAACATGAGGAGTTACTAAAACTTTATTATTCCCTAATAATTTTTGATAGTAAGGATTATCATAATCACCCACCTGTATACTTCCTGCGTCAATACCTGCACCAGCTAGATGTCCATAATTTATACTCTCCAACATAGCATCACTATCAAAAACATCATCAGAAGTTGCGCTAATAAAATATGCTCCCCTCTTTAAATTATCAAAAAACTTTTTGTCCAACAATTTATCCGTACTAGGATTATGTGACAAGCAATTAAAAACAACGTCTGCCTCTTTTGTCTTCTCAAATAAATCATCCCCCCTTAAAAAATATTCCACTTCCATATCAAGTGCGTCACATATCTGCCCAACCTTCATACCAACATTTCCCTTACCTAATATTGTCACTTTTTTATTCTTCAAGCCAACCGTCGCCAGTCCCCCTCCTGTATAAGTTGCCTTTTTCCTTTCTATGTTTATAAACAAGCATTGCTGCCGCAGTAGATTAATCATAAAACCTATCAACCACTCAGCCACAGCATTTTTATTACAACCCGGTGATATAGCAACATTAATATTTTTTTCTTTACATTTTTGGATATCCATCCAGCCATAACCAACAAAAGGAAAGGAGAAAAATTTATTCTCTAAATTATAAATGGCCTGCTTGGCACCAAACTTACCACATAAAATTATGTCGGCATCCTGACATCTTTTCAACCATTCTTCTACCGTGTCAGGGAAATCATCATAAAAAACTGCCTGCCCTAATTTACGCAAACGTTCACGTTGCTGTTCTGACAAACATAAATTCTGAGCAACTACAATCTTTTGTCTTTTCATAAATCTTAAATCCTAAATCTTAAATCACCCCCCATAATTCTTAATTCACAATTCATTATTCAAGTTTATTTTTCACTTCTTCAAACACCTCCGGTATCGCCGGCTGCCCGTCTATTTTATGATGAATCCCTTTCTCTTTATAAAAATCAATAACCGGTTCGGTTTGCTCGTGATAAGTCGTCAATCTTTTCTTCAGAGCCTCCTCGGTCTCATCATCGCGTACGACTAATCTCTCCCCATCATTATCACACAAACCTTCATCTTTGGGCGGATTATATTCAATATGATAAACCGTCTGGCACTTCGGACAAGTTCTTCTGCCACTGATCCGCTTAATCGCTTCTTCATCTGATAAATCAATTTCCAAAACGTGCGTCAATTCATCTTGACTCGCCCAAAATTCCGCCTGCGCCAAATTTCTGGGATAACCATCCAAAATATAACCATTCCCGCCGTCAGTCTGAATTTTATCCACCACGATTTTATTGACCATCTCGTCCGGCACTAGATAACCGGCGTCAATCAAACTCTTTATCTCTCGCCCCAATTCGTCTCCGCTCCGCACTCGCTGGCGCAAAATATTACCCGTAGAAAAAATAGGCAGATTAAATTTCTCCGCCACCAACTGAGCTTGTGTACCCTTGCCTGATCCTTGCGGACCGATAAAAAGGATTTTGTACATAAATTATTTAAACTTAATTAATTTTTAAATCCTAAATCCCAATTTCCAATCAAGCTCAAAATCCAAAGCTCTAACAAACTATCTTTTGGATTTTCGATTTTGGGTTTTGTTTGACATTGGGATTTTGGATTTGGATACTCACTATCATCCCAATACTCTTCTAAGATTTTTTACATCCACCTCACTCAACCCCAACTCTACTCTTTTCTCCGCCAAGCGTCGCACTATATTTTTATATTCCAGCTCTGACACTCCGCCGTCGTCCAAATTTTTCTCCAATTCAGCCTTGATCATTTCCTTCTGCGGTGCCTGCAAACTATCTATGCCCCAGACTAAATCCACAATATCCTGTCGTGTCAATTTCATCTTATCATCTTTAAAAGTCACCTGCCTGGTATGTGGAGTCAAAGAAAATAAATCTAATAAGCCCATAGGTTAACAATTTTAAATTTTAAAATTCAAATTTTAAAATAAATCTTAAATCATAAATCTTAAATCTTGTTCTAACTCTTTTACGCTTTCATGTTTTAATATTTTCATGTACTGCTTCACCCCCTTCAGCCACCCACCCTTAAAATATTTCTCCGGCTTAAAGCCTTTCAATTCCACAAATTTATATTCGTCGTGATTTTTACCTGGCATGATTTCCCCGCTCAAATAATTAGCTTTAAAACCAACCGCGAAAATCCTAACTTTCTCCTGTTCGCCATCAGCCAAATTTTCCATGCGCTCATGCCGCATAAAAACCACAGGCTGGCCTAATTTATATTTTACTTTGACACCCAATTCTTCCTTCATCTTTCTCGCCACCACTTTTTCTAGGGATTTATCAAATTCATCATATTTCAATCGGCCACCCGGCAAATCCCAACAATTAAATTTGTCTTTCAAAATCAAAAGCCGCCTGTTTTTATCCATCATAAATACTTTCATCGCCACAAAATACCAATCTTTGCCTGTTTGTTCCCTAATATCCATAAAAACTTAAAAATTAAGTCATTGAAAATTTATTGAAAATTAGAAATTGAAAATTGTAAATTTACTCACGCCCCGCAACACTTCTTATACTTCTTCCCGCTGCCGCACGGACACGGGTCATTACGGCCCACTTTCTCTTTTTTCTCCACCGGCGCACTTTTCAATTCACTCCCCGATAACCCGGCAATTTTCGCCGGCCGAGTCGTGCTCACGTTTTGGCCTTCATTGCCTTCAATTTCTCTATTTCTCAATTTCTCAATTTCTTCTTGGCTCTTCGGTGCCCCCTGAAACTTTAAATTTTGAATTTTGCCTTTTGAATTTTGACTTTGTTCCACCGGCGCCAACCCCACCTTATAAATTGAATACGCCACTTGCTTTTGAATATTATTTTGAAGCATAATAAACATCTGGTAGGCCTCGCGCTTGTATTCCACCAAAGGATCTTTCTGGCCATAGCCCTGGAGTCCGATGCCGGTTCTGAGATGATCTATCGCGTCAATGTGCTCCACCCACAACATATCAATCGCCCGGAGCAAAATCATTTTTTCCACCTTGAGCATCAAAGGCGCATCTGTTTCACCGTTTTCCAGCTTATTTATTTTTTCTTCCAACTCATCATAAGCTTTATGAGCCAGGCCGATCAAATAATTGATTAGCGTATCCCTAGCTCTCACATCTGCCTTTTCGTCACCAGCAGTTTTCTGAATATCATCCATTTTCAACCGCACATTCAATGGCATTGGCACGATCGTGTCCGCCACCTCGTAAATCTCTTCCACGTTCCACTCATGCTCATCTTCCGACATAGTATGAAAAGCGATCACCTGCTCTATTTCCGCTTCCACCATCTCCATAATCATCCCCCGCAAAGAATTATGAGTAGCCTTTTCTGCTTGCTCTTCCGTATTTTTATGATTAAATGTTTTTGCGTTTCCGTTTTTTAATGCTTCATAAATTGCCAATATCCCGTCCCGTCTCCGATAAATCGCCTCGCGATGCTTATTGATCACATCATCATATTCCAACAAATGTTTACGAATATCAAAGTTGTGTCCTTCTACTTTCTTTTGCGCCGCTTCCAAAGATTTACTGATCATTTTATGCTCAATTGGTGTGTCATCATCCAACGCTCCCAGTAATGACTGCAACCGGTTAGAGCCAAAAATTCTCATCAAATCATCTTCCAAAGACACGTAAAAGCGCGACTCGCCCGGATCGCCTTGCCGGCCACTACGCCCACGCAGCTGATTATCAATCCGCCTTGATTCGTGCCGTTCTGTCCCAATCACGTACAAACCGCCCAACTTTTTGACTTCTTCTTTTTCTTCTTGAGTGCCGCCCGCGCCGCCCAACACAATATCCACACCGCGCCCGGCCATATTGGTAGCCAGAGTCACTGCTCCTTTTTTCCCCGCCTCAGCAATAATCTGCGCTTCGCGTTCATGGTTTTTGGCATTCAAAATATTGTGCGGGATGCCTTCTTGCTCCAAATAATGCGACAAAATTTCATTTTTATGAATAGAAATCGTACCGAGTAGCACTGGCTGACCCTGGGCATTTCTTTCTTTGATATCTTTAATTACTGCTCTGAATTTTGCCTCTTCGTTTTTATAAATTAAATCCTGGCGGTCAAATCTAGTTATAGGCTTATTCGTCGGTATGACTATAACATCCAAATTATAAATCTTAGAAAATTCTTCCGCTTCCGTGACCGCCGTACCGGTCATCCCTGCCAATTTCTCGTACATCCGAAAATAATTCTGAAAAGTCACCGTGGCCATAGTCACCGATTCCTTTTTTATTTCCACACCTTCCTTAGCCTCAATCGCCTGGTGCAACCCTTCAGAGTATCGCCGACCATACATCATCCGTCCAGTGAACTCATCCACAATAATGATCTCCCCGTCTTTAACCACGTAATCACGATCACGTTTGAATAAAGTATGCGCCTTGAGCGCTTGCTCAATGTGGTGCACCTCGCTGATGCCTTTGTCAGTATAAATATTTTCCACTCCCAGCCACTGCTCCATCTTTTTTATACCTTCTTCAGTCAAACTGGCCGAACGCATTTTTTCATCAATATTATAATCCTCCCCCTCTTTCAACTGTGGGATCAAGCTGGCAAATTTACGATATTTGTCGGTCGCTTCCTCTGCCGGCGCCGAAATAATCAAAGGCGTCCTAGCTTCGTCAATTAAAATAGAATCAACCTCATCAATAATGGCGAAATTAAACCCCCTTTGCACCTTGACCTCGCTTTCCGGGGCCATATTATCTCGCAGATAATCAAAACCAAACTCATTATTGGTGCCATAAGTAATATCACAATTATAAGCCTCTTTCCTAGTACACGGCCTCAGGTGCTTCAGACGTGAATCATCGGTTTCCGCGCTCTCAAATTCAAAATCGTAAATAAAAGCTTCTTCGTGGACAATCGCCCCCACCGTCAAACCCAAAGCATCATACACTCCGCCGATCCAGCCAGTATCTCTTTTTGACAAATAATCATTCACCGTCACCACGTGCACGCCCCGGCCGAGAAAAGCGTTCAGAGCCGCCGCCGGAGATACGGCGTAAGAAGTTTTTCCCTCGCCAGTTTTCATTTCCGCAATCTTTCCCTCATGTAAAGCATAAGCGCCGATCATCTGCACGTCAAAATGGCCAGAACCCATGCGCCGCTTGGCCGCCTCTCTTACTGCGGCAAAAACTTCCGGCAGTAAATCATCCAGGGTTTTGCCCTGAGCCAATTCTTGCCGCCACAAATCAGCCATTTGTTTTAGTCCATTATCACTCATGACCTCAAACTTAGACTCAAAAACGCGAATTTGCTCTACTTTGGGCTTTAAATCTTTTATATATTTTTGATTTGGATCGCCAAAAATTGCTGTCAATAAAGACATAGAAAGGAAAAATAATCAATAATTTTAAAACAAAATAACAAGATTATCTTATCATTTTACCGCCCAAAAAACAAGAACAGCCCTTTGGGGTTTCCAAAGGGCTGTCCTTACGGCTTATATATTATAATTGGAGCTTGTCTAGAACAGCATAAACATTTATGCTGATAATATGGCAAGCAAGT
>DAOOPA010000004.1:0-39129 GCA_035388025.1 bacterium
ATGATAATAGCTGAGGGCACGCAGGAAGCGGGCCTCGGCACGGTAGGTCTCGATGGTGGTACGCATGTCACCGGTAATATTCTCGAAGTTACTCATGGTACAGGCCATGCCCGAAGTCCAACCAGCGCTAAGAGCTGGTAATCTACTATTACAATTTGAATATTCATTGCCTGCTAAATACCATTTAAGATACGCACCCGCGGGGATAGCGATTGTGCTGTTATTTTTCGCGTCAACAGCAAAAGTCACAGTGTCGCCCGGTAAAATCAAAGCTTTATCCACAGTAATTTCTGAGCTGGTAAACATTAAATCAGGATTAGCAGTAGTGACACTCCCTATGTAAACTGTTTTGGTCAGACTATTATTAGTTTCATTTGACTCAGCAACTTCATTCCCTGGATCAACGGTGAAATAAAGTGATTTATATCCGGAAGTTCCCAGAAAGTCGCTCCTAGTGAAGATACCATAATCTTGCAGGGTACTAAATATATATTTCTTTGACTCCCCGGGGTTTATTATACTGACCTGACTTGTATCTCCGCTGATCAAGGCACCTATGCCTGATACTGCCACAATGGTGTGCATAGTATCGTTTAATGTGACGTTTAATAACTCATAAGGCTTTAGGGCGCCATTGATAAAATTTTCGGTTCTGAATTCAGCCTTAATATTGCCTTGGTTTTTAATAGTAACAACTCCACCAAGATAGCGATCTCCAGCTTTGGGCGTACCAGATATTTCTATATTGGTAATGATCAAATCTGGTTTTGAGCTACCACAGCTTTGTGTGCTGACTGGTTTTTCGCTAGCGCAATATATATCAGCGACAGCATCAAAGTAATAATTATCTCTGCAGATAACCGTTCTCGTTTGACTGCCATTAACACAGGCGGACCAGCCGCCAAGAGACCAATAGTAGGCTGTTCCAGTCACGGTAATTGTTTTGGTTAAAGTATTATTGTTTTCATCGGACTCAACAACATTATTATCGCTATCAACCATTAGATTATAAACCAGGGATTGCGCGGTAGTACTATTTTTATCATAAGCAGAAATAAATTTATATTCACTACTTTCACCGGCCCCCAAACCTTGCCATTCTCCTCTGTGTCCACTTGTACTATTGCCTTCATACAAAGTGTAAAGGAATGGAGCAGAATTAGTAGTACCAGTGTTTTTAAAGCCAATAGTAATTTCCAAACTATCATACATTAACCACTGGTCATTACTGGGGTGAGTAAGATTTTTAATCTCAAGTTTATAGGGGACTAAGTCTGGTTTGGTTGTCGTTTCAACAATTTTATAATTTACAAAAAAAGGATCCGGAACGATAATAAAATCATTCCAGCCGGCAGGATGATTGGCCACACTATCAACTTGTTTTATATAATTATCATATTCAACATTATAAATCTCGGCTCTATTTTCCAGTTTGAGTTTATAGGTATTGGCTTTAATCGTCATGTTGCCCCCGATGGGGTAACTAGATAGTTGCGATTGGGATATAATTATTGCGTTTTCGGCAACTAATCCCCAACTATCTAATACCGCATTTTTATAAGCATCATAACCAGTCAGGCTTGGGATGACATATTTTTTATTATCAGTACCAAGATAAAAAAGGTTGGAATCAGAATCTCCTTTAATTAGCTTGCCAGCGTAGTTGGCAGTTCCGGCTACTGTCACCTCAGCGCTGGTAGTATTGTTGCTGGTGTTAGTCTCGCCAGAGACATTTTGCAAGGTTAATTTGATGGTATAAGTGCCTGAGTCAACAAAACTATACTGGGTGCGATAGGTAGTAAAATTACCCATATTTATATCCAAACCAATATTGCGTACGAAAGATTCATTGGTAATTAAAACATTGTTTTTACTAATATCCACGCTGACCGTGAGATTGCCAGCGAAAGGGGCGGTACCTATATTTTTAATTGAGGGGACCAAAAGAACAGTGTTATTGTTGTTGGCGTCTGGACCGTTGGTGCCAAAACCGGAAAAGGTAAGATCGGGGGCGCTAACTGGTTGCACACATCGATAAACTGGCCTAATGGAACTATAACTGCCGGTATTGCCAGCCGCTTTCCAGTCTATGGTAGAGATGGTACCATCAGAGACAACACTGGCAGTGTTGGGATACCATTTTTTGCAGTAAGTTAATATATTGTCGGCAGTCCAAGAAGTGGTAGATCCAGAAACGCCATCAGGATCGGTTTTCCAAACACCATTTTCGGTGTGTTGGTTGACCTTGCCTGGCCAGTAAGAGATGCGAGGAAGAGTTGATTCCCCAGAGGTAATGGCCAGAGCAGGCAAAAGATTGCCGAAAGCAAACAAAAAAGCAACAAAGACGAGGAGTGCTTTTTTGCTATTGAGAGTAGACAACATAGATTTTGTCTTAGTTATTAAATTTACTTGATTAAATTAAAAATCGTCCCCTATTAAGACGATTGTTTTATATTTGTATCTTACCATATTACAATGAAAAAGTCAAGGATACACGTTGGACAAATTTGTTGCCTCTGGAGTTCGGAAACAATCTCCGCTGTTTGACCGTCTGATTTCCAAAACCGGCGGTTTTTTTATAATTTAAATTGTTGAAAAAAGTCCCGGGACGTGCTAGAATAAGAACACAGAAAATAATTATTTATGCTAGAAACAATCTTAAAAAAATTTACTAATCATTATAAAAAAACCATGGTTCGGGCTTACGGCTTTTCTTTGGCAAACAAGAAAAAAGAAATTGGGTTAGAAGAAATATTTTGGAGTCTCATGGCAGAGAAGGGGTCACTCGGCGCTGAAGCTCTGACCAAAGCCGGGGTCAAAGCTGAACTAGAAACTGATTTGGGAGACAATGAGCGGTCAGATGCCTGGGAAAAAATACTGCAAGCCAAAAAGGAGATAGCATTGGCACCGATGACTCAGAAAGTAATAGTGAATTCGGCGGCCATAGCGGCAGAATACGGACATAATTATATTGGCACAGAGCACCTGCTTTATAGCCTAATCAACTCTAAAGCCAGAGAGATTCAAATTATTCTGGAAAAACACAAAATAGAAACAAAGGGGCTGCTTAATAATTTGGAGTTGGCTTTGAGTTCCACCGCGAAATTCGAAGAGATGACGGAGGCGGTCGGAATTCTCAAGCAAAAAATAGAACAAGAGAGGAAGGCGGGGCGCAAAAGACAAAAGGAATCATTGCTGGATTTCTTTGGCACTGAATTGACTGCGCAAAATATCCAAAAGAATATTAACCCGGTCATCGGCCGAGAAACAGAAATCAATAGAGTGATCCAAATTTTGGCCCGGCGCAATAAGAATAATCCCATCCTTTTGGGCGAACCGGGTGTGGGCAAAACAGCCATCGTAGAGGGCTTGGCCAAGAAAATAACCCAGGGTGCCGTGCCGGATATTTTGACAGATAAAAAAATATACGCTCTCGACATGGCTCTGATGGTCGCCGGGACGAGCTATCGGGGAGAGTTTGAGGGGCGTTTGAAGCAGATCGTGGAAGAGGCAAAAATGAACCCGGAAATAATTTTGTTTATTGATGAAATACACAACATTGTCGGAGCTGGTTCAGCGGCCGGGACAATGGATGCGGCCAATATTTTGAAGCCGGCCTTGGCCAGGGGTGAAATCCGTTGTATCGGAGCGACAACCTTTGAGGATTATAAAAAACACATTGAAACTGATAGCGCCTTGACCAGAAGATTACAAAAAGTGATTATAAATGAGCCGAGCGCGCCAGAGGCGGTCACCATTATCAAGGGTGTCAAATCTATTTACGAAAAACACCACGCAATAAAGATCAGCGATGAGGCGATTGAAGAGGCAGTCCATTTGAGCGCCCGATACATAGTAGATCAATTCTTACCGGATAAGGCGCTGGACCTGATTGATGAGGCGGCGAGCAAAAAAAATGTCAATCGCCCAAGCGACGGCAAAAAAAACAGACTCAGCCAATTAAAAAAAGAATTAGAAATTTTGAATCACGAAAAAATCAGTTTACTAAAAGAAGAAAATTACCGAGCGGCCTTGACCATCAAGGAAAAAGAAATTGAGATTATCAACCAAATATACAAACTAGAGAGAGAAAGCATCGAAAACAGCGTCAAGCCCAAATCGAATGAAGAAATTGGGGCGGAAGATATTCGCGCGCTGGTTGCCGAAATAACAAAAATTAATATTCCGGATCGGCCAAAGATGCTCGCCAACTTAAAAGAGTTGGAAAAACTTATGACCGAAAAGATAATCGGCCAAGGAATAGCGGTCGAAGAAATTGCCAAGGTTATCAAACGCTCCGCGGCTGGGCTCTCGGGTGAGCGTCGACCATTGGGATCTTTTATCTTCGCCGGGCCCTCTGGCGTGGGCAAAACCTATGCGGCCCAAGTCCTAGCTGAAGCGCTCAACCCCAAGGGCAATGGACTGATCCGACTGGATATGTCGGAGTATGGAGAAAAATTTAATGCCTCAAAAATAATTGGCGCGCCAGCCGGTTATGTGGGCTATGATGAGGGAGGAATTTTGACGGAAAAAGTACGGCGCAATCCTTATTCGGTAATCCTCCTCGATGAATTGGAAAAAGCGCATCCGGATATTTTTAATTTGTGGCTGTCTATTTTGGATGAGGGGCAACTGACCGACGGCCGAGGCCGGGTGATAAATTTTCGGAATACAATAATAATTATGACCACCAATCTCGGCGGCCAGAAACGCGGCAGCAAAAAACAGCTGGGTTTTGGCGCGGGCGATAAAAATAGCGAGCAGGAAAACTATCAGGAAGCTTTGGAGGAATATCTGAAACCGGAATTTCTGAACCGGGTGGACAAGCTGGTGATCTTTAATAACCTAGGAGAAAAAGATATTGAAAAAATCGTTGAATTGGATTTGGCCATGATAAACCAAAAGTTGGTTAGCCAAAATTTAAAGCTCGACTGGGATAAAAGAGCGGTAGAAAAATTGGCCAGGGAGTGTCTAAAAGCGGGTGATGGCGCTAGACGAGTCAGAGAGATTATCAGAAATGAAATCGAGGATTTGTTAGCCGACAAAATTATGACCGACGGCTTTAATAAAAATTCGGTAATTAAAGTCGGGCTAGTCAATAATAAAATCAGATTGTCAGAACTGTCCCCGAAAACAGGTACGAGCCGGCACCGCCAAGCGAGGAACGGCAATATTAAATAATTTAAAAAATTATGTGGATCGTCTTCGGACTTTTGGCCGCGGTGTTCGCGGCTTTGGTAGCGATATTTGGCAAGATGGGTTTGCATGGTATTGATACCACGACCGCAACTACGATGCGTGCGATTGTGATGGCAATATTCCTTTTGATTATTATTCTGGCCCAAGGGAAGATCGGCCAGATAGATGATATTATCGCCAATAAAAAAGCGCTCTACTATATTATTTTATCAGGAATAGCTGGCGCTCTGTCATGGTTGTTTTACTTTGTAGCCCTGCGGTTGGGCAAGGTTTCCCAGGTAGCGCCGCTCGATCGGTTAAGCGTAATTTTTGCTATATTTCTAGCGGCTTTAATCTTGGGGGAAAAAATTAGCTTAAAGATAGGAATCGGCGCGGCGATGATGGCCATCGGAGCGATATTGATTGCCTTGGCCTAATCTAATATGAAAAATACAACTCTCAAAAACGCGTTCTTAAAAATAAAAGCGCGTTTTTTAGATCTTCTTTTTCCGCTCGAGTGTCTCAGTTGCGGGCAAGAGGACGAATGGTTATGCCAAACTTGTTTGGCAAAAATAAATTATAAAAAAGTTGATCAGTGCTTCGTGTGCAAGGAGACGACCGTGCTCGGTCAAACTCATGGTATTTGTCAAGAGAAAACAGCTTTGGACGGCATGATCGTGGCGGCTGAATGGGAAGACAAAATACTGCAAGAAGCGATTCATAAATATAAATATAATTTTGTACAGGGACTAGCCGAACCGTTGTCAAAAATTTTGATTCAAAAAATAAAAAGGCCAGAACAGCTGGCGCTCTGGCAGGGGCAGAAAATAATTTTGGTGCCGGTACCGCTCCATAAAAAAAGATATCGCTGGCGGGGGTTCAATCAAGCGGAACTGCTGACGGAAAAAGTGGGTGAATATTTTCACTGGGAAATAAACAGAGATTTTGTGGCGCGTGTACGCTATACCAAGCCGCAGGCCAAACTTAAAAAAGAAGAACGGGAGCAAAATATTATCGGCGCTTTTGGAGTGAATATGCTCACGGCAGAACAGCCAGTGGAAAAAATCGTAATTTTGGTGGATGATGTTTTGACGACTGGGGCGACCATGGATGAGTGCGCCAAAAGCTTGAAGCAAAAGGGAATAAAAACAGTTTGGGGATTGGCAATAGCCCGAGGCTAGCCGCCAGAGGCGGAAATTTCTAAATCCTAATTTCCAAATCCAAATAAAGCTCAAAGCCAAAAATTCTAATCAGATAATTTGAGCTTTGGGTTTTGGATTTTGTTTGACATTAGGATTTTGGATTTTATCTGAATTATTCTTTCTGTTTCTCCCCTGCCCTGTTTTAAATCAATCCAAAGGGTATCTTTGGGCATAATGTTTTTGATCTTGTCGGCCCACTCAACCACGATAAGATTTTCTTTGCTGATTAATAATTCCTGCCAACCAAGCGCTAGTAATTCTTCGGGATGAGACAAGCGGTAGCAATCAATGTGAATTAAGTTTTTGATGCCCTTTTGGGGATGGGTAATTGGGTAGGGTTTTAATAAGACAAAGGTCGGACTGGTGATCCGATTTTTTATTTTCAGGGCTCGGGCCAGGCCTTTGGTAAACTGCGTTTTGCCCGAGCCGAGTTCGCCAACTAAACCCAAGACTGCCGGGCCTTTTAGTCCGGCGGCAAAGCGCTCGGCTAGTTTTTGGGTTTCCTGATCGGATTGGGTGGTGATTTTGGACATAAAAATATAATGTAAATTTCCAAATCATAATTTCCAATTTCCAAATAAATCTCAAATATCAAATCAATAGATGCAGAGTCAGCGCTCTTTCCCCTCCTCGGCGAAGAGGGGTGCCCCGACAAGCTCGCGCTGTCGGGGCGGGGTGGTGGGACAGCGGCACTAACAATTTTTTTGCGATGATGAAATTACTGCTAATTTCCCGCCAGCCTGCCAGTGCCTGATACCGCAAGGCTATGACCCGTTCAATTTCCCATCGGGAGATTTGAACTCAAAGAGAATGGGGAAATCCATGCGTCACTTTAATCTATACTGTCTTACCCCACAATCAAGCGAAACAGCCAGCTGGTGACGGGCGTGATAACCCAAGAAAAATAAAAGACAAAAATCAAAAAGATAATAATGCCATAGCGCTCGAGAAATATTTTGACATTATTCCAGGAATCGGGAAAAAGAGCGAACAAAACCTTGGAGCCATCCAGCGGCGGAATGGGCACCAGATTGAAAACCAAAAGAATGATATTGGCAAAAGAGATAATGGCGATCAGGTCAGAAAAATTACCCACAGGTAAAAATTTATACAGCGAACCGAAAAATACAGCCGTGATAAGGTTGGCGGCTGGGCCGGAAATGCCCACAAGAGCCGGGCCCCATTTTTTATTTTTTAGATTGTAAGGATTGTAGGGTACAGGCTTGGCATAAGCGAACATAAAAGAACCGCCCGTGGCCAAGAGCAAAAACAATGGCATGAGAATAGTCCCGTACAAATCAATGTGGGCCAAGGGATTCAAAGAAAGCCGGCCGGCGTGTTTGGCGGTCGGGTCTCCGAGACGGTCAGCCATGGCGCCATGAGCATATTCGTGAATGATGGCTGAGGGGATAATGATCAGGAAAAAGAAAATGAGTTTAGTAAAATCCATATATTTTTTAATTTCCAAATCCCAGTTTCCAACCCGCCTGCCGGACGGACAGGTTTCCGAATAAACTCCAAATTATAATACTTCAATTTAATTAACTTTTGATTTGGAATTTGTAATTTATTTTTGATTTTGAATTTGAGATTTGGAGTTTCCGCCTTAGGCGGCCTTGACTTATAATGTATTTATGTTATTATAGTTTTAATAATTAAGCAACTTTTATATCAATTCTATGTCTAGAGTCTGTGATATCTGTGGCCGTGGCCCGACAAAATTTGTTCAACGTTCACACGCCCAAAATAAAACCCTAACGCGCAAGTTGATCAATTTACAAGTCAAAACGATTGACGGGGAGAGAAAGAAAGTCTGCACTCGCTGTATCAGAACGCTCAAGAAGAACGCCAAATAGATAACCGACACAAAAGCTACCAGTGATGGTGGCTTTTAAAATTTCAAAATCCTAATTTCCAAATCCGAATAAAGTTCAAAATCCAAAGTTCTAATTTTTTAATAATTTGGATTTAGGGCTTTGGATTTTGTTTGGCCTTTGGATTTTGGATTTAGAAATTATTATATGGAATCTCTCCTCTATCAGCCGCTCAAAAACAAGACGGTCCAGTGCCAAACCTGCTGTCATTTTTGTACTTTGAAACCAGGTGAGAAGGGCCAGTGTCGGATGAGGAAAAATAAAAACGGCAGGCTCATGGTTTTAAATTATGGCCAGTCGACCGGGCTCGCTATTGACCCGATTGAGAAAAAGCCGCTTTATCATTTTTTACCCGGCACTTTTACCTTGTCATTGGGGACACTCGGCTGTAATTTCCACTGTCAACACTGCCAGAATTTTTTTATCAGCCAGCTATCCGAGGATGACGAACAAATGAAAGAATATCAGAGACGAAGAATTGAGGCGATCTCGCCGGAACAGATCGTGGCTATGGCTCTTCTCAATCGCCTGCCGTCTATCTCCTACACTTACAATGAGCCGACGATTTTTCTCGAATACGCGCTAGATACCATGAAGCTGGCGCACAAAAACGGCCTAAAAAATATTTGGGTGACCAACGGCTTTATGTCAGATCAGGCTCTGGAATTGATCGCGCCGTATCTCAACGCGGCCAACGTGGATCTGAAAGCATATTCGGAAAAATTCTACGCGGAAATCTGCGGAGCGCATTTGCAACCGGTTTTGGATAATTTGAAAAAAATAAAAAAACTAGGCATACACCTAGAAGTGACCACTTTGATTATCCCGACCAAAAATGATTCCCAACGCGAACTGCAGGAGATCGCGAATTTTATCGTGAAAGAATTAGGGGCGGACACGCCATGGCATGTGAGCGCTTTTTATCCGACGCACCAGATGACTGACCTGCCAGCTACCAGCCGAGAGAAAATTCTAACAGCGGAGCAGATCGGGCACGAAGCCGGGCTCAAGTGGGTACATAGGGGGAATGTTTAGGAAGAATAATGATTTATGATTTATGAATTAAGAATATGCTTTTGGTTTGAAGGCGACATTCCGAAATGTCGCCTTTAGAATTATTTAAAAAAAATATTGCCGATCATGATTTTAACACCTGACCGGCGGTTTTGATTAAGAAATTGGTTATAATTCGAAAGATTGTGCGACTTTTTTGATGTTACTCGTCGGCTCTTCAAAAACACGGGTTAGGCGAGAAAGGCCTGATTTGGTCAA
Source organism: bacterium (assembly GCA_035388025.1). Taxonomy (GTDB): domain Bacteria; phylum Patescibacteriota; class Patescibacteriia; order UBA2196; family GWA2-42-15; genus JAAZMX01. The sequence goes on from DAOOPA010000004.1 coordinate 9,527, forward strand.
AATATCTTTCAGCGGTTGGCCCTCTTCTATAGCTAAGAAGATCTGTCCCCCTAAAAGATTAAAGTGAATAATAACCGCGGCTAACCCGCACAAGCCGGCCTCATTCAGGCGCTGTACTTGATGCAAGCACAAAACGCCGTTTTGGAAGCTCTCCTGCTCGAAGCACCTAACAATTTGAGCTGAGGCGTCGTGAGTCAAATTGCCGGATAAGGTAAAAATGCCAAAGTCACCGATGCACCTTGATAATTCTATCTGCATGGCTGACACTCCTTTTTAAAAAAATGACCTACTTTTTTTATTTGCTTTAAAATTATTCTTTTGCCAATCTTTTGTCAAATAAAAAACTGACCGACGGGATAAAATCCAATCGGTCAGGACTATTTTGGGCGGGCGGGCGTTTATTTGGAGAACGCCGCGATGGCATCTTCGACAGTGCCGAAAGTGTCGAAAATGGTGTTTAGCTTTGTGATGGCGAACAAGTTTTCCACATTGTCCGGGATTTTTGCCAGCTTGAGATCACCTCCTTTGTTGCGTAGCAAAGTCATGGCGCCCATGAGCGCGCCCAGGCCGGTGCTGTTCATCCAGGAGACTTTTTGCAGATCAGCCACGACTCTGACGTGGTCGCCGGAGATGAGGGTCTTTATTCCATCCTCAAAAAGGTAGATGAGGGCGTCATCTCCTGGCCTTTGCCCTCCCATCGTCCCTACGAGGAATATAGTAGCAAATTCCCCGCAATACTTGATTTCTATTCTGGCGCCCATGTGGGCCTCCTTTGGTTTATTGGTTTGAAACTTTTGACGATTTAAATTGAGGCGGCGATAAAAACTCTATAAAAACACCAAGCACCTGATCCCTTATCTTATCACCAACAACATTGGCAAACACCAACTTCTTATCCAAAGAAAATGTTTGCCCGTACAGAAAAAACAATGCGCTGAGAGCCTCGGCGTTGAGTTGCTCTTCCTGGAAATCAGCAAAGTCAATTTTAAAAAATGGCGAGGCTTTGATGAGGTCAACTAGCCTGGGCGTGTATATTATTGCCCTAACATCAGTGTTATTACTGGGTTTAAAAATTAATGGCTGTTCCATCTTTCTGCCCTCCTGTTTATTATATTTTGCCCTTGATTTTGTATTTTTTAAATTTTCTATTCAACATAACACTTACCTACTTTTTGTCAAATACTTGGCAGGTCCAACCGTCCCGATTGAACCTTGTGTTTGGCGCTTTAATCTGCTGGTTGGTTTTATCCAATTGGTTTGGCCAAATAAAAACGCCAGCGGAGAAAAACATCTTCTCGCGCTGGCGGTAGCGGGCGAGGTGGGTGACCTAGTGGCCTTTGCGGTCAAGGCCGAGTAGGAACGGAAATCGTTGGTTTGATTTACCTGCCCGCCAACCATAACAATGTAATTGGTTGAGGCCAGGCTATTTTTAGGACACGGGTAGAAGTTACCTTCGTACACCTCATGTTCTTTTCCGCAAAGGTCGCATTTAACCTTACTGGTTTTTTTCATGTTTATAACCTCCTGAGTTGTAATTCGGTTTCTATTTTAGACTATTTAAATATTTTTTATAATTTGTTGTTCCCCGCCAGACGCTGGCTGGGATAGTCGGATGCACAGCGCGGGGACCGTGCAGAATCGTATCGGCAATTTCTGCCACAGTGTAGCGCCCGTAGATATAGGCATTGACCAGGGCGCCCCAGCTTTTTTGAGCTCTGCTAACTCTAGCACTGCCGAGACGCTTTGTCAACTCTAGCTTGAGGATTTGGGCCTCTCTTTGCTCGATTTCCAGAGCTTGCAGACGGGTTTTGCTATAGATAAATTCCGGCTTGGCGATTTTTTCATTCAGCGCAGTCAGCGGGTCATAGCCATTTTGAACTTCGGCCAGGTCGCTATAACCATCGAGGTCAGTGTCGGCGAGATTGGGGTCAGTGGAACGCAGGGATTCTTCATGGTTGTCTAGGCCATCCAAATCACTATCGGAGAGATCACGATTGGGATTATAATTTTTGGGCAAGAGATACTGCCAGGTAGTATAGCCGCCGTCTTTGGTCTGGCGCAAGACCAAATTATTAAAAGTAAGAGCCGTACCCTGATTGACTACCTGATAAGTGGTGGAAAGAGGTAAATCGCTCAGAGACAAACTTTTGGCGGAAGTATCTAGGGTTAAATCCTGAAAAGCGGGTAAGGCGAGAAATAGCTCAGCCAGATTGGAAAAAGAAATATCATCATGGTAGCGGGGCGCGGAGCCGGAAATCGTAGCGTGATATTCCAGCCGGTCGGGATATTTTTTGTCAGAAAAGAAACGGTTGCCCGAGGCATAATTCAGATAAACGCTCCAGTCAGCATAACCAAAACGATAGTTTAAAAGCCCAGCACCAAGATAAAATTGCGCGCCCAGTCCCACTGGCCGGTCGCCCAAGCGGGCTTCAATCATGCCATTGGAAAAGCTAACCAATCTTAAATTGGCTGTCATTTTGTCTGCCAGACGAATAAATTCGGCCTGGCCAGTCAGCTCGCCATAAGCCAAAAAAGAGCAGGCGCTAATCAGATGATAATGGGGGTTGAATTTTTTGGGCGTACCTTCCAGATACCAACCGTCGGGAGTGATATCGGCGTCGGCAAATTGTTTTATCTTGGCATGAGCCAAAGCGGATAACCAGTCATACTCAGCTTGGTCCAAGATTTGACGACTTAATAAATTATTCCAAACCGCTTGCCAATAAACCGCGGACAGGGCGGCGCGATTGGAAGTATCAGCGGCCTGGATACCGGCCGCTGAACGATCAATAATGTTTTGATAAATTTGGTTTTTTTCTTCGGCTGATAAAAAACCGGGCAGTTGGTCAATCAAGCGCACTTCGGCGAAAGAAACAAAAGCATCGGAAAATGATTGGGTGAGGAATGGCCGGCCGGCTAATTCTTTTTCCGCCGACCAAAGCGCGGCACGAATTTTTTCCTGGGCGGCGATCTCCCCGGATAGGGCGCGATATTTATAATAGAGAGCTAAACTCAAAATCTCCCGAGCCGTTTGGGGCGGGGAAAATTCAGCCACTTCATAATCAGGTGTTTGAAATAATAAACCATTTTGGTCAAAGTGGTAGCTGTAGCGATTGTAAAAAATCGCCAAATAATCTTCAAGTTTTTGCGGTGGCACAGCGCCGGAATTGATTTGCGAAACCGCAACAAAAAAATTACCAACGACAAGAGCGGCTAGTAAAATAAAAATGGATAAAAATCGGAAGGGTCTTTTCAGCATAAGTTATTTTTATAATAACAAATAAGAGGAAAATAAAAAAGCCCCGGGCATACTGCCAAGGGCTTTGCTTTCAGGGGACCCAGTTGAGAGTGGCGTAGGCCGCCAAGATAGCACAGGCGACAATTGCTACCAGTCCCAAAAGGGTCCCTAGGTTTATCCTCACACAGACCTCCTCTTTATTTACCGATGACCAATAAAATTAGGCCACCAGCAACTAATACTAATAGGCTGGCGGCGAGTAACAACCCTTCAAAACTAATTTTTGTTTTCAAAATTTTGTCTCCTTATCTTTGGTATTTTGATATTATCGGTCTTTGGCTTTCTAAGAAGTATACAACAAACTCAGACGAAAGCAAGGAAAAACAAAAAGGCGCGGCTGACGCGCCAGTATTCAAAGGACTGTCCTTATTTTACTTATTTTATTTTATAAACCCTGCCCCTACAAAATTACTTACCTTGTAAATACTGATAGGCCGAGAGAGCGGCTTTGACCCCGTCGCCGGCGGAGATGTTATTTTGTTTGAAGGCCTCGTCGGTGACGTCGCCAGCGGCAAAAATGCCCGGGGCTGAAGCCGTGGCGGTACGGTGATCAATAATAATTTCACCGTAAGAATTTAACTCCACCAAATTTTTGACTAATTCGGAATTGGGCACAGCCCCGATTTCCACGAAAACACCTTGCACGGCCAGGGTTTTTTCTTCACCGGTCAGGCGGTCTTTGTATTTTAAACCGGTAACGGTTTTGTCGCCGGTGATTTCCAGGGTTTCGGCGTTGTAGATAACGCCTTTGAATTTGTCAGAGGCCTGAATCTTGTCGAGTGTCAGCTGGTCGCCCTTGATTTTATCGGTATAATTTAGAAGATAAATCTCGGTAGCATAGGGAATCAAATCAGCCACCGCTTCCAGACCAGAGTTGCCGCCGCCGATCACGGCCATGGCCCGACCGCGGAAAAGCGGAGCATCGCAAGTAGAGCAATAAGCCACGCCGCGGCTACTGAATTCCTGTTCACCGGGGACGTTTAATTGGCGATGACGAGCGCCAGAGCAGACGATAACTGTCTTGGTGTCATAAGCACCTTTGTTGGTTTTGACTTGGAAACCGGCATCGGTCTTCACCACCAATTCAGCCCGCTCCCCTTCTTTGATTTCAATATCTTCTTGGGCCTTCAGGTGCGCTTCCAAACTTTTGGCCAATTGCAAACCAGAGATGGAGACATGGCCAATCCAGTTGCCAATATCGGTAGAAACCGTGGACTGCCCGCCAAAATTTTCTGTAATGAACAAGGTCTTCATTTTTTTTCTGGCCGCGTAAATACCGGCCGAGACGCCGGCTGGTCCGCCGCCGATGATGATGGTGTCGTACATAACGTATTAAATAATTAATAGATTAGACATGAACTTTTTTGTAGCAAGTCCAACACAAATTTTTGTCTTTGGAAATCTTGGTGTCGCATTTGGGACAATGCTTTTCGCCGAAACGGGAAAATTTTTCTTTTTTCACCTTTTCTATGCACGCATAACAGAGACTGAAGTTGCCAGTTGTTTTTCTTTTGCATTTGGCACAGATGCCCATAGGGAAAAATTAAGAAATAAAATTATCGTCTCGTGGTCTTTAATATGCGGTTGTCCTTGTTCTGTGATATGGGTTTCTGATTTTATGAGCGCCTTGTGTCGCAAGCCACAAATCATCATTTATTTGAAAAGACATAATTTGCGGACTGCGCCTTTTTACTTCTTCTTTGATAAACTCGACTGCCCAAATAGTGCTTGCTCTGATTTCCGTTTCTTCAGCAGAATCTTTTTGAATTTCAATTTTATTGCCAATTTTTTCAGCGAGCGCGGGAGCATATTCCAAGATTCCTAAATTTCTAAGAATTAAAGGTAATTTGTAATCGGCGCAAGCGGTGATTTGATCCGTATTTTCTAAAGCCCCAAAATTTTTTCCATTGAAAATTTGGAAAATATCCGCAACTAGTAATTGCGCTCGCTTGTAAAAATAAACTTCTTTTTCTTTATAAGTCGCCGTGTCCAAAAAGGATGGAAAATTTTGCACAATAAGTTCTAAAAGTTTTTGCGAATTTCCATTTGCTTCGGCAATAAGATTCTTTGCCTTCCCGCCAAATTTGGCGGTCATGTTCAATCCAATTTCGCGCAAAATTTTCCAGCGTTCTTCTAAAAGTGGAATTTCTGTGTTTCCTCTCAGAATATGAGCAAATTCTTCTTTTGAAATTTTATAACAAAATTCAAAATTTGTGAGTGTCGCACCTTCCTCAATTCCTCGTCCAAGGGCGAGAATCATTCCCCACGCGCCGTCGTGTTTTTTGTCTTTATGTTCAACTGTCCATTTCGGCTCGCCCCAATAGGAAAAACTTAGTGCATTAAAAACAAAGAGAAAATGTAATTTATCCTCATCAGAAAAATGTGAAAAATTGAAAGGTGCGGCGTTTAGCCAGTGGTTGATTTTGTCAGGATTAAAATTTTTTGAAAATTCCGCCACTTTTTCGTGATTAATTTTTACAAAGTCAGAATTTTCAATCACAAATTTTGTTGTCGCTAAAATTTTATTCATAAATTACTCATAAATTACCAGGGTCTTTCTTTGGCATTTGGCACAGATACCCATGGGGAAAAATTAAGAAATTGGAATTAATTCATTCGGGCTGCGGGGAATTGAACCCCGTCTACATCCACCCCATGGACGCGTACTACCGGTATACTACAGCCCGACAAATAAAATAGTTTAAATTTAAAAAATTAAAAATTCAACCAAAAGCCCAGAGCGTCAGTTCCTTTGTCTAGTTCCTATTGGGTAACCGGTACGCTCCTGACTGTTAAGGTCAGCAGAATGGAATACTAGCAGGAACAAAACAAGTAAATCGTTTTGTCCTTAAGATAAATCCGCCCGGTGCACCGCAGATCCGAAATAAATCGGAAAATGTCGGTGGCCAAAAGGAAAAATTGTAGAACATAGAAAAAGGAAATAGGGAGAGCTCTGGGTAAGGGTATTATAGCACTGGGAAATAAAAAAACAAGAATACAAAAATACGAGAATAAGATAAAAATGCCAAAATTAAGCATCAATTAGGGATTTTTTGCGCCGGTCAAACTCGCGCTTTTTAATACTTTCGCGCTTGTCAAACTTTTTTTTGCCTCGAGCCAGTCCGAGGCTTAATTTAACCAAGCCGCCTTTGAGAAAAAATTTTAAAGGCACAATTGTCAGACCCGGCTCTTGAGATTTACCAAAAAGATATTTCAATTCTTTACGGCGCAAAAGTAACTGACGGTTTTGGTACGGGTCATAATTTCTTTGATAAACACTGGCTGGTTTATAGGGCGCAATATAGGCCTTGATCAGATAAGCGGCAGTGGTGCCCTCAAGGATAACATAGGCACCCTTGAGATTGACTTCGCCTTTTTTCGCGGACTTAACCTCTGGACCAGATAAAACCAAACCAGCCTCGAAGGTTTCCAGGATGTGGTAGTCAAAATAGGCTTTTTTGTTCTCGGCGATACTCATACTTTTATTATAACAGACTTTACGATATAATAAATTAAAATTGAACTGGAAACTATGACTATCAAAAATACCCTAAAAAAGCAAATAAATCAAGCGGTTGCCCGACAATACAACCTGCTTGGCTTTGATTTTGATATCAATTACCCCCCGACTAGCGAGCTCGGCGACTACGCCAGCAATGCGGCCATGATACTTGGCCAAAAATTAAAGAGAAGCCCTTTGGATATCGCCAGCGGCTTGGCCCAACAACTGGCTCGCAACAAAATGTGGGAAAAGGTTGAAGCGGTGGCGCCAGGGTTTTTAAATTTTTATCTGAGTAAAGAGCGGGCCGAAAAAGAGATGGGCAAAATATTGAAACAAGGTAAAAAATACGGAGGCAGTAATGAGGGTCGGGGCAAGACGGTGGTGATTGATTATTCCGCGCCCAATATCGCCAAAAAAATGCATGTCGGACATCTGCGCTCCACGGTGATCGGAGCGGCTATTTATAATCTGTATAAATTCATCGGCTATAAGGTAGTCGGCGATAACCACCTGGGTGATTGGGGTACGCAATTTGGCAAATTGATTTGCCAATACAAAAAAATTTACGGTCAAAAAATCAAAAAAGATATTAGCGTGGAAGAGATGGAGCGTCTTTATCTTGATTGGCACAAAGAAGCCAAGGAAAAACCAGAAATGGAGGAAGCGGCCAGAAAGGAATTGAAAAAGCTACAGGACAAGGACAAATTTAATTATGCTTTGTGGCAATTGTTTTATAAAGTCAGCCTGGAAGAATTTAAAAGATTGTATGAGCTTCTCGGGGTGAAATTTGAAGCCTGGCACGGAGAAAGTTTTTATAATCCCATGTTGCCCGAGGTGGTCGCGGAAGCTCTAGGTAAAAAAGTGGCGGCCAAAAGCGAGGGCGCGATAATTATTGATTTGGCCAAATACAACCTGCCGCCCCTGATGATCCAAAAAACCGATGGTGCTTTCCTGTATGGGACAACGGATCTGGCGACCATTAAATACCGCGAGAAGCATTATCACCCGAGCAAGAATATCTATGTAGTGGCCAACCAACAGGCTTTGCATTTTGAACAGCTTTTCAAGGCGGGCAAGCTCCTCGGCTATAACAAAAAGATGGCAATGGTCCATGTCAAGTTCGGGTTGATTCTCGGTCGGGGCGGTAAGAAAATGTCCACCAGAGACGGCGAGGTGGCGGATCTAATAGAAATAATCAAGGAAGGCAAAGCCAAAGCCAAAACGCGCATTCAAGAAAAAAATAATAATCTCCAGCCGAAAGAAATGGAAACAATCGCCGAAGCAATCGCCTTGGGAGCGATAAAATTTAACGATCTGTCGCAAAATCGGTTGACGGATATCGTCTTTGATTGGGACAAGATGCTCAATTTTGAATCGGGCTCAGCTCCCTATCTCCAATACACCTATGTGCGGATACAGAGTATTTTTAAAAAAATAAAAAAAGTAAATCCCGGGAATAAAAAACGGGGAGGAAAAAAATCAGCCCTGACGGATTGCCAAATATTGGCGAAACCAACCGAGACAAAACTGATTAAGGCTCTTTTAAAATTCCCCGAGGCAATAGCCAGCGCGGCCGAAGAATATAAACCAAACATCGTCGCTTCGTATTTGACTGAGCTGGCCGTCAGTTTTCATTCTTTTTATGAGCAGACACCCGTCCTCTCGGCAGATAGCAAGACGCAGTTGGCCCGACTGAAATTGATCACCGCGGTGGCGCAAGTGATGAAAACCGGATTAAGTTTATTGGGCATTGAAACACCGGATAAAATGTAATAAAAATATCGAATGACCGCGCCGGGAGCGCGGTTTTTTGTTAATTCATATTATCAAAGAAAAATAAATATGCTATTATAAAGATATGGCAAACAAAAACCAAACAATCCAAACGACGATAACCGAAGAGGTGCCCGAGTGGAAAATCAGCCTGGCTTATTGGTACGCGGAAAATAAAGCCTTAATAAAGAAGGCTGCTATTTTTCTTTTATTTTTTGCTGACTTGACCGTGGCCATTGTCTGGGGCGTTATTTTTGTAAATTACCGAGCCGGCCTTTTAAATGATGAGGCGCATTTGTCTCAATTATCCGAGAATTTGGTTGAGTCTAGCGCGATAACAAATAATGCGCCGAAGAATTTGACTTTGGGCGAGCCAATCATCCTCTCAGCCGGCCCGGATAAAAATAATCTATTGGTGATGGCCGCCAATGACAATAACGAATGGGCGGTGAAAGAATTGACCTATACTTTTAATGTCAATGGACAGGATCTGGAAACTATAAAAGCAATCATCCCACCGCAGTCAGAAAGATATCTGGCTTATTTTAATGCCCCGATCGGAAGTAACGTGAATTTAAAAATAATAAATATAGAGTGGATGCGAATTCGTGATTATACCCTGATCAGTTATAAAAACAGCCTGAAGACGAGCCAGGCACAATTTACGGCCGTTAATTCTAATATCATTTCCGGCGTAGCCAGCTTCAATCTCAATAATTATACGCCTTATAGTTTCTGGGAGGTGGGCCTCACGGTTGTGCTCTTTGACCAAATTGATGAGCCAATCGCTGTTAATTACCTAGCGATAAATAAACTAAAATCCAGGGAAGAACGTCGAGTAGAGGTCAATTATTCTGAACCAATTTATAGAACCGTGTCCCGAGTGGGGGTCTACCCGGAGGTTAATTGGTTTGACCCAAGCGCGATCATGCAAATCGAAGGGGGCTTGGGTGATCCAGCCGGGCTGGAAACAGGTAAATAATCTACTATTTACAAAAAAAAATAATAATTCTAGACTTAGTTGAGGGTCTAGAATTTTTTGAATCAATGAGTGTTATAAAACCCAGGTGAATAAGTCCAAGAGAATCCAAAATGGAAAGATAAAACTTTTTAATATATGCCGTTAGGAAAATACGTACAATTTATTAAAGGTATAGATTGGCTACTTTTGGCTCCGGTTTTATTATTAGTCTTTTTTGGGCTGGCAACTTTGTACACGGCCAATTTGAATGTAGAAAATCCAGACTGGAGCACCCTCAACAAACAACTGATCTCCTTTTTGATCGGACTGACCGCCTTAACAGTGGCAAGCTTTTTTGACTATCGTCGGCTGGCTGGCTATAGCCTGCCCCTTTATATATTGGCCAACGCGCTCTTGATCGCCGTTCTGATCTGGGGCAAAACAATCAGGGGAACAACTGGTTGGTTTTCTATATTTGGTTTTAGTTTTCAACCAGTGGAGCTGGCCAAATTGGCCTTGGTGATCGCACTGTCTTCTTTTTATAGTCGGCGCCGCGGACGAGAAAAAACCGGCGGAGTAATTATATTATCGGCCATCCTCACCTCAATACCGGTTGGGTTGACCATGCTACAGCCTGATTTTGGTTCAGCCGCAATGCTTTTGGCTATCGGCGGGGCTTATTTTGTTTTTTTGAGCCTTAAACCAAAACAAATTATTTTTTTAGTCCTAATCGTAATGGTTTTGGCTACTGTGGTTTGGAATTATGTTTTGGTTGATTATCAAAAAAACAGAATTTTGGTTTTTGTCGATCCGGCGCGCGACCCGCTTGGTCGAGGCTACAATGTTCGACAATCAATTATCGCGGTTGGTTCAGGACAATTGCTTGGCCGCGGTCTGGGGGTTGGGCCGCAAAGCCAATTGCGCTTTCTGCCAGAGACAGCAACAGATTTTATCTTCGCCACAATTTGTGAAGCCTTGGGTTTTTTGGGCGGAGCGGTTTTTTTAATAATTTTTGCTTGGTTGTTTTTCCGCCTGCTTGGTATTATCAACCGAGCCAGAGACAATCTAAGCGCTTATTTGGTTTTTGGTTTTTTGGTGGCTTTGTTTGTACAAACAACTATCAATATTGGAATGAACATGGGAATCCTACCGGTAACTGGCTTGCCCTTACCTTTTGTCAGTTATGGCGGATCTTTTTTGATTATTTCCCTTATAATGATTGGGGTGGCGCAGAGCGTGGCTCGACGCCAGAGGATACTTTGAATTATTAGACAGTTTCCGGTTCAAGTTTTCCTCAATAAAACCAGCGGCCATTGGCATTATCTTCACTTGGGTGTCACCAGCGACTGCGTTTGACAGAGAATGTTTTTTTTACTATACTAACCTTACTCTAAAATAAAAATATGTCCTTAATTTTAAATAAAATCAAAAAGGAAGCGATCGTTTTTTGTCCTTTATGCAACAAAGATTATGCGCCCCAGGACCTCAAAGTCATTGAGGAAGCCGGGGAAACGATCCTGGCTCACAGCAGTTGCCCGTCATGCCGTGGTGCAATTTTGTCCATTTTGTACAAAGACATGCTGGGCATAACCCTTTTGGGACTGGCTACCGATCTTGACTATGAGGATGCCCTGAGACTAAAAGACGGGGAGCCGGTAGATACGGATGAGGTCTTATGGCTCTACCAAAATTTAAATCATAATGTTTGATCACTGGTTTTAGACATTATTATTATTTTACCAGACCAAAGGAATGAGGCGTTGAACATTTGTAAATATGGCTGACAAATACCCTAGCGAAAATTGGGATTGAGCTGAAGAAGGTCTCTAATATATTTTTTAAAATAATCTTATCAAATAAATATCTCAAGAATTTATGACGGCGATTAACCTCAAAGCGGAAATCAGAGAGGCGGGCAAAAAAATTTCCGAGGAAGTAAGAGCAAAAAAAATACCAGCTGTAGTCTACGGGCCAAGAGTAGAAAATCAAAATATTTTGATTGATGGCCGGGAGTTTGAAAAATCACTGCAAGAAGCTGGGGAGTCCACCCTGGTTGATTTGACGGTGGGCGAGAAAAGTTCGATCAAGGTTTTGATCCATGATCTCCAAAAAGATCCGGTGAGCGGCAAATTTACCCATGTGGATTTTTATCAGCTTGATATGAGCAAAAAAACAAAAGTGGATGTGGAGCTGAGATTTATCGGCGGGGAAGAAGTGATGAAAATAACTGGTGGAGAAATTTCGGAGAGTATCGATAAAATAGAAGTTGAGTGTTTGCCAAAAGATTTGGTCAAAGAAATTGAAGTGGACTTGTCTAATTTAAAAAATATCGGCGACGTCATCTACGCCAAAGATATCCATCTGCCTGCTGGATTGGAATTAGTTTCTGATCCCGAGTTGCCGGTGGCCAGTCTCCAGGCGATTGTGGAAGAAAAAATAGAGGCGACCGTTTCCGAAGCTGGCGCGCCAGCACCGATGACAGAGAAAGAAGCCAAGGCCAAAGAGGCGGAAGAGGCGGTGGCAACCAAAGAATAACCAAAGAAGAATGTTTCACAACCGTTTACTAAATCTGATAGCCAAATACCAGCTAATAGCCTTAGTTGGTATTTTTGTGTTGTTGGCCGGGCTGGTGACTTATGTTTTGGTCTTTCAATTAAACTATCATCCCGCTGATTCAATAGAAGTAAAGAAACTAGCGACGCCCGCTCCCCTACCGGGAATGAAGAGAATTAATGGCCAGGGAACGAGCGCTGGCGAGGAAAATTTATGGCCCGTGGCCGTGGCGATTGATAATCATCCGGAAGCTCGGCCGTTATACGGTTTATCGAGAGCGGACGTGGTTTATGAATTTTTGGTAGAGGGCGGAGCCACGAGATTTTTGGCGTTTTACACGCCGGGCCAAGCGGAAGAAAATAAAACGGAAAAAATCGGGCCAGTCCGCTCGGTCCGACCCTACTTTTTGCCTGTTGTTAAAGAATACAACGCATTATTGGCTCATGCGGGCGGTTCGGCTGAAGCCCTAAATCAGATTGAGAAGCTAGCAATTAATAATCTTGAAGAAATCTCCTGGTGGGGACCAGAATATTTTTGGCGGGTTTATTCACGGGAAGCGCCGCACAATCTCTTTACCTCCAGTGAAAAACTGCTTCGAGCAACAGAAGAATGGAAATTGAAAGATCTGGTATCTAATTACCGGCCTTGGCTGTTTAGCCAAGACTTGAGTAATAATTACAAATTGAATCTAGCGGAAAAAATTACAATCAAATTTTCCAGCGACGACAGCTACGAGGCAAATTTTCAATATAACACGACAACTTTAGCCTACGAACGCCTGACGAACAAGGAGAAAAATTTGGACGCGCTCAATAACCAGCCGATAGATGCCCAAAATGTGATTATTCAATTCATATCCCGAGAGCAGACGCTGGACAGTCTCGGCCGACTGGCCATGGAGATGACAGGGGCCGGTGATTTGTGGCTATTCAGAGACGGTATAAAGATAGAGGGACAATGGCGCAAAGGTAGCACTGAGGGGCGAACTATTTTTTATGATCAGAGACATGAGGAGTTGCCGCTCAAACCTGGCAAAATATGGATTGAGGTGGTACCACAGGGAAAAGAGATCAGTATAGAATAAAAACTATTGATTTATTTCCACTTTTTTGTTAAGCTTTTTTTAGGTGGCCAAATGGCCTTTTGTTTTTTAAAGTAGACAGCCTAATTTTTGATTTCTGGTTTTGCCTTTTGAATTTAATACGCGCGCTGTTAGCTCAGCTGGTAGAGCAGCTCCCTTTTAAGGAGAAGGTCACAGGTTCGAATCCTGTACAGCGTACCATATGATAGAGACGGGCTTAAATGGCTCGTTTTTGTCTTGTATAAGAAAGGTAATGAGATAATCTGAAATTATAATAGCGATTATTTAGACCACGGTTGGGGGAGTTTTTGTTGTTTTTAATATCTTTGGCAAGCAAGTATCTTTTTAGTAGACTAAGATAAAAAATTACCACGCCACCAAGGCAAGCGTCCAGGGGCAACGGTTTCCTTTCTACTTGTCCAGAGCAGAATAAATAAAAACAAAACTCAAAAATTCGCCCCAGACTTTATAGATCCCTGGGACATTGAGGTACTATTAGGACATCATGATAAACAAAAAATCCACTATTTTCCGAGTTGAGCTCATCCGAGTCTAGTTCAGAAAAAGAGTGGATTTTTAATTTAATTTCCAAGAAACAAGAAACAATTTCCAAATAAAACTCAAATCATAATATTCAAAATTCAATAATTTATTGTAATTTGGATTTTGGAATTTATTTTGAGTTTGTTCCTTGGAGCTTGCTTTATTGTTTTCTATCTTCCTACCAACCTACTTATCTACAATCCTACTCGCAATCTTTATTGGAGCACTTCTCTTCATTATTCCCAGCGTTGATCATCAAACTTCCGCACTTGGGACATTTGTTGCCAGACGGTCTGGCCCACAGGGCGAATTTACATTTCGGATATTGGTCACAGGCGTAAAAGGTTTTTTTGGTTTTGGTTTTTTTGGCCACTATTTTCCCCTTTCCGCACTGTGGACAATCCACGCCGGTGTCTTGGTCAAGCGGTTTGGTATTCTTACATTTAGGAAAAGCGCTACAGGCCAAAAACTTGCCAAATCTGCCCTGACGGATGAGCATCGGTGCTCCACATTTCTCGCATTTAATATCAGTCATTTCCGGTTCCGGTTTGGGCATTCCTTCAGATGTGATCTTATTTCCCCCACCCGGGGCTTGATTGTTGCCGGCTACTTGTTTGGTATTGCGGCACTTGGGGAAAGCGCTACAGGCCAAAAACTTGCCAAAACGGCTGGTGCGCATTACCATCGGCGAGCCGCATTTTTCACACAACTCACCCGTTTCCTCCGCCTCCATGACATCTAGTTTTTTTATTTCCATATATTTTTTTTCTAAATTTTTCTCAAAAGGATCATAAAAATCACGAAGCAGTGGCACCCATTTTTTCTTGCCCTCAGCCACCTCATCCAAACCCTCTTCCATTTCCGCAGTAAATTGATAGTCCACTATTTCTGGAAAATGCTGTTTCAATAAATCCGTCACCACCAAGGCAATATCTTGAGGTATAAAACGACCACTTTCGCGCTTGATATAGTTTCTCTCTTGAATCGTGGAAATGATTGGCGCATAGGTTGACGGCCGGCCGATGCCGAGTTCTTCTAACTTTTTTACCAGGCTGGCATCGTTATACCTAGCCGGCGGCTCGGTAAAGCTTTGCTTTGGTTCTAATTTTTGTAAAATCAATTTTTCTTTTTCCTTCAGGCCTGGCAACTCATTTTCCTTGCCACTGCCATAAACTTTGAGCCAGCCCGGGAATTTGATCACGTTGCCGGTCGCTCGAAAAACATATTTTTTAGCCCCGATATCGGCGCTGGTATTCTCCACCCTGGCCGCTTTCATCTGCGAGGCCAGGGCTCGAGACCAGATTAAATTATAGATTTTATATTGTTTATCATCAAGATAATCTTTTAGCTTCTCCGGCGTGGCAAAAGCGTCAGTCGGCCGGATCGCTTCATGCGCCTCTTGGGCACCCTTGGCTTTGGTTTTATAATAATGCGATTTTTCCGGCAGATATTTTTCACCCAATTCTTCCTTTATATAATCACGCGCGCCGGCCACAAAAGAGCTGGAGAGATTGAGCGAATCTGTTCTCATATAAGTGATGAGACCAGTTTGTTCTTTGCCGATCTTCACGCCCTCATAAAGCCCTTGGGCCAAATACATGGTCTGCCTGGCTGAAAATCCGAGTTTGTTGTGCGCTTCTTGTTGCAAGGTAGATGTCGTAAATGGCGCGGGCTGATTTTTGATAGTTTCCTTTTTTTCTATTTTGACCACCAGATATTCTGCGCCTCTGAGATTCTCGAGGATTTCCTCAATGGTTTTCTTATCCTTCAGCTCCAGCTTTTCCAGTTTTTTATTATCAATTTTAATTAAATTCGCCCCTAGCTCTTCACCCCGTTCGGTCTTGAGTAGCGCTTTGAGCGTCCAATATTCTTCAGCTTGAAACTTTTTTATTTCTTCCTCTCTTTCCACCACCAGTCTCACGGCCACTGACTGTACTCGCCCGGCTGATAAGCCCTTGGCCACTTTTTTCCACAAAAAAGGCGACAGCTTGTAGCCGACCAGGCGATCCAGAATTCTTCGCGCCTGTTGGGCGTTCACCAAATCCTCGTCAATTTCGCGCGGATGTTTCAGCGCTTCCAAAACCGCGTTCTTGGTGATCTCGTGAAAAGCGATTCTTTTATAAGGCATTTTCTTTTTGCCGGCCTCTAAAATTTGCTCCAAATGCCAGGAAATAGCCTCACCTTCTCGGTCTTCATCAGTCGCGAAGTAGATCATGTCAGCTCCCTTGGCCATTTTTTTGAGATTATCCACGATCGGTTTCTTGTCTTTGCTCACTGTATATTCGGGCTCAAAATAATTTTCTGGCTTCACTCCCATTTTTTTGGCCGGCAGATCGCGCACATGACCGTAAGATGAGGTAATCTTAAAATCATTGCCCAAAAATTTGGCAATGGTCTTGGCCTTGGTCGGAGATTCGACGATGACTAGATTTTTCATATATTCAGAAAATTAAAAACTTTCTACTAGTTTATAAACATATTAATAACTAGTAATTTGTAACTAGTAACTAGCGCAAGGAATTGTTTCGTTTAAACAAATTCCAATTTACGAGTTACCAATTACTAGTTACGAATTGCTTTACTTGTTTGCTTGCCTCGCTTACGGCTTGCCTCTTATGAATTGTCTCTCAATATCTTTTCCTCGCTGATCCACTTCTTTCGTAATTCTCCGGCTAGGAAAAACGAGCCAGTAATTAAAACCAAATCATCTTTCCCCGCTTCCTGGAGCGCCGCTTCCAAAGCTTGCCAGGGATCAATTTTTATCTCCGCCTTTAGTTTTTTATTATTTGCTAAAAACAAATTATACAGTAATTTCAGATCTACGCAAGTTCGGCTGTTGTTCAAGTGCCTAGTAATAAAAACTTTATTTGCCACTGGCGCTATCATTTTGACGATCTTTTTTTCATCCTTATTCTCGTTTAGAGCAAAGACCAAAACCAATCTCCGATAGTCAAAGCTTTTCAGGCTTTCCACGGTTGATTTTATTTTATCAGGATTATGCGCTCCGTCCAAGATAACCAGCGGTTGGCCCGACATTATTTCCAAGCGGCAAGGGAGGGTGGTTTTTTCAATTCCCCGCTGGATTGCCAACGGCTCTATTTTCAGAATTTCCCCAATTTTGGCCACCAGTTTGGCGTTACCATTTTGCCGACTGCCGTTCATGCCCAGTTTGAAAACCTCTTGGCCAGTGATATCAAAAAATTTCGCTTTTGATTTTTTGGCCCGCTCTTGAAAAATCTTTAATAAATGTTTGTTTTTTTCAGTAGTTAGAACCACTGCTCCGGGTTTGATGATACCGGCTTTAGCGTTGGCGATTTCCTTCAAGGTCTTACCAAGGGTCTTGGTGTGATCTACTCCAATATTGGTGATCACTGTTATTTTCGGCCGTTTGATAATATTGGTCGCGTCATTTTCTCCGCCCACAAAAGCCTCCAATACCACATACTCGCATTTCTTTTCCTCAAAATACAAAAGGGATATAGCTAGAATTATTGCTCCAAAATTAGGCCGCAGTCTCTTGTCCCGCCAGTATATTTTTTCCCAGGCTGGTTTAACGCGATTCAAAAGCCGGACAAAATTATCAGGACTGATATATTTGTCGCCCACTTTTATTCTTTCGATCATCGTAGTCGTGTGCGGTGAATAAAGCGAACCGACCCGCTTGCCCTCCGCCGCGAGAATATTGTGGGTCATGGCCGTGACTGAGCCCTTGCCCGAGGTGCCGGCGATGTGAATGAATTTAAATTGATTAAGATTAATTTTTAATTCCTTGATCAAGTGCTCTGACTTTTTGAACGTAAAATTTATGGCTAATGTTTTTTTATCCCGGATATTGCCAAGCGATTCCAGAAAATGAACCGCCTTCGAGTATTCTGTAAAATTCATAAAGTAGAATTTTTTGTTTTTTAATGATTAATTAATAGTTAATTTTTATCTGGCTACGGTGTAAACCATGTTGCCGAGGTTTCTCACCTTGCCCTTCATTTCCATCAAGATGAGTGTGCTATTAACTTGAGCGGTTGTCAAGCTCGTTGTTTTGATAATTTCATCAACATGGCATGGTTCCACTGTTATCGCTTGAAGAATCAGAGCCTCTTCTTTGGTATCCGGCACTATCTTGCGGTTGTCAATAAATTCTTTAACCTGTTTCATATTCAATACCTCTAGCACATCACTGGCAGAGGCCACTAGCTTGGCCCCCATCTTTATCAAATTGTTTGGCCCAACGGCATTGGCGCTGTAAATATTGCCTGGCACGGCCAAGACATCGCGGTTTTGTTCCAGGGCGTATTTGGCTGTCAAGAGCGCCCCTGAGCTTTCCGGCGCTTCAACAATCAGGGTCGCCAAGCTGAGACCGGAAATAATCCTATTGCGTTGGGGAAAATTCTGTTTAATCGGTATGGTGCCTGGCGGGTATTCAGAAACCAAGAGTCCACCAGTTTCCAAAACCTTTTGACCGAGTGACCGGTTGATGTTTGGATAAATATCACTATCCCCAATCCCGGAACCAAGTACGCCGATTGTTCGCCCCCCTTTACTTACCGTTGTCTCATGGACAATGGCATCAATGCCAATAGCCAAGCCAGAAACCGTGGTAATGCCCTGATTGACCAACTCCGAGACAATATCTATTGCCGCCTGTCTGCCATAGCTGGAATACTTTCTGGTGCCGACCACCGCTACCGCGAACTCATCACCGGTGGCTTTTAGCTCTCCGCGGTAATACAAAATAGCTGGCGGACTATAAATTTCTTTGAGTAGCCGCGGATAGTCTGGATCATTTAAGGTGATGATTTTTATGCCGACTTTTTCTATTTTTTCCAACTCCTCGTCCGGTTTGATTATTTGCCTGGCGGCGATCATCTCCTCGATTATTTTTTGTTCCACGCCGGCACCGCGCAAATTTTCCCAATCCGCTTCCCAAGCGCATTTCATGGAATCAAAATGTTCCCACAATCTTTTTAGCCTGGTTGGGCCAAGGCCCTTGACTCGCCCGAGCGCTAACCAATACTTTGTTTCTTCTTGATTGGCCATACAATTACAAGATAATTACTACTATCATACTCCTTCCGTTATTTTTAGACAACAGCCCCGATAGATGATATTCTTAAATTATCAATCAATAACCATTCACTTAAGATCTAACTTATGCTCGGCTACCCAAAAAATTTATACGTCTTGCCTTTTGACCACCGCACGTCATTTGTCGAAAATTTTTTTGGCGCGGTCAAAAAACTGACCCCCGCTCAAACTAAAATCATCCAAAACTACAAAGATATTATTTTTCAAGCTTTTGTTCTGGCCATCAAAAAAGCCAAATTTTACTCCGGCACGCCGGCTATTCTCGTGGATGAAGAATTTGGCGCGCCTCTTCTCCGCCAAGCTCAAAAGAAAAAAATAACTTTCCTTTTGCCGGTGGAGAAAAGCGGTCAAAAAACTTTCTCTTTTGCTCACGGGTCATCCTTTGGCATGGAGATCAAAAGGTGGCGACCGGATATTGTCAAAGCCCTGGTCCGCTTTCATCCGTCCGATACAAAAACCAATCAGCTACAACTCCGGAAATTGAGCGAGCTTTCCCGTTTCTGTCAAGCCAATGATTACAAATTTTTGGTTGAGTTACTCGTCCCGCCCGCGCCAGCTGATCTGAAAAAAGTAAAAAACAATCGCGAGACATTTGACCGCCAAATCCGTCCCGCGCTGACCGTCCGAACCGTCAAAGAATTTCACGCCGCTGGCATTGAGCCCGATATCTGGAAAATAGAAGCTTTAGAAAAAGCCAGTGATTGGCCCAGGGTGATTCGGGCAGTGCGCGCCGGTCAAGCCCGCCAGTGCGTTTCTATTATTCTCCTCGGCCGCGGCGAGAACTTTGCCAAAGTCAAAAGCTGGATGGACACCGCGCCCAAGCGCGAGCTAAATGGTTTTGCGGTCGGCCGCACAGTTTTTTTGCGTCCGCTCATTGATCTTCATTCCGGCGCCATCAGTAAAAAACAAGCCATACAGCAAATCGCCAACAATTACCTGGAGTTGGTTAGATATTGGCAGAAATAAGCACTATTAAGCTACAAATATTATACAAATCTACGAATAAAACTCATCTTGGTATTTTATAGAATAAAAACTTTGATAATATTTGTAAATTTGTAGTTTATTCATATATTTGAGATTTTTGACTATTGCCCCATTTTGAGTTAATCTAGAGACACACAGGTTGTCTCATTTTTTATTATTTTTCTCTATGTTTTTAAAGAAAATCGGCATTGACCTTGGCACCACTTCAACTCTGGTTTTTATCCCAGGCAAGGGCATTATTATCAATGAACCATCGGTCGTGGCTTATTCCATCGTGGATAAAAAAGTTTTGGCCGTGGGCGACGAAGCCAAACAAATGATCGGCCGTACGCCCGATACGATTGTGGCCGCCCGGCCGCTCAAAGACGGCGTGATTGCTGATTACAAAACCACCGAGGCAATGCTCCGTTATTTTATCAACAAAGCTATTGGCGGTATGCGTCTTTTTCGGCCCGAAGTCATGATTGCCGTACCGGGGGCTATTACTTCGACTGAACGCCGGGCCGCTATTGACGCTACCTTGGCCGCCGGCGCCAAAGCCGCCTACATTATCAAAGAGCCGATTGCCGCGGCTATCGGCGCCAACATTCCCATCGGTTCAGCATCCGGTCATATGATTATTGATATGGGCGGCGGCACTTCGGAGATTGCCGTTATTTCTCTAGGCGGAATTGTTACCAATAATTCCGTGCGCATCGGCGGCAATAAATTTGATGCCGCTATTCAGGATTATGTCCGCAAGAAATACAATCTGGCCGTAGGAGAAGCCACAGCCGAATTTATCAAAAAAGAAGCCGGCTCGGCTCTTTATCTCACCAAAAAATTAACCGCTGAAGTTAAGGGTCGCGATATGGTTTCCGGTTTGCCGCGCATTATCACAGTCACTTCCGACGACGTGGTGGATGCCCTGCAAGACGATCTCTCCGGACTCATTGCCGCCATCAAGCAAGTATTTTACAATACCCCGCCAGAACTCTCGGCCGACATTATGGACAAAGGGATTATCCTTTCTGGCGGCACTTCTCTTTTGCGCAATGTTGACGAATTGATCTCCCAAGCGATTGGCGTTCCCGCCTATAATTCTGATGATGCCATTCTCTGTGTAGCCAAAGGCACAGGCATTGCTCTGGAAAATTTGGATGCGTATAAGCGGAGCATTTTGGCAGCGAAATAAAAATCTACGAATATACCAATCTCTTACGAATTTACCAATCATATGACCGAGCTGGTACACAAAGAATTGAGTTATCAAATAATGGGCGCTTTATTTGAAGCATACAATCGACTCGGTTATGGTTATCAGGAAAAATATTATCAAAAGGCCATTACAGAATGTCTTAGAGAAAAGAAAATTAATTTTATTGAGCAAGCTCCTTATAAAGTAAAGATGAAAGATAAAATTATTGGCCAATATTTTGTTGACTTTGTGATTGAGCACAAGATAGTACTGGAAATTAAAAAAGCGGAAAGATTTTCCAAACAAAATATTGAGCAAGTCGGCGGATATTTAAAAGCTACCGGCTTGGAGTTGGCTATTCTCGCCAATTTTACCCCAACCGGCATCAAGGCCAAACGCATGCTAAATTTAAAAAATTACCATAAACCTAATTTGTAAATTGGTATCCGATTCGTATATTCGTAGATAAATTTATGAAAACATTAATCATCCACGACCGTTTCATGTTTCGAGGCGGGGCTGAACGCTTGGTTTTGATTATGGCGCGCGGGCTGAACGCCGATATCTGTACTGGTTTTTGGAGTGATAGTGAATGTTATCCCAAAAGCGAAGCGCCACACCAGTTATTTGTCCTCGGCGATCCTTCTCAAAAAAGCGGCTGGCGTTATCTCAAATTCCAGTGGCTTTTTTATTTTAAAACCAAGTTTATCAAAGATTACGATTTGGTGATTTTTTCGGGTAATAATTGCTTGTCGGCGGCTCATAATGTCCGGGTTGGTGTCAGAAAAATATTCTACTGCCATACGCCGGTGCGACACGCTTATGATCTCAAAGACTATTATCTAAAAAATAAAGTCTGGTGGAAACGAATTATTCTTTGGTTTTTTATTCCTGTCAGCCGCCTGGTGTATCGCTGGGGCTTTAATCAGATGGACACCGTCATTGCCAATTCCAAAAACGTTCAGGAGCGGATAAAAAAATATCTTCATCGCGATTCGACAGTTATCTGGCCGCCGATTCAAACCGATAAATTTCAATGGTTATCCCAAGGTGATTACTATTTGTCTTTCGCCCGCGTTGACCAGCTCAAAAGGGTGGGAGATATCGTCCGGGCTTTTCAAAAGATGCCGGACAAAAAATTAGTTGTTGCTTCCGCCGGTGATGATTTTGAAAATGTCAAAAAATTGGCCGCCGGCTTCCCCAACATTCAAATTCTTGGTTGGCAGACAGACGAAGAATTGCGCCAGTTGGTCGGCAATTGTGTCGCTTCAATATATATTCCGATCAACGAAGATGCCGGTATGACGCCCTTGGAATCAATGTCGGCCGGTAAACCCTGTATCGGCGTGGCCGAAGGTGGACTTTTAGAAACGATTATTGACGAAAAAACCGGCAAATTTGTCCCAGCTCATTATACGATTGACGATATTATCCGAGCCGTGAATTGGCTCACGCCAGAACGCGCTTTGGCCATGCGCCCTGACTGCGAAGCCCAAGCGCAAAATTTTAGCGAGGAGAAGTTTACCGAGGGAATCAGGAGGGTCATTAAAGTATAAAAACATTAAAGCATTAAAACAATTTGATAATGTATGTTGCCACGGCTGTATTTTTATACTTACTTTATCCAGTACAGTTCCATCTTTTATTCAAAATAATTTTAATAATAATTTTTACCACTGGGACTGAATTCACGGTTGGCCATCTTTTAAAAAGGTATAAAAATTTGAGCCTCTGGAATTATTCTGACTACCGGTTGAATTATTGCGGGATTATTTGCCCACGGTTCTCAGTTTATTGGCTTTTAATCTCGTTATTTTACTATTTTTTTATTATTCCGCCAATATTAAATTTTTAATTTTACCTTGTCATTTTTAATTTTGATTTTTACACTTTAAATTATGATTTTAGGAATCGACGCTTCCCGCAGCGTCTCAACAATCAAAAAAACCGGAGTTGAGCTTGTCAGTGATGAATTACTAAAGACAATCAGCAATCAGCAATCAGCAAGCAGTAAGCAGACAATTGTTTATTACACTCCACAGCGAATTGATTGGTTGCCAGTTGAAAACCAGCGGATTTTGCGTTGGCCGTTTAAATTCTTTTGGACGCAAATTCGTCTGGCTTGGGAATTAATTTCTCACCCGCCGGAGAAAATGTTTTTCCCGGTCCACGCCATGCCATTGCTACTCATTACTAGTTACAAGTTACGAGTTACTAGTTACTTTCACATTATCCACGACATTGCTTTTAAAAAACAGCCGCATCTTTATTCTTTCCGACAAAAATTGATTCTCAATCTAGACTTATTCCTTGCCAGAAAACTCTGCACCAAGATTTTCGTCCCCACCGAAGCCGTGCGTCAAGATTTAATTCAATATACCAAAATTAACCCGAAAAAAATTATTGTTACGCCTTGGGGTTATAAGTCAATTAACAATAAACAAAAAACTGCTAATAATAAGAAAAAACAAATTCTATATATTGGCCGGGTGGAAAAGAAAAAGAATATTGAAAACCTGATCAAAGGTTTTGAAATATTTCATGCCACGCACCCGGATTACAAGTTGATTTTGGCAGGCAAGATTGATAGAAGATTGAAGATTTATGATTTAGGATTTAAGAACATAGAGGCACTTGGTTATATTAATGAGAAAAAGAAGTATGAGCTCCTCCGTGAATCTGCGACCCTGCTTCTCGTCTCTAAAGAAGAAGGTTTTGGTTTTCCGCTTTTAGAAGCCTTTGATTTTGATTTGCCGGTGATCGCTTCAGATATTCCAGTTCTGCGCGAAATCGGCGAGGACGCCTGTTTTTACGCAGATCCTGACTCGCCTGAAGATATTTCGGATAAGTTGAAAAAAGTTATTACCGACGAAAAATTACAAGCGCAGTTGATCACTGCCGGTCAAGAACGTTTAAAACAATTTGATTGGCAAAAAACCGCCGAGCAGATATTATCAGAGATAACTGGTTAATCGTAAAAAATGCCCCCCTAGAGGGGGTGTTTTTATTTGATTAAATTATTTTTCTAATCCCCATTCTTTTAAAACCACGGTCTGCCTGGTCCATTACGGAAAATTGACCCCCGCCTCTCAAAAATGCTAGAATTAAAGCACAAAATAGCAAGATTATTCGATTATGAATTCCTTCAACTGGCCGGTTATCGGCCACCAAAAAATAATAAATTATCTCCAATCGGTGGTGGAGAGAAATTCCCCCAATCACGCCTATTTATTTTATGGCCCCCCGGGGATTGGCAAAAATCTGGTTGCTGATCTTTTTGTTAAGAGTCTTTTCTGCGCTTCGGCCAATGCCAAACCCTGCGGTACCTGTGCTCACTGCCGCCAACTGGCCGCCGGCAGTCACCCCGATGTTATTGATCTTATTAGAGAGACCGATCAAAAGAATATCAATATAGAAAGGATCAGGGAGGCTCGCTCCCAAGTTCAAAATTATCCATTTTTTAACTCTTACAAAGTTTTGTTTATTCGCGAAGCAGATACCCTGTCTCTCGGCGCCAGCAATGCCCTTTTAAAAATTTTGGAGGAACCCCGGGGCCAGACTATTTTTGTTTTTATTGGCGAGAACCTGAAATTTTTTCCGCGTACTGTTCTTTCCCGCTTGCAGGTTATAAAATTTTTGCCAATCAATGAGGAAGAAATAGAAAAGTATTTGGTGGCTCAAAAAATTGACCGCCCTTTGGCGCGAGAATTGGCCGCGGCCAGTTTGGGTTTTCCTGGCCGCGTTTGGCCATTTATCAATCACCCAAAAAATTTTCACGAACATACCGCCCAATTATCTCTCTTACTGCAAAAAGCTTTCAGTCAAACGAATGAACGCTTCCGTTTGATTGAAAATTTGGCCAGCCAGAGCAATTCCGAAGCAGCCAAAAAAAATAGCCGAGATTTTTTGAATGACCTGCTGTTTATTGTTCGTGATAGTCTTCTGGTCAAATCCGGTTTATCGGCCCATATCACTTTCCCTGGCCTGGAGTCTGATTTGGCCTTTTTTGCCCGCCGCCATTCGGCCGCTTCCCTGATCAATATCCTATCAGAAATAAGAAAAACTAGCCATTATTTGAAACAAAACGTTAATCCTCGTCTCGCGCTGGAAAATTTGATCCTGTCTTTTTAATTCTAGTATTCCATCTTTACTCTTACTAATTTCTAATTATTTATAATTTATTTCCTATGCTCTGCAAAAAAATTTTTTCCTCTTTTTTGCTGATAATCCTGAGTTTCGCCCTCTCTGGCTGTTCTTTGTCTTTGTCGCCGCAGAACAACAACTCTACCGGCGCAGTAGTTGGCGGCGGTGTTTATAAAAGCACGGACAAGGGATTGGTTTGGGAGGCCAAAAATAATTTTCCTGACGTAGGCAAAGCCAAACTCAATATCAAAAAAATTCGTTTTGGCATTAACAATCCCAAAATTATTTTTGCCAGCAGTAATATCGGCCTTTATTTTACCGAGGATCGCGGTGACAATTGGAAGTTGCTTATTCCAGGCAAGGATATTTCTGACTTTGTCTTGAATCCCAAAACCAAAAGCGTGCTTTATGTCGCCTCTGGTAATCAGGTTTTTAAAACCTCGGACACCGGTGCCAACTGGGATTTGGTTTACACCGAGGTGCGACCCAATATCGTTATTAAGAGTCTGGCAGTGGATCACTTTGATACCAGCCGTGTTTATTGCCTTTTGAATGACGGACAATTGCTTTTGAGTTTGGACTGGGGCAATAGTTGGAAGCCTCTTTACAATTTTGAGAAGTCCTCTGCCCGGATCATTGCTGATCCCTACCACAATAAAAATCTTTATACCGCCGCCGAGGGCGGACTTTATCATTCAAGTGATGGGGGCGCCAGTTGGCAAGAAGTTGTCGCGGCAAAAAATAACGACTATCCAGGTGTTAATATCTTTAAAGATCTTGTTTTCCTCAATAAGGAAGGCGGTTTAATGTATTTATCGCGCTATGGTCTTTTGGTGAGCCGTGATAGTGGCGCCAACTGGACACCGCTTCAATTGGTTTCTCCGCCCAATTCCGTGGATATCGAGGTGTTCGATTACAACCCCAAGGATCCCAATGAAATTTATTATATTCTAAATGATATTTTGTACCACACGATTGACGGCGGCCGCAACTGGCAGACAAAAGTCTTGCCATCATCCGGCAAATACCACGCCAGCGGCATTCTGGTTGACCCGAGCGACCCAAATACTTTATACTTAAGTTTGACTCAATAAAGTTTACTGTCCCCTACTCAGTTGCGTTCAAGTCTCCCAGTGGGAGACTGAATGGGATTAAGGGGTGGTGTTGGTAAATAATTCAACGCACCTCCCTGTCCTCATCCCATCTGAGATGAGGACAAGAGAGCATATCTCATTAAAAACTAATCATTATCGTATGAAACTAGACCAATATCGTTCCGGATTTGATAAAGTCATTGAACATATTAAAGTCGATATCGGCGCTCTGCGCACCAACCGTGCCACGCCAAGCATGTTAGAAAACTTGATGGTGGAAGTTTACGGTTCCAAAATGCCTTTGAATCAACTCGGTAGCATCCAAGCGCCAGAACCGCGCATGTTGACCGTTGAGCCTTGGGACAAGTCAGTTTTAAAAAGTGTGGAAAAAGCCATTCAGACCGCCAGTATGGGCTTCAATGTTTCTAACGAGGGTACTTTTTTGCGGATCACTCTTTCGCCTATGACCGAGGAGACCAGAAAAGAATTGGTTAAAGTTCTGAATGATAAATTAGAATCTGGCCGCCGTTCCCTTCGTGGCGTGCGCGATGATGTCAAAGAAGTGATTATCACTGCTGAAAAGAACAAAGAAATTAGCGAGGACGAACGTTATAAATTGGTGGAAGACTTGGATAAACTTGTCCGTGATTATAATGATAAAGTGGAAGAGCTGGGCAAAAAGAAAGAAGAAGAGATCAAACTTTAGCGAGCAATTTCCAAATCCCAATATTTAAAAATTAGGAAATAATTAGCATTTGTGATTTAAAAATTGATATCTGCTTTGGATTTGAGATTCGAAGCTTGAGATTTTATTGGAAATTGTAAATTGTATCTTGAAAATTTTAAGATTGTTAATTGCTAATTGTTTATTGTTTTATGTTTATCACCATCCTCACATTCTTTATTATTCTCGGTCTTCTGGTTCTGACACATGAACTGGGCCATTTCAGTGTGGCCCGTCTTTTCAAAGTGAGGGCCGAAGAGTTTGGTTTCGGCTTGCCCCCGAGAATCATCGGTTGGGTCAAGAATCGAGCTGGCCGGTGGCAAAAGATTTCTGGCAGTGATCCAATAGAGGGCTATCAAAATACTGTCTGGTCTCTCAATTGGCTGCCGATCGGCGGTTTTGTCAAAATCAAAGGCGAAGATGGCGAGGGGTTGGAAAATGCCGACAGTTTTTCCAGCAAAAAAATCTGGCAAAGGTTTTTGATGCTTTTTGCCGGGGTGTTTATGAATTTTGTTTTATGTTTTGTTCTCCTCTCGGCTTGTTTTATGACCGGTATCCCGACTATGGTTGACGATGTTCCAGCAGCTGACTTGAATATCAATAATATCAAAATTCAAGTTATCTCTATTTCTTCAGATTCCCCAGCGGCCCAAGCCGGCTTGGCTGTTGGTGACGCCTTCAAATCAGTTGGCGGAGAAACACCCACTACCATCCAAGATCTCCAGGAAAAAATCAACAGCCGTAAAGATCAGCCCACTGACTTTATTTTTCTTCGTGGCGATGAAGAAATAGCTAAGACAATTACGCCCAAAGCCCTCGTTGATGCCGAAGGTCGGGGCGCTATCGGCGTTGGTCTGGTCAAGACAGGCATTGTCCGCTATCCCTGGTATAAAGCGATTGGAGCCGGTTTCCAAAATACTATTAGCTTGACTGTGGCTGTAGTAAAGGCCTTTGGTCAAATAATTGGGGATATTTTTACTCATGGCAAAGTCGCGGCCGAAGTTTCCGGCCCAGTCGGCATCGCAGTTCTCACCGGCCAAGTGGTCAAGTTGGGCTTTATCTATATCCTCCAATTCGCCGCCATGCTGTCCTTAAATTTGGCCATTGTTAATTTGCTTCCTATTCCCGGACTTGATGGCGGTCGGATTTTATTTCTTTTATTCGAAAAAATTAAAGGCCGCCCCTTGCGTCAGAAATATGTGGAGTTGACGCACCAAGCCGGTTTCTTTTTTCTAATCGCTTTGATTATTCTGGTTACTTTCCGTGATCTACGCACCTATGGTGAGGGTATTATTAATGCTTTTAAATCTATTTTTTAGGTTGCGATTTTTTAGAAATTTTAAATTAAAAATTATTTTAAAATTTAAAATTATCATATGCGCCAATCCCAGCTGTTTACTAAAACCAAAAAAGAATTTGCCAAAGACGAAGAATCAATCAACGCCAAATTTTTGCTCCGGGCCGGCTATATTGATAAGCTGGCCGCCGGTATTTATACCTTTCTACCTTTGGGCCTGCGCGTTTTGACCAAAATCGAAAATATCATCCGTGAAGAAATGAACGCGGTTGGTTGCCAAGAAATTTTGATGCCAGCGCTACAACCCAAAGAAAATTGGGCTGTCACCAATCGTTGGGATACTATGCATGATATTCTTTTTAAGCTAGAAGGCATACGTGGCAGTGAATTTACTTTGGGCCCGACCCATGAAGAAGTCGTCACTCCCTTGGCCAAGCAGTTTGTTTTTTCCTACAAAGATTTGCCCTTTGCTGTTTATCAGATTCAGAGCAAATTCAGAAACGAAGCGCGGGCCAAGTCGGGGCTCCTGCGTGGCCGAGAGTTTCGTATGAAAGATGTCTACTCTTTTCACGCCGATCAAGAGGATTTAAAAATATTTTACGAACGTATGACTAAGGCTTATGAGCGCGTCTTTGAGCGGTTATCTTTGGGCGAGATTACCTACAAAACCTTTGCCTCTGGCGGCAGTTTTTCCAAATATTCTCATGAGTATCAGACCGTCTGCGAGTCAGGTGAAGATGAAATTCATTTGTGTAAAAAATGCCGTTTGGGGATAAATAAAGAAATAATTGCCGATCAAAATTCTTGTCCTAGGTGTGGTAATACCAAGCTAGAAAAGAAAAAAGCCATTGAGGTTGGCAATATTTTTGAACTTAACACCAAATTTTCTGAATCTTTTAATTTGAAATATACGGATGAAAAAGGGGACAGTAAGTTAGTCTATATGGGTTGCTATGGTATCGGCCCCTCACGCCTTATGGGCACCATTGTGGAGGTTTTTCACGACGAGGCCGGTATAGTCTGGCCCGAGTCAGTGGCACCGTTTCAATATCATTTGCTAAATTTATCAAAAGACGATAAGGTAAAACAGCAAGCTGATAAGATTTATGATTATTTAGTCAAAAAAGGATCCGAGGTACTCTTTGACGATCGCGCTGATAGCTCTCCTGGGGAAAAGTTAAAAGATGCCGATCTCTTAGGTCTGCCGATCCGTTTGGTTGTTTCCGACAAAACCGACGGCCGAGTGGAGCTCAAGACAAGGAGCTCAGCCAAAGCGATGCTCCAAGATATGGAAACAATTTTTAAGTGTTAAAGTGAGATATTAGATATTATTTTTGGAGCTTGCATAGAACAGCATAAACATTTATGCTGAAAATATGGCAGGCAAA
>DAOOPA010000005.1:0-20395 GCA_035388025.1 bacterium
AATGATTTTTTTCATAAAAATATCTTTAGCTTATAGCTTATAGCTTATTAATATTTTACATAATTTACTATCAGTTTATAGACCTAAAAAAATCACGAAATATAGACAAAAAAAATAAAGATCTAAAAAAATAGTCATTGAATTAAGGATGTTTTTGATTGGAATAATTTACAAACTGCTTTCCGACAAGGGGGTCACAGCCTCGCGCGTAGCACCACCGAGACGGGAATTTTCCATAATTTCCGCGGCGACAGAAGCGCGGGGACGGCCATATTTCAGGCGCGATAATTCTTTAATTTTGCTAGCCAATGCTAGATCACCAGTGGCTGGTGGGTAACAAGCCATGTTAAAAGCGCGGGAAGCGGTATTGTCAATCAAGAGACGCAGGTAAGCAGAATATTTTTCTACATTCATGACATCATATTCGCCAAAAACCGGGGCGAACTGTTTGGCCATAGTCTCGGCATCTTCCACGCCAATACGGAAAGAAATCATGGTGCCGGCATTACCAAAAACCGCGTCGCGAATACGGGTGTCTTGGCCATTAACCAACTGGCTGATATACTGGTGAGCCATGATCAAACTCAACTTATATTTTCGGGCTTCGGCAAGAATCGTGGCGATAGAGTCGGTCACATAGTTTTGAAACTCATCAATGTAGAGATAAAAATCGCGGCGCTCGCTCTCCGGCAAGGTAGCCCGAGAAAAAGCGGCCATCTGGAGCTTGGATACGGCGATCAAACCGAGCAAATTGCTATTGACCTCACCGACCTGTCCTTTGGATAAATTGATAATCAAAATTTTACTCTTATTCATCACTTCCTTGAAATCAAAACCTGATTTCGGCTGGCCAATGATATTTCTAACCATTTCGTTTTCTACAAAGCGACCAACCTTGGAAATGAGATAGCCGAGCATTTCCGATTTGTGGAAATCAGAAGTTTGGGCCATTTCTTTTTCCCAAAAAGCTCTGACCATGGGATCGGTAACAAATTGGAGTTTATATTTCTGGAAAGCGGAGTCGGTAAAGATGCGGGGAATCTCGGCCATGGTGCCCGGATTTTTTTTGTCAGCCATCAAGGTGAACATGGCGTTTCTCATATTGTGTTCAAACATGGGGCCGATCATGGCCGGATCGGTCACCAATTTGTAAAAAATTTGCACCATTTCTTGGGTGACAAAGTCCATCTCCTCAACAGTATCCGCTTCCAGCATATTCAAACCGATGGGGCGTTCAATGTCAGCCGGATTGAAGTAGATGACGTCTTCGGCGCGTTCGCGCGGTACAAATTCCAGCGCTTTCTCGGCCAAACCGCCATGTGGATCAACTACGCAGACGCCTTTGCCCTGTTCAATATCCTGTTTAATCATATTTTCCATGAGGACAGACTTACCGACACCGGTCATACCAATAATATAAACATGACGACGGCGGTCAGCCTCCTTGATACGCACAACAGTTTCCTCACCGCGATAAATATTTTTACCCAAAATCAAACCGGTCTTTGGTATCTCGACCGGCGGAGGAGCGGTACGACTGTGGAGCCAATTGATATTGGGGGTCTCGCAGGTTGGCAAAGGGAAATGAAAAAGTGAGGCGCATTCTTCGGTATTCAGGACTATGCGGCGGCGCTCGTCAAAATGGCGATAGATAAAATCATTGATCAGCGCATCAATAGAGCGCTGGCGAGAAACAACAAATCTATTGCCATACTCATAAATATTGTACTGGGTAAATGAATTTAAAATGTCATTGAGATAGCGCTCGGCCGAAGACGGATCCGAAGCCGAGAGCACGACGCGCAGATTGACGTCCAGCCCGGCTTTGGAGGCTTTTTCCTCAATGCCTTTGGCTGTTTCTTCTTCCAGCGCCGAGAGTTTATGAGGAGAATTATAGCCCTTGGCCTGCTGGTCATGATCTTTTTGCTCTTTGGTTTTGCCCGAGGTGCCAGCGACAAACATATCCTTGGAAATCTGCCAAGCTGAATGGCCAAACTGGCCGAGCCAGGAAGAGGCGCCGGCCGCCTTAAGAGCATCAGACATGGTTTTGCCGGACTGCATTTCTTTGACGACTTTCAAGCCGGACGAGCGCCAAGAACTTGGGGCGGAGCGAATTATAAACTGGATGGCGGCGCCGTCAGCCGGACCGAGCTTGCTCAAAGAGTTGGTAACAGCGTCAAGAGGGTCGGAATCCATTTTACGATAAGTCTTCAGGGGAAACATCGGTACCCGGCCAAGCTGTAAATAGGCGCCAGCAACCGAGCTGTTCGGGCGGAAAATATTATAATCTTTAACCTCGTCAATCTGAGCATAAGGATATTGGGCGTGAATCTGTTGTTCCAAATAACGACGCAAATAACCTGGAACGGCCACAAAGAAATTGATCTTGCCATCCAGGGCGACAATTTCCAAAGAGAGATGATCCTGGCGGCCAAAAATAAAATTTTGCAGGCTATGGCTGACGCGCAAACCACCGATAGAGGCAAAGAGTTCTTCGGCTTGAGAAATTTTTTCAATAATTTGTTCTTTGGTTGTCTCTTTGCGAGCATCTTCCAGTTTTATTTCTTTGGGCAGACCGACCCGCAGGATAACTTTAGTAAAAGCGTGGGGCAAGCCAGCCCCTTGGCGGACAATCTTTTTGATTAGCCATAAACCCAAAATAACAACCACTGCCAAAACAATTATGGCTAAAAAAACCTTAACAAAGATAAAAGACAAAAATTGATTTGGACCAACCATAAAAATAAATTACTTGGGAAACCCGGTGTGCAGGCGGGTGATTTGGTCGGTTTTGATCTTGGCTTCCTGTTCTATAAAAAATTTATTGATACCGGGGATAGCCTGCAACCACTTCTTGATAACAGCCAAAACCTTAACGGCGATAGACTTGCCAGAGAGTAAAATATTTTCAATCTGACGAGCTGAACGCTCCCCTTCTTCCCTAAATAGGCGCTGGTGAGCCTCATCAAGGCGGAAATAGATGTCAGATAAATCATCCTCAAGAATACTCTCAATTTGCCGCAAGGTAATGGATTTTGGTATGGCGTGGATAGAGACAACGTCGTCAGAGCCAGGCTGAGAGGCCGAGCCGGAAGGCGCTTGATCCGTGGCTATTGCTTCGGAGAGCTGTTCTTTGGCAGACTCATCGCGACTGGCTTCTCGGCCGGATAATTTTTCCGGATAATCGGTGCCAGATTCAAGAGGGGCGATATCTCTAGCGCCAGCCTCGGAGCGAGGCCGGCTTTCTGGTTTATTGGGGTTGGTGGAGGACATAAGCGGATAAGTATTTAATAATTTTATTTTAACATACTTCCTCCCAAAAAACTATACGAGCTATGGATTGTTGTGTTATAATTAATTTGAATTAACAAAAAACTCATGGCTTCAAAAATAAAAGAGATAAGAACCAAAAAAATACTCTGGCTGGACATCACCAACGCTGATCAGGATAACTTGAAATATCTGCGCCAAGAATTCGGATTTGATCCGGCGGATATCGCCGAGTGCTCGCCGACTTTGCAACGCCAGAAACTGAACGATCGCCAAAAATATATCTTTATGGTGCTTCAATTTCCGGTTTATAACCGAGCTACCGGATCGATAGAATCGTCCGAGATGGATATGTTTATCAGTAAGAAATATTTAATTATCTCTCATAATGGTCAACTCAAGCCCCTAAGCGATTTTTTTAATCTGTGCCAAACTGATACCCTAACCCGAGCCAATATCGACAAGGATGAAGCGATAACTCTGGTTCATAAGATCTTGAGTAAACTTTATAATTACTGTTACCCGATTATCAACCATATAAATATTGATATTGATAGTGTAGAAAAACAAATATTAAACAAGGCCGAAGAAGAGACAATTCGCAATGTGCTTTTGATTAAGAGAAATATCACCAATTTCCAAAAAACCTTACAGGCTCATTATGGCATTCTCCAGAGATTTATAGAGGCGAGCGGTAGTTTAAACTGCCCGCCACAATTGCAAAAAGAATTTTTCTATCTGATCAATCAAACCAAGGATATTTGGAATACGCTGGTCAATTATAAAGATACGATTAACGCGCTCCACGAGACACAGTCATCCATGACCAATTTGAAGATAAACGAGATCATGAAAACCCTGACAATTTTTTCCGTAATAGTCTTCCCCTTGACACTTTTGGCTGCGGTTTTTGGTATGAACACCGTTATGTCAATGCCCTTTGTGGAAAGCGAACATGGTTTTTGGTATATTATCGGGTTGATGTTTTTGGGGATGTGTATGATGCTTCTTTATTTTAAAAAGAGGAAATGGATTTAAAAGGGCAAAAGGCAAAAATCAAAAGACAAAAAATGGAACCGCCTGATAGGCGGTTTTTGGTTGCAAAAAAGTTTATTTTAAGGTAAATTTAAGATATGGAAACAATCAAGATTTTTAACACTCTGGGACGCAAAAAAGAAGAATTCCAACCGCTCAAAAAGGGGCGGGTTTTGATGTATCATTGTGGACCAACTGTTTATTGGACCCAGCACATCGGCAATATGCGTGGCATGGTGATGGCGGATTTAATTGTCAGAAGTTTGGAATATCTGGGTTATAAAGTCAGACTAACACGCAATTACACAGATGTGGGACATTTAACATCGGATGCTGATGAAGGAGAAGATAAAATGGAAAAGGCGGCCAAACGCGATAATTTGTCACCAGACAAAATCGCTGAAAAATATATTGAAATTTTTGAGCAGGATATCAAGGAGCTAAACACCAGACTCGCGGACCACAAACCAAGGGCCACTGAAACGATTCCCGAAATTATTAAAATGGTCAAAACCCTTTTAGACAAGGGAGATGCCTACGAGACCGATCTGGCAGTTTATTTTGACACGACCAGGGCAAAAAACTATACCCAATTGTCCGGACAAAAAATGGAAGAAAATATCCAAGACGCTGGCAAGGGCGAGGTGTCTGACAGCGGCAAAAAGCATCCGGCGGATTTCGCGGTGTGGTTTTTCCGGGCTGGGGCGCATAGAAATGCTTTGCAATATTGGCCGTCGCCTTTTCACTCCAAACTGGTGAATAATGGCGAGGGCTTTCCGGGCTGGCATATTGAATGTTCGGCCATGAGCAAAAAATTTCTGGGCGAGACGATTGATATCCATATGGGTGGAGTGGAACATATTCCCGTTCATCACACTAATGAAATCGCCCAGAGCGAGGCGGCCAATGGCGTGAAGTTTGTCAATTACTGGTTGCACAACGAACATCTGACAGTGGGTAACAAAAAAATGGCTAAGTCAGAAGGCACGAGCTATACCTTGAGTGAAATTAAAGAAAAAGATTTTGAACCGATGGCTTTGCGCTATTTCTTTTTGCAGGCGCATTACCGGAGCAAACAGAATTTTACATGGGAAAGTCTGGCCGCCGCTGATACGGCATATGACAGATTAAAAGAATTTTTAGTCTTAAGGGATAATGGCGGCAAATCCCAAGCACAAAATCCCCACCTGCGTCAAGACTTCGGCGGGCAGGTAAAATCCAAAATAAATCCCAAATCGCAAATCTCAAATTATAAAAAACAGTTTGTCGGATATATTGCTGATGACTTTAATGTGCCCGGAGCTTTGGGATTGGTGTGGGAGATAATAAAAGATAACTCACTCCCCTACTCGGATAAAAAGAAATTGATTTTGGATTTTGATCAGGTGTTGGGGTTGGGATTGGATAAAATTAAAAAAGAGAAAACCAGCGTGCCCAAGGAAGTGGCAAAGTTGGCGGACGAACGGGAAGCGGCCAGGAAAAACAAAGACTGGGCCAAGGCAGATGAACTGCGAAAAAAGATTTATGATTTAGGATTTATGATTGAAGATGCGGATGGCAAGAGTATAATAAAAAAGAATTAATATCCAAAATCCTAATATCCAACCAAATTTAAAATCAAAAAAATTAAGACCACCCGCCAAATCGGCTGGTGGTTTTTGGGTGGGGAATATTCGGAAAAGCGGCTCCTAATTTAACATTTTTTGCCCAGCCAACTGTCCGCAGGCGGCGGCGATATCGTCGCCAAAGCTATGACGGAGGGTAACGTCCACGCCGCCACGCTTCAAGATGTCGTGAAACTTTCGCAGGCGCTCGGGGCTCGTTGGCTCAAAAAAACCAGTCAGGTTGTAGGTGAGCAAATTAATCAGATAGAGCTTCTTTTTCATGAGTTTAGCAAGTTTTTTGGCCGCCGCATCACTGTCGTTAACGTCTTTGATCAAAAGATACTCAAACATCACTTTGCGGTTGGTCTCTTTTAGATAATAATCAACGGCGGAAAAAATCTGGCCTAGAGAATATTGTTTGGCAATGGGCATCAAAGTCCGGCGCGTTTCATCATCCGGCGCGTGGAGAGAAACTGCCAAATTAATAGCTAGTTTCTCTTTGGCCAGTTGGCGAATACTCTCGGGAAGGCCGGCGGTGGAAATGGAAAAGTGGCGCGCGCCGATATTCAAAGTATCTTTGGAGTTTAATATTTTGACAGCCTCTAACACATTGTCATAATTCAAGAACGGCTCGCCCATGCCCATAAAAACCAAATTATTCACACTCTCCTCTTTTTGTTTTAAAAAGCGAGCAAAAGATAAAACCTGGTCAATAATCTCACCGGCTTCTAAATTTCTCCGAAAACCAATTTGGCCGGTAGCACAAAAAGCGCAACGCAGAGGACAACCAGCCATAGAAGAAACGCAAACCGTGTTGCGCCGGCCGGGATAATCCATGAGTACGGCTTCCACCCGTTCCCCATCATGGAGATTAAAAACGGCTTTGATGGTGCGCCCGTCACAAGAAGGAAAAGGCTCGACTTTGATAGAAAGAGGAAATTCGGTTTGCAATTTTTGGCGGAGAGCCAAAGGAAAAACCGTGGCCGCGGCCCAATCGGTGATCAGCTCTCTAAAAATGAGATGTTTGGCCTGAATCAGACGGTAAGACGGTTCGGCCGCTAAAATAAATTTCAATTTGTCCAGAGTAAACATAAAAAACTTGATAATATAAAAACAGTATCAAAAATACTGCTGATGCTAAAAATTTTTATGATAGATTAATTTTGTTTGAATCGTTTCAGGATTAAAATACTCAAAACAAAAGCAATGGCGAAAAAAATAGCACCACCAAAACAGGGGGTAAGAAAGGGGTTGGCGGCGTTGCCCGGGCAACCGACTTCACAGGTGCCACTGTTCAGCCAGCCAATGAGCTCGCGGCCAAAGTTGTACCAGGCGAACAGGGTACCACACAAGAGTACAATAAATTGAGCGGTGATGATTTTTTTCATGATTTTATTGTTAATTAATATTTAGCTGGGTTTTAAATACGTTTTGAAAAAATTACTTTTTGTGCTGGAGAATAAAGTTGCGCGTTTCAAAAATAGTACCTAAATTGTCGGTATATTGAATACCAGCACTATTGAGCCAGAGCTCATATTCGAGCCAGCGCCGGCTAAATTCTTCGCGCTCAGATGGAGGGATAACTTTGGCTACGCTCTTGAGCGGGGTATTGAAAAATTTATCATCCCTCACGCTAAAACCAACAAATTCAATCAAGCGCTGAAACTCCGACTCCCTAACCAAAGACTGATAATATCTTTCCAAACCAAAAGCCGCGAATAAAGGACCAATAATGTTTTTTAACCTTTCTCGGCCGGCATGGAAATGGCCGGAATCATAATTTATCAAAAAATAGCCATCGGCCGCCAGGTATTCTTTGGCCGTTTGCAAAAAAGCCAAGCGGTGATAAACGTGTTCTAGGGCGCTAAAAGAAAAAATTAAATTGAATTTGCCATTTAGTTGAGAGTGAAGTTTGTAGGCTGAACTCTCAATAATCGTAGCCGGCAGACCACGCAGATTTTCCCTGGCTAATTGGCAAGCATGTTTGTCCGGCTCTACTCCGACGTAGCTAACTAATTTGGAATATTTGGTCAAAAGATTGATAAAATTGAGAGCCTCGCCACAACCCAAATCCAAAATTCTGACTGGTTCATTTCTTGTCTTTAGATAATCATCAAGCCAATTAAGGCAGTAAATTTTCGCGCAATTTCCGAAAGTAAGAAGCATATATAGTTATTTTACTATAGAAAACCAATCAAGCAAGCCTCTGGGGATTAATGACTATTGACAATTATCTTTAAGGGGATAAGATAAAGGCAATAAAGCCCTGGCTCGTGCGTCGTTGTCAGCAATAAGCGGTGAGAAAAAAAGTATTTCTCGCTATAGAAAAAGAACCCTGCGGTTCTTTTTTTATTTAAGGCTGAAGAATTTCTTCGGTTTCACCGTTAATAGAAATAATTACCGACTTTACGGTGGAAAACTGTTTGAGAGTTTCCGTGATTTGAGCGCGCACAGCGCTAACCCGGCAGGAACCTCCGGCCGCCTCTTCTAATTTTTGATTAAAATCAACTTTGGCCACGCCATTTTCAATGGTTAATTTTTGAATTTCTACGCCCGATGGCAAGTTGGTATAATAGCCATAATCCAAATCAAGGGAACTCGGGCCTTTAAATAATTCAT
Source organism: bacterium (assembly GCA_035388025.1). Lineage (GTDB taxonomy): Bacteria > Patescibacteriota > Patescibacteriia > UBA2196 > GWA2-42-15 > JAAZMX01. Next base: position 8,529 of record DAOOPA010000005.1, read on the forward strand.
CCAGGGCGGCTCGGGCAACGGCCTCGGTCTTGGCGACGTTTCTCTCAACTGGAAAAACCTGATTACAGGAAACGGTCGGGTCGAGTTCATTATTGTTAAAAAATACTTTGACCGTCTCGAATTCGCCAGTGGGCAAAGTGACGGGAATCCTTAATTGCCGGTCGTTCTCTGGTAAGCCAGAAGGATTATCATTGTTGAGTAATAAAAATCCTTTGGTGGTAGTCGACTTTGGCAGGAAATTCAAGGTGGCTTTGAAAGGAACAAAATTTTCGGTAGTCCACTCGCTTTCGGCGGTGGCTAAACCGCTACCGAGAATATTATCATTTTCATCAACTAATTTGACTGGGAAGACAGCTTCAAAAAACCAAGGGCCACGGGCTTCGCCCAAAATAACGAGGGGGCTTTGAATTTGCTGGTCTCTGGCTGGAGTTGTAACTTTTATACCAGGCTGGCATTCAGAGCGGAAATATTGCCATTCATCGCATTTATCGCCATTGGTAAAAACGCACAATCCAGATTCACCGCCGGTAGCGTCATATTCCACGGTTAATTGGCCATCGTGATCAAGACAAAATTGCGAGGCCGGATTGGCCAGGCCGGTATTATTATTGGTATTGACTGGTGGAACACAACCGGTGGTGGGCATGGGAGTCGAAGGGTTGCCGTGTTTGACCCACGCGCCATTGACGCAGAGCCAAGTGTCTTCCGAACCTCGGACAACAAAGAGAACTAGACCCAAGACGCAAAAGAAAAGAAAAGCCAAGAGATATTTTTTGAACATATATTTACAATTTTAAATTTTTCCGCCAATTCACAAAGTAAAAAATTTCTACTCATATGAAGGCGGATCACCCTTAGGGTGATAATTTATAATTTTTAATGATATAATTCTAAAATCTAGGACAAATCTATTATTAGCTGTTCAATCTGTTGTTCTGGATATTAACAACAGATTGGAACAGATTTAAAAACGGATTTTAGCGGAAATGGCCTATATATATTCATCCTAGCTCAAATTACCATAAAAAACAAAGGGAGAACGTTTGGCGTTCTCCCTTGACAATATTTAGGCCACTTCTACTGTATACCCATCTTCCACTAAAATAATCCCCACGTCGGTTTCTGTTTTTCCAGTTCTAGAATACACTAGAGTGATGTCTAGTGTTTGTCTCTGAAAATCAAATACCGACAGAAAGGAGAATCCTAGATTGAAGACAAGACCTTCAATGTAAGATAGGTCTGCTGGCCCTTTTACTCCCTTTATAAGCAGCATAATCGCTCCTCCAAAAAAATTAGCTACTTTTGTTTTTTATAATATTTTCTCCCCTTTAATTCTTTGGGTAAATATTCCTGTCCGGAAGAATCTTGGAGCGGGGTGTATTTATAATTTTTACCATAACCGATATTTTTCATCAACTGCGTTGGAGCATTCCTTAGATGAAGGGGCACTGGCAGTTGGCCAAATTCCTGAACGTCTTTGACTACCTCGCCATAGGCCAAATAAGTGGCAATACTTTTCTGGGCTTCAGATAAATAAATAACCAACTGCGCCAGATGAACCGCGCACTCGGGCATGCCGAGCTTGTGACAAACGTCGAAAATAGAGTTGGCCAAAACTACGGCGAAATTATCGGCCAGACCAACGTCTTCGGAGGCAAAGCGGACTAGGCGACGAGCGATGTAGAGCGGATCTTCGCCAGCTTCCAACATGCGAGCCAACCAGTAAAGGGCGGCATCAGGATCCCCTCCACGCATGGATTTGTGCAGAGCGGAAATAATATTATAGTGCTCTTCCCCACCCTTGTCATACATCAGAGCTTTGTGTTGGAGCGCTTCAGCAATCAGTTGTTTGCCAACGAGTCTAGCGCCTGTTTTGGCTGGCACAGTATTTTTCACAGCGATCTCCAAAGCATTGAGAATAACCCGGGCATCGCCATTGGAAATTCTGATGAGAAAATCTTTGGCTGTGTCTTCTATGTTGGCTTGATAATTGCCCAAGCCGCGAACCTTATCTGACAGCGCTCGAGCGATGATTGATTCTAGGTTGGCTGGTGATAGCGGTTTCAGAACATAAACACGGGAACGAGAAATAAGCGGAGAAATAACTTCAAAAGACGGATTCTCGGTGGTGGCGCCAATCAAAGTAATGATACCCTTTTCCACTTGAGGCAAAAGACTGTCCTGCTGGGCTTTGGTCCAACGATGGATTTCATCCACAAAAAGAACAGTGCGCTGATTGTGATATTTGCGCCGCTCCTTGGCCGCCTCAATCACCTCGCGCAGATCTTTAACTCCGGAAGTAACGCCGGACAGTTCCACAAAAAAGGAATTGGTGATTTTGGCGATGACCGAGGCGAGCGTGGTCTTGCCAGAACCGGGCGGACCCCAAAAAATCATGGAAGGCAGATCATCGGCCTCAATAGCCCGACGGAGTAGTGTGCCTGGGCCGATGATGTGTTCCTGACCCATGAATTCGTCCAAGCTGATCGGGCGCATCCTATCAGCAAGTGGGGCGGCTGATTTTATACTTTGTTGTAAATTGTGATCGAAGAGATCCATGGTGACAATTTTAAATTCTAAATTCTAAATTTTAAAATAAATCTCAAGATAAAATTTTAAAATTTAAAATTTATAACCTTAACTGACATTAATAAGATTATATTGTCTGGAGCCAAGGCCGATTTCTTCGCCATGAGACAATTGTTCCAAACCGCCGAACTCGGCAAACTCCGGATATTGTTTGGTGACTAAATCATAGGACGCCTGATCAATAGCGACTGGGTCTGATGATAATAGGATACCAATGTCTGGAGTTAGAATAGGCATTGGCTGATCGTGACAATCACATTTCTCAGTAATGTTCATCAAAAAATTCAGATAAAAGCACTGCCGGCCAGCAACAGCGGCCAAGGCATATTCGGCCAGGCGCTCCTGAAAAGTCTCTTTGGTGGTGCCACCCCAGGGCACGTTGATAGCGCCAGAGGGACACAGAGCCATGCATTTGGAACAACTGATACAAACACTCTGATCAATGCGCGCTTTGCCGGAGTCATCATAGCTGATCGCGCCGACTGGGCAGTTGGCGATACAAGAGCCACAACCAATACATTTTTCTGGTTTAACTTGGTGTTTGACCGAGGCATGAAGCGCTAGCTTGCCACGGCGCGAAGCTAGACCCATGCCGATATTTTTGAGAGCGCCGCCAAAACCGGCCGAGATGTGGCCTTTGAAATGAGAAATAAAAAATATAGCTGGATATTTTTGCAAGCCGGCACCAAAATAGGCAGTCTGGAAATGCTGACTGTGCCGGACTGGTAACTCTAAATCTTCATCGCCAGCCTCGCCGTCCAAAATATCAAGGGACGCGAAATCAAAACCATGACGACGAGCCAATCCAAGATGCGTACTTGTTTTGGCGCGGGGACTTTTGTACAAAACATTACATTCAATCAAGGTAGGGCTGGGTAATAAATCAACAAGCTGTTTTATTTTTTCCGCTGGGACAAAAGTCGTATTCCCCTCTTCGCCAAAATGGACTTTAACACCCAAAGGCGAGGTGAATTTGGGCAAAACACTTTTGATTTTCTGAGGGTCTAAATTTGTTAAGAAATAAACAGTAGGCATAAAAAACAGCAATTTATTGGAGGTTAATATGGATTGAGACGAAGATATTATTATCTTTATCTTCTCACTTTTGGCCCTTTTTGGCAAACCAAAAAGGAGCTTCTAATATTTAGAAGCTCTGAAAAAATAAGTAGTGATTAAGAGTAAAAATGGTTGGCGGGGCTAAGGATTATTTGAAAGTATCAATCTTCAGCGGAGCTTGATCTTTGCGACCGTCAATCAAGTCTCTCAAAATAGATTTTTTACTATTAAGGGTCAAGAGAATTAAAGTACTGACTACGCCCCAAAAAGACATCACGCCAAACAAGGTATCAAAGCCAAAACGCTCAACTATCAAGGCGCCAATCGCGGCGCTCGAGGCAGTGGCAACACCAACGCCCACATCTTCCAGTGACCACTCGAAGCCAACAATTCTTCGATCGACATGTCTGGTAAAAATTATGCGCCAGGCTGGGACGGCCATAGCGTTGGCAAAACCGTTTAGAACTTGCACTAAATAAATATGCTCTGGCCGGGATGACAAGGCATAAAATATTGGTATTAAAGAAATCAAAAGGGTCCCGATTATTATAAAAAAATATTCGTCCACCTCACCTTTCAGTTTATCCATCAGGCGGCTAAAGGGCATAACCAAAATAACCCTGGTAACCCAATAACAAGATACGGCATAACCAATCACCTCTATCCGATTATCTATATTTTCCAAAACAAAAACGGCAAAAATTGGCGCCAACAATCCCACGGAAAAGAAAAGAAAAAAATCAGAGAGTATTAGGGTGCGAATTATTTTATTGACAATGTTTTTATTAAACATATTTACATTGCACTTATAATTTTATTTTCCCACGGTTTCTGATTGGCGGAGTATTTTTTTTATTTTGACTTTCTTCTGGCCGGCTGGTGTTTCGATGATGACAAGATCCCCAATTTTTGAACCCAAAAGAGCACAGCCGATGGGAGAAACAACAGAAATTTTATTTTTCTCAAAATCAGCATCGGCCGGGAAGACAAGCCAGAAAGAAAAATCATCGCCCGTTTGGACATCAGTAAAACTAACGAGCGAATTCATAGAAACAATATCCTCTGGGATGGTTTTCGATGACAATATTTTGGCCCTAGTTAACTCAGCGGCCAGCGCTCGATCATAATCATTTAATTGATTTTTGCTATAAACAAAATCCGTTAATTTTTTATGATCATTTTTAGTAATATAAATAGTATTCATAGAATCAATAATATAAAAAAATAAAAACCGGCTCTTTGGGCCGGTTGTCGTTTTTCCTTGAAAACAAAAACAACCAGCTAAGTGGCCAGTTCTAAGATCAGTAAGGTATGTTGGTGGTTGTTTGCAAAGATCATATAATTAAAAAATCAGTATAGCAACATTTTAATAAAAAAGCAAGGTAGGGTAACAATAAAAGAAGGCTTCTTAAAATATTTTAACTGGTCGGGCTGGGCGGAATTGAACCGCCATTACACGCACCCGAAGCGTGCGTAATACCGTTATACCACAGCCCGTTGGGGTTATTATAGGGAAAAATATAAAATAGACAAGGGGGCGAATAAATAATTATAAAAGGGCGTATGGCCATACGCCCCTACAAAAAATGAATATTGGAATTATTCGCCGAGTGTTTTTTTAACTTTTTCTACCACCTCAGCTAAACTAAAATCGACTTTAACCAAATAACCAACCACACCCAAAGAAACGCCCTCGCTGATCTTTTCAGTGTCAGACAACTGCGAGAGTATCATCACGGGTATTTCCGCAGTGGCGGAGTCCTGACGCATTTCTTTGAGAATAGTCATACCATCTTTTTTGGGCAACATCAAATCCAATAAAACCAAATCCGGAGCAAAGCTTTTGACTTTATTAAGACCATCCTCTCCATCATAGGCCGTCTCCGCCTCGTAACCAGCCTCCCCTAGCCCAACTTTCATGGCATCGGCCAGAGCGGTTTCGTCTTCAATGATAAGAATTTTTTTAGCCATAAAAAAATATTAAATAATAAAATTATTGTAATTTTTCCTCGACAACATTTTGAATTTCCTCGGCGCTTAAATCCGATTTGATCAAACAGTTGGAGGCGCCAAGAGCCATCACCTTATCACCAACATCCGAAAGGTTGGTCATAACTATAACCGGAATCTTATCGGTCAGTTTTTGTTCGCGCATATGGCCCAAGACGGAGAAACCATCCATTTTAGGTAAAATCAAGTCAAGGAGAACCAGGTCCGGCTGAAAGGAATTAATCTTTTCCCAACCCTCTTCGCCGTCAATCGCCACCGCTATTTCATAGCCTTTTTCTTTGAGCATTTGCTCCAGGGCCTTGACTAGTGTCTGTTCATCTTCAATAATTAAGACTTTTTTGGCCATATTTTTATAATTTAGCATTAATTTAGTTTAAGTATAACAAAAACTATTGTTTTTGCCAAATAGCTTTGGCCGCGTTCCAAAAATCAGGTTCATCTTTTTCTGTTTTCAACCAATACCACCACTCTACCCCCCAAAAATAGGCTGTGGGGAAACCCGCTTTTTTGACATAAACTAAATTGCGTTTAAAGTCTTTGAGATCAAAAAGATGATACTGATCCTTGATCTTGAAGTGAGTAATATTCTCACCATTGATATTCCAGGGCTCAGCTTGGAGCTCGGAAACAATCACCTGGCCAATGCTCGGATTGTGGCGCTTAATATTTTGGGCTTTGAAATAGTAATAAGCCGGCGGCCAAGGATAGCGCCAAACGCCGGTCAAATTATTCCAGACTATTTTATACATGGTAACCCCAAGAACGTCAGCAAGAGTCCCGGCCGTCCGCCAATTAGACAGTTCGCCGGTATCGGTAACCATAACCGGCCGGCGGTCCAATAATTTTACCAGCTTGACCTCTTTGGCAATGAGTTCATGGTTGGGCGCGGGACACTCACCAAAGAAAGACAAAAATGGCTCATTCTCCACTTGCCACATTTTAAGGTTGGGATATTTTTTGAAATGAATAACCGAACGCTCAACCAAAGCTAAAAGTTTTTGATCCTGCTCGAGCGATGTCAAAGAACTCAGCCAAGAAGGGTCGTGGCATTCTGGCCAGCGTGGCGTCCGACGGCCAATAGCCAAGACAATAGCAACATCGCGTTTGCCGGCCTCTGCAAACATCCAGTCGAGATCGGAAAAATTATAAATATCTTTTTCTTTCTCGACCCAGTCCCAGGGCGCGACCAGGCGCAAATTTTTGACACCAAGGTCGTCCAAAATGGCCAGATAAGCTTGACGCCAATCAAGGCCGAGATCTTCAGTCGCGTATTTGTGGCTAAAGGTGACCCCAAATTCCACGTCATTAAGAGGAGAACTAAAATCCAACAAATTAAAAATAGCCCAGAGGAAAGCGGCTAGGAACAGCAAGACGACAAAGGCAGTGACCAGATAATGAATAATTTTATTTTTTTTCTTCATACTTTAATTATACAAAATTCGGATAAATAATGGAAATGGCGAGCGTGATTAACCTCGAAAATTGGCCGGCTAAAAAAGCGTAAGGGAGGATTTCTCCTGTACTAATCGGCCTATTTGGCAAGATAAAAAACAAAGGCTATAATGAATTAACTGACAGATATACGAAATCACTCACAAATTTATCTTTAAATATGCCTCAATTAAATATAACAAAAAAACAATGGGGAAAAAGAACTCTCTGCTGGCCGATGGGATTATCTTGATTCGACTCCCGCAGAACGAGCTAGAAGCGCAATACTCGGAATTTTGTGTCAGTATTATTATCCAAAAGGGAAAATTTTGGACATCGGTTGTGGGCTTGGAACTATTGTCGATTTTTTGAATACTACTCAGAAGAAAGAATATTTGGGGGCTTGATATTTCAGAAGAAGCGATTAAGAAAGCGAGAAAAAAGAAAGTACGATTTAAGGTAGTTAATTTTGCTGATTTCGAAAGTTTTAATAAATTTGACATTGTAATTTTTATTGAGGCATTAAAAAGGAATTGAAATTGTAAGAAAAATCACAACAATACAGCATATTTTGTTCCGCTTGGCTCTGCCTATATTACTAACGCGACATAAGATATGCTGAAACGTTAAATAAATTTATGAAAGACTTTGTCCACCTACATACACACAGCCATTATTCACTATTGGACGGCTTGTCCAAAATACCGGATCTGGTGACGCGAGCGAAAGAGCTGAATATGAAAGCGCTGGCTTTAACCGACCACGGAGTGATGTACGGCTCCTTGGAGTTTTACAAAGAATGCCGAAAGCAAAGCATAAAACCAATTGTGGGAATGGAAGTATATATCGCCCCGAGGCGCTTGACTGATAAAACTCCGGGCATAGATAACAAATACAACCATTTGGTCCTTTTGGCTAAAAATGAAGTTGGTTACAAAAATTTAATTGCTTTGACGACGGCCGCGCACTTGGATGGTTTTTATTATAAACCAAGGATAGATAATTATCTGCTCAAAGAACATAGCGAAGGACTGATCGCCCTGACCGCCTGCCTCAAGGGCAAGGTGGCACAGTTACTCTTGGACAACAGATATGAAGAGGCCAAGGAGGCGGCTGTCTTTTATCAGGAAATGTTTGGCAAGGAAAACTTTTATCTAGAGATTGAACATCATCCGGAAATAAAAGACCAGTTGATTCTGAACCAGTTAATGATCAAATTGGCCAAAGACTTGGAGATGCCGCTTGTGATAACCAAAGATGCCCATTATCTGGAACCAGCTGACAGTCAAGCCCAAGATGCGCTGGTTTGCATCCAAACCGGTAAAACGGTTGATGATAAAAACCGGTTAGATATGACTGGCTTTGACGCGTCTTTCACTCCAGGAAGCGTGATTTATGATTATTGCCAAGAACTCGGTTGTCCGGAAGCTTTTGATAACACAAAAATCATCGCGGACAAATGCAACTTGGAACTAGATTTGACTACCTGGCATTTTCCCAAATATCCTCTGCCTGAAGGTATAACCGCGAGTGAATATTTAACTAAGTTGGCCTATGAAGGACTCAAGAGCCGAGAGGGAAAAATAACCCCAGAATACAAAGAGCGGCTGGATTATGAATTGGATATCATAATCTTTAAGGGTTATGACCACTATTTTCTGATTGTGGCCGATTTTATGAATTGGGCCAAGAGCCAAGAAATAATTGTAACAACCAGGGGTTCAGCTTCTGGCTCTCTCGTGTCTTATGCGATCGGTATCACGTCGGTCAACCCATTGAGATTTCAGTTGCCTTTTGAAAGATTTTTGACAAAGAAAAGACCGACGCCGCCAGATGTCGATTGCGACATCCAGGATTCGCGGAGAGAGGAAGTGATCAACTATGTTCGTCAAAAATACGGTGTTGACAGAGTCGCTAATATCGGCACTTTCGGAACGATGCAGGCCAGAGCGGCGGTTCGAGACGTGACCAGGGTGCTCGGACTCCCCTACGCCTTTGGCGACCGCATTGCCAAAATGATACCACACGGTCCGCAAGGGACTCATATCGGCATCAAAGAAGCGCTAGAAATAAACCAAGAACTCCAGGATTTATACCAAACAGACGCCCAAGCCCAGAAAGTTTTGAACTTGGCGAGCAGGATTGAGGGTTCCGCGCGCCATGTTTCCGTGCACGCCGCCGGCGTGGTGATCGCGCCTGAAAAATTAACCAATTTTCTGCCGCTGCAAAGAGAACCGCAGGGGGAAGAGATCATCACCCAATATGACATGCACTCCATTGATCCGAACGTAGAAAAAGAAACGGTTGGATTGCTTAAGGCCGATTTTCTTGGAATTCGCAACCTCTCAATTCTCGGCATAGCAGTCAAAATTGTGAGCCGAACAAAAAAAGTTCATATTGATTTGGAAAAATTACCATGGGACAATCAAAAAACCTTCCAGCTATTGGCCGAGGGGCGCACGATGGGTGTTTTCCAGCTATCCAGTTCTGGCATGACCAGATATTTAAAAGAGTTGGAGCCGGACAATATTTATGACATTATGGCCATGGTCGCCCTATACCGGCCAGGACCGATGGAGATCATTCCTGAATACATCAAAAGGAAGAAAAATCCGGCCGCGGTCACTTATCCGCACCCAAAACTACAAAAAATACTGGAAAGAACTTTTGGTCTTTTGATTTATCAAGATGACGTCATGCTCACGGCTATGGTTTTGGCCGGTTATGACGCGGAGGAGGCAGATAAATTTCGTAAGGCTATGGGTAAAAAAATAAAGGAGTTGATGCAAGAGCAAAAAACAAAATTTATCGATGGATGTATCAAAAATGAATTAACCAAGACCAAAGCCGAGGAGATCTGGCGCTATATTGAGCCCTTTGCAGGTTATGGATTTAATAAAGCGCACAGTGCTTCTTACGCAGTAGTGGCTTATCAGACTGCCTATATGAAAGCCAACTATCCAGCGGAATTTATGGCGGCCTTGATGACGGCGGAATCTGGCAATATGGAAAAAATAGCCGAAGCGGTGGCAGAGTGTGAAAAAATGAATATTAGGATCTCCCCGCCAGATATCAACCAGTCACTAGCTAATTTCACCTACATCTCAGACACGGAGATACGTTTTGGCTTGATGGCTATAAAAAATCTGGGCGAAGATATTATCGAAACGATTATTGAAGAAAGAAAGAAAAATGGTAAATTCACTTCACTCACCAATTTTCTCACCCGGGTCCATTCGCACAATTTAAATAAAAAATCGTTGGAGGCGCTAATCAAGGCCGGAGCAATGGATGAATTCAATGAACGCAATCAATTGCTCAATAACATGGAAAAAATCCTAGCTTTTATCAAAAGCAACGAGCGGGAAATAAACACTGGACAATTTTCCTTGTTCGGGAACAAAGGAACGCAGAGCGAACCGACACTTGTTTTGAATCCGACCGAGCCAGCCGAGGAAAAATACAAATTGATGTGGGAAAAAGAGTTATTGGGATTATATGTCTCTTCGCACCCGTTCAAAAAACCGGGACAATACTTTCAGGATAAAACTGCCGCAATCAAAGATATTTTGGAAAAACAATATATGCCAGGATCAAATATCAGCGTGGCCGGAATTATCAGCGGGGTAAAAAAAATATTTACCAAAAAGAACGAGCTGATGCTTTTCGTAACACTTGAAGATTTGAGCGGGACGATGGAAATAATTGTTTTTCCAAAACTACTACAAAAAAACAGTGCACTCTGGAATGAAGATAAACTAGTTCTAATCAGCGGCCGCCTTTCCGAAAAAGACGATACACCAAAACTTTTGGCTGAAGAGGCGGAGGAAATAGATCCGGATAACCCGGAAAAAGCCTTCAAAAATGAGGCGGAAAAAGAAGGATCAATGGCCAAACGCGCCCTGAATATTCTGATTAGAATCAAAGCCAAAGATTTTAACTATCAGTCGCACGGGCAACTGAAAACTATTTTTAGCGATTGCCACGGCAAAAATAGAGTCTTGATGATCATTGAGCAGGGCGATCAGGCCAGGAAAATCGCTACTAATTTTTATATAAATTACAACAGCCAAATCAAAGAAAAACTGGAAACTATCACCGGAGCGGGTAGCGTGGATGCGAGATTGGCTCAATAGGTTTGCGATTTGATTAAAATAAAGTTATAATAAAATAACAGCCTGAGGATCTGGTATAATATGAAGTCAGGCCAAAATAATTTAGAAAGACAATGAAAGGCAAGGGAGGCTTCACGTTAAACAAACGTGAATTCAACGACCTGCGGAGAATAACTTTTTAAAGCTTGGGATTCAACGGCCCCTTGAAAGACCCATGGAATCACCCCCATATTTGATTGACGGGAATGAAGGTGAAGCTGGTAGCTGTACTTACCATGATTCACTATGCTCTTATAATTCTCCTTAGCAGTATCGTTTTGTGCCTTTTGACCGGTTCATGAAGTTTAAATTAAAACTTAACTTATAAAATATGCCCAAAAAAATAAAGAGTTTTGTGGAGCCAGTCGCGCCGCCAGAGCCAGAAGAGAATTCAAAAAAATCATACACCTATATGGCGGCCGCTTTTATAGCTGTCGTATTCATTCTGCTAGTCGGAATAGCCTATTTGGTTTTGGCCAAAGTATCTATTACTTTGGTGCCAGCCGAGGAACCGGTAACTAGGGAATTTTCTTTGACCATCGCTGAGGCGCCAGAGCAGAGTACTAGCACTACTCCGGTTATCGGAGGACGAGTGTTGTCGGAAAAGATAACGGTCAGTGAAGAATA
>DAOOPA010000005.1:20405-34921 GCA_035388025.1 bacterium
TCTGCCTGTCCAGGTCGTGGGCGGCCAATCTGGCCAGCAGCAAAGGTTAGAAGCCCAAGCCACAGGTAAGGTAAATATTTATAATAAAAGGAATCTAGATCAAACGCTAGTAGCAACGACCAGACTACTGTCCAAAGACGGAACATTGTTCAGATTAAAAAATAAAGTGATTGTTCCAGCCAATGGGAGTGCGGAAGCAGAGGTCTACGCGGACAAGCCAGGCAAGGCGGGAGAAGTGGAAGCGACTAGTTTCACAATTCCCGGTCTATCAACAGACTTGCAAAAATTGATCTACGCCGAATCGCTAGAAGCGATGAAAAACGGAGAAAAGAAAATAGGCATATTAACCCAGGCGGATATAGATCAAGCGATAGAACAATTCAAGAAAAAACAGCTGGAAACGATGGTGACAAAAATTTTGGCACAACCGGAAAACAACAATCTGTCTTTGGTCGGCGGACAAGCGGAGACAGGCGAACAAGAACTTACAACCGATAAGAAATTGGGCGACGAGGTTTCATCATTTAAATTAAACGGGGGAATAACCGTCGGAGCCGTATTTGCTGAGGAAGAAAAAATTTTTCAAGCCGCCAGCGAAGAACTGCAAAATAACAGCGGCAACCAAGGAACAGAAATAAATATCAATCGGGAAAGTCTGCACTATGAACTAGTGGCGTTCGACCCAGCCAAGCAGGAAGCGACGATCAATGTCAAAATCAGCGGCTTGGCCAATTTTGATCCGACCAAAAATATCTTTGATAAAAATATCTTGGTCGGTTTTACCAAAAGCGACCTGGAATTATATTTTTCACAATTCAAAGCAATCAAGAATGTGCGAGTGGACTTCTCCCCTTTCTGGGTGAAAAAGGTGCCAATCTTGAAAAATCATATTGAAATAAAGATTCAAGGAAAGTAAAAAATTTGACAAGCGCGCAAATAAGAATATAATTAATTTGCCAAAGTGATTGGCAGGCACTACCAAGCCTGCGTTGTTGAACGGCGACCAGCCCCAAGCTTTGGCGACAATTTGATGAGTGGTCCGACGCAAGGCCGGACAATACGGGTGGAACCGCGGAAGGCGTAGATAAAAAAATAGCCTCCGTCCCAGAGAAGTCTAATTTTGGATTAGAACATTCTGGGACGGAGGTTTTTATGATTTAAAATTAGGATTTAGAATCCATATCGCCGTTTCAGAATCTTGGACGGCGCGTTGACCACCAACTATTATTATAACCCCTTTAGTAACGACGGGGCTCTTAAATTTGGTGGTTTTAATACAAACAGCTTCGGTGGTAACCAGTTGAGGTTCTTCTTTGTTGCTTTTCATGATAAGCCCTTTCTCTATTTTTTCTTTTTCTGCGCTTTTAGTTTTTATTTTAGCCAGAAGAGAAATAGGTGTCAAGAGAGGGAGATTAATTTAAAATTAGAAATTAAAAATTATAAACATATGTCCAACGAACAACCGAAAGAACGCTTGTGGGCGCTCCGGCACTCGGCCGAGCATGTCTTGACCATGGCCATGATGCGCCTATGGCCGAACAAAATAAAACCGGCGATGGGACCGGCCACGAACGATGGTTTTTATTTTGATTTTGATTCGGAGACAAAAATATCCGAGGCTGATTTTCCCAAGATTGAAGAGGAGATGGGGAAAATCGTCAAAGAAAACCTGCCTATCACTAAAAAGGAAATATCCGTAGCCGAAGCCAAGAAATTATTCCAGGGTAATGAATATAAACAAGAATGGCTGGACGAAATCGAAGCGCGTGGCGAGAAAGCCACAGTCTACTGGGTGGGCAATGAACTGGCTGACGGTTTTGTCGATTTGTGCGCCGGGCCGCACGTGAAATCAACCGGTGAAATCAAAGCTTTTAAATTAATGAAAATGGCCGGGGCATATTGGCATGGGGATGAAAAGAACAAAATGCTGACCAGAATCTATGGCACGGCTTTTGGGAATAAAAACGAGCTGGCAGAATACCTGCACTTGCTCGAAGAGGCGGAAAAAAGAGACCACCGAAAAATCGGCAAGGAACTCAATCTGTTTCATATTGACGAAATGGTGGGCTTGGGACTACCTTTGTGGCATCCCAAGGGCGCTTTGCTTTGGCGTATAATTGAAGATTTTTGGTACCGCGAGCATTTAAAAAACGGTTATGAGTTGGTACGCACGCCGCATATCGGCAATAAAACTCTCTGGGAAACTTCCGGTCACTGGGGTTTTTATAACGAAAGTATGTACGCCCCGATTGAGGCCGGTCAGAGTCTCCTGGAAAGTCAGAATAAAGAAAAGGTAAAAGAGCCAGAAACCTATCTTTTGAAACCGATGAATTGTCCTTTCCACGTGCGAATTTATAAAAATAATCTACATTCTTACCGCGAGTTTCCCCTACGCTGGGCCGAATGCGGCACTGTTTACCGTTTTGAAAAAAAAGGCGAATTGTCCGGACTAACGCGGGTGCGTGGCTTTACTCAGGATGACGCGCACATTGTCTGCCGGGCGGATCAGGTGGAAGAGGAACTGAAACGGGTAGTGGATTTTATTCTGTTTATCTATCAATCATTCGGCTTTAAAATTGAAGATGTCAAAGTCTATCTGTCAGTCAGGGAACCGAGTAATGATAAATACGCCGGTATGGACGAGGGCTGGGATTTCACCGAGAGCGTTTTGGAGAAAGTGGCTAAGGATAAAAAATTGAATTATCAAAAAGATGTCGGCGGGGCGGTATTCTATGGCCCCAAGCTGGATTTCAAAATCAAAGATGCTTTGGGCCGCGAGTGGCAATGTTCTACCTTGCAGTTTGATTTCAACTTGCCCAGTCGTTTTGGCATGACTTTCACCAATGCTAAGGGTGAGGAAGAACAGCCATACATGTTGCACCGCGCGCTTTTCGGATCGTTCGAACGGTTTTTGGGTGTTTTGATCGAGCATTATGCCGGGGCTTTCCCTTTGTGGTTCTCTCCAGTCCAGGTGGCAATCCTGTCGGTGGCGGAGACACACATTGCGTACTGTCAGAAGCTGGCGGATGAACTGCGAGCGGAAGAAATCCGAGCGGAAGTCTGGAGTGAAAACGAAACCGTAGGTAATAAAATCAGAAAGGCCGTAGCGGAAAAAATCCCTTATATGCTGGTGATCGGCGACAAGGAAATGAATTCGGAAAAGCTCCAGGTGCGCAAACGCGGGGAAAGAGAAGCGACGGAGTTTGGAAAGGAAGAATTCATAGAGAGAGTGAAAAAGCTGGTGGCAAATAAAAGCGTGGGATTGTAGGAAAAACTAAAAACATCTTCAGCAAGGAGATGTTTTTTGAATATAAAAAATGAGATCCTCGCAAGAGGATCTCTGATTAAATTTTAATCACCGGCGCCAACGACAATTGCCGTTGGCGATAAACCACCCAACAGCAGAAGCCAAAAAAGGGTACAATAATTAAATTATATCGGTGGCGGCTAATCTTTTTCGGCCGATACGCTTTTTTTGATAAATGCTTGGGGTGCCTACAGACCGAATCATGATGGTGATTACCACTTTTACCGCCACCACCGCAATTGACTACGGTAAGAGGTATAAGCACCACTAAAATAATAAGAAATAATTTTTTTAACATACATCCTCCTTTTTTCTTTTCCATGGTTTAAAACATCTTAGCACAATTAAATATAAAGTCAACACATTGTGTCTGATATTGATTTTATTGTTACGTTGGATTAACGGTGGTTCTGGTAAAAACTTGGTCTCTTTTTTGGAGACTCTAATGGGGCCGGAAAAATAAAAAATGGAGCCTCTCAGAAAGAGATGCCCCATTCAACGCGCCATAGAAATTAACACTTTTTTTAGGTGTCTTTTTTGCTCAGGGGAAAGCTTTGCTTTGTCTTGGGCAATCCCTAGTAATAACTGATAAGCGATGTGTGGCGCCCTCCTTTTATGCACTTGGTTCGTTTGCGATTATGATAACAAGGGAAAAACAAGGTGTTAAAAACCCGCTCTTTAGCAGGGCGGGAATTGTGATTAATAACTTAATAGGAAGAATAAGGGGCTATCTACTCGGTGGAGGTGGAATATGGTCATAACTCTCGCCATAGCCCCGTTCGCTTACTGGACCATCGGTATCTATCGGATTGGCATAGCCAAAATTATTAATTCTTTTTTTGGGGGCTGGTCGATCGCTCGTCGGTTTGTACTCAGAATCTCTGTGCTCTAGGGGCAGACTGATATCGTCGGCGCCCTTTTTGTTTTCTGGTTTTTCTTCTGGCCCAAAAAAATCTGGTGGCAAATCCAATTCTTCCTCGGGATCAAATTCATCATAATCTTCATCCCCATCTTCGGTCCAGTCCGGTTCCACCCAGAGATCTTCATCCACGGCCTCGTCCAGATGGTTGTAATAGAAATTGTCATCACGTAGACGGGCGGAAGGATAAAAATTGATATTTTTTTCTTCAGGAGGAATAACTTCGCCAACACAAATTTTTTGGGATTCACGCCAGAGGGCAATCTCGCGGTTGACGCGCGAGAGCATTTCCTCCTCGCTCAGAGCCGCCAATTCTTTTTTGTGACGGAATAGACCCTCATAGTCATCCAACGGCATTATAATAAATTCGCTGTTATCTTTTAGGACAATAACCTTGTCCCCGGTATTTTTGACAAAATAGATAATTTTATCCAGTTGGTTTTTCATATGATTTTTTGAAAACGAGTAAGGTAAGGCTTTACTTTAATTTAGCAAAATATGACAAAAAAGCAAGGGGATAAATATCTTTAAGCCAATAGCTAAGAGAGCTTTTTTTCGCCCTTTTTGGCAGACATGCCCGAAAGTGGCAGGGTGACATAAAAGGTGGTGCCTTTATTCTCCACGGAATCAAACCAAATCTTGCCGCCGGTGTTCTCTACGATGGATTTGATAATATAGAGGCCGAGGCCAGTACCTTCAACATCGGTAGCGCGGACATTGTCAGCCCGGAAAAGCTTGCCAAATATTTTGGTTTTTTGGTTTTGCGGAATGCCGAGCCCGGTGTCTTTGATTTTTATTTCTAAATAATTATCTTTGGTGGCGGCTAGACTAAAGTCAACCGAACCTTTGTCTTTATTGTATTTAACGGCATTGGAGAGCAGGTTTTGAAGAATAATGGCCGTCAGCTTGGGGTCGAGCATCATTTTCGGCAATTGGGGTTCAAATTTTGTTTTTAGGGTGACTTTTTTTCTTTCCAGGAGAGGTTTCAGTTCTTTAATCACTTCGGCGGCTATGTCGGTAATCAATAATAATTTTGGCTCAACCATAAAAGTGCCGAGCTCCAGACGGGAAACATTGAGCAGAGTATTGACCAGCTCAACCATGCGTTGGTTGCCACGATAAATTTCTTCCAAGTATTGTTTTTGCTCGGCATTAATCTGGCCAGCATCACCAGCCAAAAGCATTTCGGCATACCAATTGATAGCCGAGAGCGGGGTACGCAGTTGATGTGAAGCCAAAGAAACAAATTCAGTTTTGGCTTTATCTATTTGTTTTTCTTTGGTGATATCCATGGCAATAGAAGAGGCACCGATAATTTGCCCGCTGGCATTTTTGATCGGAGAAATAGAGAGAGAAACATCCACCAAACTACCGTCTTTTCTCTGCCGGACGGTCTGGCTATGATCCAAGCGGCCGCCGACTTTGATGGCTGCCAAAATTTTGTCCAGCTCAGCGCGCTTATCTTTGGGAACGAGTATTTTTACCGAGCGACCAATGGCTTCCTCGGCTGAATAACCATAGAGAATCTCCGCACCCCGATTCCAGCTAGTAATCGTACCATCAAGTTTTTTGCCGATGATCGCCTCTTCAGCATTTTTGACAATCGCGGCTAGACTTTCGGCTTTATTTTTTTCTTCTTCAACGTCCTCCAAAATATTGAGAATAGCCTTTTTTTGCTTGGCTAGGTCGGTAGCAGAACGACTAAGTTCTCTGGTCTGCGCCATAACTTTCTTATTAACGTTTTCCAGCGCTTCAGCCAAAGAAAAAGTCATTTGGTTGAAATCAATGGCAAAATCGCCGATTTCATCCTTGTTCTTGATAGCCACTCTAGCTTTCAGATCGCCTCGAATAATCGCTCGGGCGGTTTTTTTAAAAACACCGAGCGGAAACATAAATGTCTGGAAAATAAAATAAAATAAAAATAAGAGAACGAAAACGAACAAAGCCCCAAATCCGAGAGCAAAAAATGATTGTTGATCGATTAAACGCGTGAGTCCAAGCTTGTTTTCTTCCAACCGAGATGTCGATACAGCCAAAACAGAATCAAAATCGACACCCCGGCGAGCGAGAAATTTTTCCAAGCCAGCGAGATAAATATCTTTTTGCCCGTGGTATTCCTGACTATCCAATATTTTTTGGGCTTGGGCCAGTTCGCCGGCACTGGCATAGTTCATTGACTCAGTCTCAAGAGCGATCAGGGCTAGATTAGATTGATTGATACTTTCAAAAATCGCTTTGTCTTCGGCATCGCCCAGCTTTAGTGCTGATTTGATTTGCGCGTCAAGCTTGGGTACAAATTCATAATAGCGCTCCTGCCAGCTCTTATCGCCGGTAAAGGCGTAATTTCTGGCGGATTGAGTCAGGACTTCGTCATCATAACGAATAAGTTCAGCGAGGGCATTGAGGCGAGATGATTTTTGAACCTCAATAATATAGTTGGGGAGACTGCTTTCTAGATATTGGCCTATTTTGTTGGAAATAAAAACCGTATAACTGCTGATGGCAACCACCGTAAGAAAAATCAAACTGAAATATATAATTATTTTTAGCTTAATAGACATTTACTTATCGCTGTTTAATTTTAATTGTCTTTTTAATTCAATCATTTTTAGTTCACGGCCAACCATAAATTTGGTCATTTGTTCTAGTTCTAATTGTCGGTTTTTAACTTCAGTCAAAATCTCTTTATCTTCGGAAACGTCTAAAATAATGCCGTCAAGAAAGATTGGCCGGCCGCGATAATCATAAATCGCCCGCCCGTTTTCCTTGATCCAGACCGTGCGCTTGTCCTTGTTTTGCAGACGATATTCGAGAGTATAATTCTCTTTTTTAACAACTGCTTTACTTATAATATCCACTACCAGCTTGGCATCTTTTTTGTAAATAATGCTGGCATAACTGCGAATATTATTATTAATAAAGTCGCTCGCCGGGTAGCCGCTGATAGCTTCGATCTGGCCACTGATAAATTCCATGGTCCAATCTTTGTCTAGCCGGCAACGGAAAGCGGCACCGGGGATATTTTTTATTAGAGAACTAAACTTTTCCTCTTTTTTAATAACTTTTTTGAAAACTAAAAAGATAATGCTAACTAGAAAAAGGGCGATTAAAATTTCTAGTACTGCTTGGGCAGTGGCCCGAATAGGCACAGCGGTCCAATAGCTGGCCGGATAATCCATACCCAAAACGGCAAAGACTCCACCGGTACGCTCATCAACAATGGGGGTCAAAACACTGACCCACTCGCCCCAGCGATCAGTGACCGGCTTGGTGATCAAAGATTCTTTGGTGAAAAAAGGTTCTTTGTAAAAAGCGGTGGCTTCCGCGTATTCCTGACCCGGCGGAGAATAGTTGGCGGAAGAGCGCGGCTCGGAATCAGCCATAAAATACAGACGGTCATTTCTCTCGGTATATAAATAAACAAAACGAAGACGATTATCGGCTTTCAAGTAAGCCTCTAATCTTTTTTTGACGCTCTCAAAGGCTGTGGTTCCTTCATCTGTTGGCAAGGCTTGAAGCTGTTTGATCATCTCACCGTCAATACCGGTAGCGGCAATCTGGGAGATCAGAATAGCGCGCTCCGATTCTTTGAGAAGGCTATTGGAGTGAGTACGGGTAATGTAAAACGAACCGCTGATGAGCAGGGCCAAGAACAGCAAGATAAAAATAAGATTGAGTTTTCTAACGCCGGAGCTGGTCATAAATATTTTTAAAAATCAGCCACCTCTTGCCAAGAAGCGAGTTCAATTTGGGGAGTCAATTGATTGGTAATAGCCTTTACTTTTCTAACGACCTCCTCAACCGTGGCAATCGCTCTAATTTCACGGACAGCGCCACCGGAATTTATCACCGTATAAGTACAACTTCCTTGTTCTAAAATAAAATTATTGGTGCCGGAAAAATTGAGATTATCCCTAATGGCCAAGAGCCCGAGCTCGGCGCAAGAATCAGCCAAAAAGCGAGCCTGAAGTGATTGATTATAGAGACTGGTACTCCGGCTTTCGGTAATCAGAAAATAAGATAAAGAAACAATGGTGGCCAGAGCGACCGAGCCTAGGATAATGACGCTATAGAGAATAATGTAACCTGAAGATTTTTGGGGCATAAAAATTAACGCCTTTGGGCAGTGCCTATAAAAATTTTACCATAATTATAAGAGGAGCGGGAGGCGGAATTAAGATAGCGCAACTCAAATTGAACCCGGATATTGTCTTTGGTCGAGGAGTTAGCCAGATTTTGAAAGGTCAGATTGGAAACGATTAATTTGTCAGAGGTGAGAAATATGGATTGACTCGCGCCTTCGGTCAATCTGAGGCGATTGGTATATAAATCAAAAACATTGGCCACGCCAGCGATATTTAGACTCAGGCTGGCTCCGATATTATTTGGACTAGGGTTGGCAACACTACTAGAATTGCGGACGGTTTGGAGAATATAATTCAGGGCGTGTCTCCCCTCTTCTTCCACAGTCAAGGCGACCTGATTTCGAAGGCGCATTTCAGAAATAACCCCGAAGAGATTGGAAATACTAAGGATCATAATGGCGGCAATGGCCAGATAAAAAACCAGTTCCACCAGAGTGAAGCCCTGATGAGTTTGATTAGAATTGAATTGACGAGAAAATATTTTATGCATATCAATGAGGCGAGATAATGACGAATTCTTGGCTATCTGCCTGACCAACAACCAAGGCCCGATCCAAGGTAGAATCATAGGCGATACCCAAAAGAGAATTAATATCAGTCAAGTCATACTGGCCAAAAATAACTGGCGTTCCCGGGTTGGTGATATCGATTACTTTAAATTCATTATTGGGATCGCCGGTAGCGATAAAAACATATTTATTGTCGCCGAGGTCAAGGGCAATATCATTGAGTGTGCCAGCTACCAAAAGAGAGCCGAGTAACGAAGGCGCGGTCGGAGTAGTAATATTGACGAGATGAAGGGTGCTACCCTGACCGATAAATAAAGTATTACCAGACACGGCAATAGTGGTAGCGTCGGTATTGGTAGAAAGATTTAATGAGCCAGCATAAGATAAAGAGGCGGGGTTGTTAATATTCACTACTCTTAATTCAAAATTATTATCACCAGTGGCCAGGTAGGCATAATCGCCGGAGACCACAACCTCGTAAACAATTTTTCCCAAATTCATAGAACCCAGTAAGGTGGGGCTAGCTGGATTGGTGGCATCAATAATCAAAAAGCCGGGATTGGAGCCGGAGTTGGTGCGACCAAGATAAGCGGTATTACCGACAACATAAATGCCATTGCCGCCACCGTTGCCTGGGGCATTATAGGTGCCAGCCAGGGTCGGAGCGGAAGAATTAGCAATATTTATAATTTTCAATTCGCCATTATTGTCATCCGAGGAAACATAAGCATAGCCGCCAGAAACAAAAATATTGGTTGGGCCGCCGACCAAAGACAGGGAGCCAACCACTACTGGATTGGCTGGATCGTGAATATCGATAACCGCAAAATCGGGCGTGCCATCAGCGCGAACAACATAGGCATAGTTGCCAACAACTTGGATCTTTCGGCCATCATCGGTGCCGGATAAATCCAGGCTAGCCTCAAGGCTAGTAGTTGACCAGTCGCCAATCACCTTGACTATTTTTTGCCAGTTGGTCAGACGGTCAGTTAGGGAAAGAGAATATTCATTGCCTCGAGCGGTCCAGGAGACTTGACTAATGATTTTTTTGGTATCGGAATCAAGCGAAGAAATAGTCAACTGTCTAGAAAAACCATCGATGGTATCGCTTGCACCAGAAAAAATCCACTGATTGCCGGCCATGGAAAGACCGTGGGTAGCATCAACCAGATTAGAAAAATTATTATCACGGAGATTGCGGGCCGCTTCCAAGCCTTCTTCGGCCAATAAGGTCGCTCTCGCCCTAGAGCCGCTCTCGTAGGCTAATCTATTGATATAAATAAGGGTGGAAATGAGAGAGGTGGCAATAATAGCAAAAAAAGCCGTGGCAACAACCGCTTCGGCTACGGAAAAACCAAAAGTATTATCAGTAAGTGATAAAACCCTTGGAGTTAACTTGGATTTCAGTATGGAGATCATTGGCAGATAAAGTAAGCCTGGCTGGAGCGCTGAGCTGGCCAATAAATTTATGAAAAATAATTTCCGTAGCACCGCTAATATTGAGATTGCCTGGCAGGGCATGTGTCTCGTCAAAATCCTGCGGGCGGTTTTGAAAATTATTACCTTGAAAAACAAAGACCTGTTGATTGGCAAAACTTACACCCCAATCGCTATCAGAGGAAACTGCCAGGGCTTTGGCCTCGGCTCGACGAAGAGCAGTAATAATGGTGTCGCGAGCCAGGAAAAAATCATTTTTTTGACGGTAAATTTGATAGGAACCGACCGAAATAGCGGCGATGAAAGACAATAAAAAGATGGTTACGACCACCTCTACCAAAGTAAAACCAGAATTGTGGCGAGACAAATGTTCCATAATTTTTAGATCAAGCTGGAAAAATTATAAATAGGAATGATGGTGCCAAGAACAAAAAGCAAAACACCGACGGCGACAAAAATTAAAAGTAGCGGTTCCAAAACAACCGGTAAATTCCTGGCCACACTCTCGGCGCGATTTTCATAAGTGGTGGCCACCCGCAAAAAGGTGTCAGAAAGCGTACCGGCCTTTTCGGCGGCCATTAAAATTTGCCGGACATCAGACGTGATCAATTTTTTAACCCCGGGATAGGCGCTGAGACTTTTTTGGAAAGAATTGCCTTCTTCAACCCTGGCCGCCAAAAAGAGATAGAGTTTTTTATAATTATTAAAAGTGGTAATACCGGGCAAGGATCTAAGGGCGGAAGAAATATCAAGACCGGCTGAAAGCATATAGCCCAAGAGATAACAAGCGCGGGAAATCTCCACATATTTGATCAAGCGCGAAATAAAAGGCAGGCGAAAAAGAATAATATGGCCGATAAATTTGGTCTTCGGAAAACTAAAGAGAAAATAAAAAGTAGCGCCGATCAGCAAAAATAAAAGAGGGACAACAAGATAACCATAACGGCTAAAAAATAAACCAAGGCCAATGATAATTTTAGTTAGAAAAGGTAGCTCGGCGCCAAGATCTTTATAAACGTCGGCGATTTTCGGTAAAGTAAACCAAGCAGTGCCAACACCAACAAAAATAGTGACCAGAAAAATAATCACCACATAGAGCAAGGAAGAATTCAATTTGGAACGGAAAAGACGCTCTTTGTCCCGCTGAAGCACCAACAGTTTTAAGCTATCCCCCAGTTTGCCCGATTGCTCTCCCAAGCGAATAAAGGAAATCGTATAGAGGTCAAAAAAATTTTCCTTGGCAAAAGAGGCGGAGAGTGATAACCCTGATTGAACGTTAAAAATAAGGCGCCTAAGTAATTTTTTCAAACGCTCATTGCTTTCCTCCTCGTACATGGCTTCTAGGGCAGTGATAATGTCCAGGCCGGCATTGATAAAATTGGAAAGATTTTCAATCAGTTCATAAGCCTTGGAACGCAATCCAAAATAAGCAAAATGAGAAGCGTGATTTTCTCTTATTTTATTCATAAAAAAATTTAGGCATCAATGGGAGCGACACGAAGGAGCTCGTCAACGGTGGTAACACCTACTTTCACCTTTTCCAAACCATCAGCAAAAAGGGAATGAGAACCCTGATTTTTGGCGGTGGCCCAGATAGCCTGAGCTGGGGCTTTCTGAGTGATTAGTTCCTGAATTTCGGGGGTAATTTTGAGAAGTTCAAAAATAGCGATCCGACCCTTATAACCAGTATTATTACAAGAGGGGCAACCTTTGCCGCGATAAAAAATTTTTGTTTTTTTCAGTTGTTCGGCAATTTCTACCGGCAGAAGAGACAGCTGGTTGGTGGCCGGATCATAGGTAGACCGGCAATTGTCACAAATCTTTCTAACCAATCTCTGGGCGATGATCAAATCCAGAGTGGAGGCCAGAAGAAATGGTTCAACGCCCATATCAATAAGGCGCGGGATGACAGCCGAGGCATTGTTGGCATGAAAGGTAGAAAATAAAAGATGGCCGGTCAGAGCGGCATTGACCGAGATTTCCGCCGTTTCCCGATCTCTGATTTCGCCAACCAAAATGATATCCGGATCCTGACGGACAATGGAGCGCAAACCCTTGGCAAAGGTAATACCTTTTTCCTGATTGACCTGAATTTGATTGGCACCGGCCAAAAGATACTCCACCGGATCTTCAATAGAGGTGACATTTCTCTCCACGTTATTTATTTTTTTTAATAGGGCATAAAGGGTAGTTGTCTTACCGGAACCCGTGGGACCAGCGGTCAAAATCATGCCAAAAGGCTTTTTGACAGATTCCTCAATAATTTTCTGGGTTGTTTCTGACAATCCCAAGCTCTCCAAACTGGCAATATCCACATGCTTGGCCAAGAGGCGCAAGACAATCTTTTCTCCGTAAAAAGTCGGGACAATAGAAAGACGGACATCAACCTCGCCGGCCGGAATGGCTATCCGGAAAGCGCCATCTTGAGTGGTACGGTGTTCGTCAATGCGCAGTTGGGACAAGACTTTGAAGCGATTGATAATATTTTCATAATAACGATATTCAATGAGACCAGCTTCTTGGAGCAGACCATCAATACGAAAACGAATAATAACGCCTTTTTTTGAGGCTCAAAATGAATATCGGAGCAATTGAAACTAAGGGCATCAGCCAATATCTCTTCAATAATTTCAGGGGCAATCTGGTTTTCTTCTTTAATAATCTTATTAAAACGAGTATCCAGGGTCTGATGATAAGAATTAAGAGCCTGTTCAATATCTTCACTCAAAGAATAGGCCAGGGTGATTTTTTGACCAGGAAAAATTTTTTTCAAATCGGCGATGATTAACTGATTATCTGGCTGGTCGGTGGCGACAACGATTTTGCTCTTGGTTATTTTAAATAAAACTAAATGATATTTTTTGGCTAGAGCTTCCGGAATAGTCAAAATTTGAGACACTGGTGGAATCTGGGTGTTGAGGTCGGCATAGGCAACACCATAATGTTCTGAAACGGCTTGGCCCAAGAGGTCTTTGCTGATTAAGCCTTCGGAAAAAAGATAGTCTAAAAAGGAAATTTTTTTATTCTTACTAGCAAGCTCGGCGGCCCGAAGATTCTCCTCAGAAATATAATTTTGTTTTAAAAGTATTTCCCGAAAATCAAGTTTTGTTTTGGCTGGCATATTTTATTTAGTGCTTATTTAAAAAATTTTTAACCTTAATAATGGCTTCTCCAAGAGTGGTATCGGACTTAACA
Organism: bacterium; assembly: GCA_035388025.1. Classification (GTDB taxonomy): domain Bacteria; phylum Patescibacteriota; class Patescibacteriia; order UBA2196; family GWA2-42-15; genus JAAZMX01. The sequence goes on from DAOOPA010000005.1 coordinate 33,918, forward strand.
AAATAATCAGCCGCGCCCAAGGCCCTGGCTTTGGTCATATCTTCGGGCTGGCTCAGGTTGGAGGAAACAATAATGGGAATTTTATTTTTTTTGCTTTTAAGAATCTCCAGAACCTCAAAACCGGAAATTTTGGGCATCATAAGATCCAAAAAAATAAGACTGTACTTATCATGGGCTATTTTTTCTAAGGCTTCCGCGCCATTGGAAACGACCTCGGCCTCAAAACCTTCTTTTTTGAGCTTAATACACAAGGCATTGGCAATAGGTCTCTCATCATCAACAATTAGAATTTTTATAGGGGCGGCTGGCTTGGCCATAGGAATAAAAATTAGGAAATAAAAAGGTCAGAATAATAATATTATAACATAAAAAAGATAAAACAAAAACCACCCGTGAAAATTGGGTGGTTGATAATTAAACGCAGATGATTATTTCATTTTTCTTCTAATAAAGGTGGGGATTTCAAACTCATCCACATCACCGCTCAAAAAGTCTTTGGTCGGCAGTTTTGCTGAACGATCATGGGGGTTGTCAATAGGATCAGAAGGATTTTTGGTCGGCGCGGACACCTCTTTGCTGACTTTGGGGATAAAAGTACTGGAGGTTTGGATGGGATTGATAAAAGTGGCCGGGCCAGAGAATTTGGAATCTCGTTTGGCTGATTCTTCGCCAAAACCGGTGGCAATCACGGTAATGGCCACTTCACCTTTTAGATTATCATCAATGGTGGTACCAAAAATTATTTTAGCCCCAGAATCAACCGAAGCTGTGATCAGCCGAGCGGCCTCATTGACTTCATTCATAGTCAAGTCACTCGGGCCAGTAATGGTAAATAGAACGCCCTTAGCGCCCTCAATAGACAATTCTAAAAGCGGGGAATCAATGGCCGCTTTGGCCGCGTCAACCGCTCGATTTTCTCCAGTGCCAGAACCAATACCCATGAGAGCAGAACCTGATTCTTTCATAATCGCCTTGACATCAGCGAAGTCAACGTTGATTAGGCC
>DAOOPA010000006.1:0-34729 GCA_035388025.1 bacterium
TGCTTGCCATATTATCAGCATAAATGTTTATGCTGTTCTAGACAAGCTCCAAAATCAAATATCAAAAATCAAAATTTTGGTATCCCGCTGACGCAGGATTTGATTAATTTTATATTTTCAATTGTCATTTTGATTTTTACCGCCGCCACAAATCAGCTAAAAGAGCCAAGAAAATACTAACCGGCTGAAGCAACCACAAAATAAACCATTGCCATCTCTTGCCGTGGAGCCAAAAATAATGCTGGAGTGAATGATTCCAAATCATCTGTTTTTTCCAATCAAGCTGGCGAAAGCTAGCGGCGCCATGATGAATAATAATTGGTTCTGGCGTGTAAATGACTTTCAAGCCAGCATTTTTGGCGTGGCGGCAGTAGTCAACTTCTTCAAACCAGTAGAAGTATTTTTCATCCAAAAGACCCAGCGCATCAATAGTAGAGCGACGAATCGCAAAGAATGCCCCCATGACCTGATCGACCTCTGACACCGATTCATAATTAAAATCTTTAGCCAGATATTTATCCAGTAATTTTTTGAAAGGTCCAAGGCGCTGTAATTTTAAAAGAACCAAAGTCTGATCAAACCAGCCTGGAAAACGGCGGACAGACTCCTGAATAGTTTTGTCGGGGTTAAGAATTTTACAGCCGACAATCCCCCACTCGCGATTTTCGTCCATCAATTCCACCAGCTGTCCAAGGGCATTGTCAAAAAATTCCGTGTCCGGATTGAGCAGTAAGATATGCCGGCCGGCTGATAATTTGAGCGCCTGATTGTTGGCAGCGGCAAAACCGAGGTTTTGAGTGTTGATAATCAATTTCACCTGGGGAAACTCGTCTTTAACCATCTCAATGGTGCCATCTAGGGAATTATTATCCACCACAAAAACCTCGAACTTAATACCGGAAGCATGTTGATAAAGAGACTGCAGGCATTTTTGAAGTAAATCTTTGACCCGCCAGCTGACAATAATAATTGATAAATCCATATGACTTAATGGTAGCAAAAGACTGGCGGAAAGCAAAATGATAAAAAACAGGCCCCCGTTTTTGAAAACTAGGGGGCTTGATATTGCTAGTCGCCCTTTCCGGCGACGGTTATTTTTGAGATTTTTGCTTTTTTGTTTTTTTGAGCGCCTTTCTGCGTTTTTGGGTTTCAGAATAGCTAGTAGTGATTTTCACCTTGCCAGCATCGGGTTTCGGCTTTACATGCTTGAAAGCCATAGCTGGGTTATTTAACCTGATATGCATCTTGGGCAGTAATTTAAAGACCGTTTCTTCCTGTTCTAATACTTTTGCCGCTTCGTCGGGTACCACCTCCCTTCACTGGCGAGCGCTCTGCTTTTATTTTAGCCCAATTTGACAAAACTAAGAAATCTAGCCTGTGGATAATAAAGAGCTTAAAATGTGAACAAAAATAGCTTGCCCAGGGGGCTCAGAAAATGGTAAGATAGAAACCAGAGACAAGCTCCAATTTCCAAGTTCCAAATAAATCTCAAATTACAAGTTCCAAATATTTGATAAACTGGCGTTCGGTGTTTGGAATTTATTTTGAATTTTGGATTTGAAGCTTGGGATTTATTTGCATCTTGTTTCTTGCATCTTGGAAATTTATTTTGTATATTTGTAGATAATATGAAAGACATTGGTCGCATGCCACCACAAAATTTGGAAGCCGAGCAATCAGTTTTGGGCTCCCTTTTGATTGATAAAAATGCCATTACTAAAATCGCTGACGCACTCACGGCCGAAGAATTTTACAAAGAAGCCAATGCGATTATCTATAACGCGATGTTGGAATTGTACGAAGAGAAAGAGCCGATTGATATTTTGAGTCTGGCATCCAAACTGGAGGAAAAGAAGCTCCTCGACAAAATCGGGGGGAGAACATATCTGGTCGATCTGACCAACGTGGTGCCGACTGCTTCCAACGTCGCCTATTACGCCAAAATTGTGCGTAAAAAAGCCACCTTGCGGAAAATGATAGAAACGGCGGCGGAAATAGAACAGATGGGTTATCGTGAAGATGACGAGGTGGACGCGCTTTTGGATCAGGCGGAAAGCAAACTTTTTGGCATTTCACAGGGTTTTATCAAACCAGAGTTCGTGCCGATCAAAAACTTATTATCAGAAGCCTTTGATAGGATTGATGATTTGCATAAAGAAAAAGGTAAAATGCGCGGTGTGCCAACCAGCTTTGCCGATTTGGACAAAAAACTCGCCGGCCTGCAAAAATCAGATTTAATAATCTTGGCGGCCAGACCAAGCGTGGGTAAAACCAGCCTTGCTTTGGATATCGCGAGACAGGTGGCGGTCAAGCAACGAGTGCCGGTAGCGATTTTTTCTCTAGAAATGAGCAAGGAGCAGTTGATTGACAGGATGCTTTCAGCTCAAGCGGGCACCAGCTTGTGGAAATTACGTACCGGTAATTTGTCGGATCGGGAAGTTTATGGCACGGAATCTGATTTTACCAAAATCGGCCATGCTATGGGTACCTTGTCAGAGGCGCAAATATTCATTGATGATACGCCGATGGCCAATGTGATGGAAATCCGCACCAAGGCCAGAAGGATGCAGGCAGAACACGGTCTGGGATTGATTGTTTTGGATTATCTACAGTTAATGGAGGGGCGCGGCGGGGCAAGTAGCAACGTAGACAATCGCGTGCAAGTGGTTTCAGAAATATCGCGCGGACTGAAAGCGATTGCTAGGGAATTAAACGTGCCTTTGATCGCCTTATCTCAACTATCCAGAAGCGTGGAATCAAGGCCGATGTCTATTCCAAAGCTGTCAGATTTACGGGAAAGCGGTAGCATAGAACAAGATGCTGATGTGGTAATGTTTATTTATCGCGAAGAACTTTACAAAAAAGATACCTCCCGGCCACATATTGCCGACATTTTGATCCAAAAACATCGTAATGGCCCGACTGGTAATATTTCTTTGTTTTTTGACGAAGAAACGGTAAGTTTTAAAAATCTGGAACAGAAGGTGGAAGAACTACAATTTTAAAATTTTCAATTTTCAAACAATGATTCAATTTTTTAATTTAAAAATTTAGTTATTATAAAATTGTTTGGAAATTGAAAATTTAGTAATTGAAAATTATCTCTTTATGTTCGGACAAATAAAAGACATATATAAGCTCAAGCAACAGGCTGGTGAATTGCAATCAATGTTGGCCCAAGAAACCGTAGAAGCGGAAAATAAGGGGGTGAAGATCACCATGAACGGCAACCAGGAAGTTTTGGCTGTGGAGATCAACCCGGAATTATCCAAGGAAGACCAGGAAAAATATCTGTGTGAAACTTTTAACGACGCAATAAAAAAAGTCCAGCGCCTGATGGCTCAAAAAATGATGAGCGGACAGATAAAGGGCTTGGGAATGTAATATGAATCATCCGGCAATTATTCAAAATTTAATAAATAATTTCGCCAGTCTTCCGGGTATCGGCCAAAAGACGGCCGAGCGCTTGGTTTACCATTTACTCAAAAACAGCAAACAGGAGAAATTGGACTTGTTCGGAAAAAATTTGATTGCTTTAAAAAGTGAAATAAAAATTTGTCCGGTGTGCGGCAATTATGGCAACGGAACCGGTTGCGCTATTTGCGGCGAACCGAAACGCGATCGGACAAAAGTGTGCTTGGTGGCCGAAGCCCAAGATATCGCCTGCCTGGAAAAAACTGGAATCTATAATGGTTTATATCATGTTTTGAATGGCCTTTTGTCGCCGATAGCAGGGGTGACTGCCAGTCAACTCAATATCACAACCTTGGGCAAGAGACTGGCCGAAGGAAAAATAAAAGAGGTGATTATGGGTTTTAACCCGACCATAGAGGGCGAATCAACTATTATTTATCTAAAAAAAATAATCAAAGAAAAATATCCACACATAAAAATCACGCGCCTATCACGTGGCTTGCCCATGGGCGGAGATTTGGAATACGCCGATGAGATAACACTGCAAAGCGCGATGGATAACAGGACGGAAATCTAGGAAATAATTTCCAAATCCCAATTTCCAATTCTCAAACAAATCTCAAATTACAAATTCTGAATACTTGAATTTTGTAATTTATTTGGAAATTGGAGCTTGTATCTTGGAATTTTACCATTATTCATTATTCATAATTCGTAATTCAAAAAGACGCGCCTTGCCAGCGCGCCTTTTAATATACATTAACCTAGATTGATTGGATTTCCAGTTTGGTAAATGGTTGTCGGTGGCCGTAGACCTTGTGCTGTCTGGTTTTGTTCTTGTAGTGAACGACGCGAATTTTTTTGGCTCGGCCTTGCTCAAGCACTTTAGCTTTGGCTTTGGCGGCGAGACTCGGTTGACCGACTTCCAATTTGGAGCCATCATCTTCAGCCGTCAAAAGAACTTCTAAATCAAGCTGATCGTCAGCGTTAATATTGAGTTTTTCAGCTTTAATAGTATCTTTGGCCTTGACTACATATTGTTTGCCGCCAGTGCGGACTACTGCGATTTTGGACATAGATTTAAGTTAATTGAGTTAATTAAGTTAAATGAGTTAATTAAGTTAAGCTAAGTTTAACAAAATATGGGATTTTGTCAAATAAAAAGGACCATCGCTTTGATTGAATCCAACCAAAGCGTTGGCCCCACCCTAGCGCGGTATGCTCGTTAGGGTTATGTCAAGCTTCAATAACACATAATAAAGCCCGGCGCCCGAAGCTAACGTCACTGCCGCCCCCAGAATAATAAGAATAATCTTGCCAGCCACTTTGGCTAATTTTATGGTTAGCCCCTCTGGCAAAATAGCGGAAACAACTAAACCGCTCAAGAGCCAAAGGGATACCATAATGAGGATACGCCAGAACCAAATCCCCTCGTTCGTCAGATTTTCCACGGCTTTGCCCTCCAGTTTAGTTTTTATAATCTATTGGTTTTTATATTATTACGAATTGATTCCATTAACTTAAGATAAAAATTGACATTGTGCAAGGTGGCTAGGCGCAAGGCCAATGGTTCGCCGGCTTTGAACAGGTGGTGCAGATAACCAGCGCTATAGTTTTGGCACAGTTCACAAGAGCAATTTTTATCCAAAGACCGAGTGTCTTTTTTGTATTGGGAGTTGAGAATATTGATGACCTCGTAAAAATTGGCGTTTAGTTTTTTATTTTTTATATTTGATTTTTTATATACATAAAGACGACCATGTCTAGCCTCACGAGTCGGAATCACGCAGTCAAACATATCCACTCCCCTTTTGACTGCTTCAATAATATTTTCCGGCTTGCCCACGCCCATAAGATAGCGCGGCTTGTCGGTCGGCAATTCGGGCATGGTATAATCCAGGACCTGATACATTTTTTTGTTTTCTTCGCCAACAGCCAAACCGCCAATAGCCAAGCCATCAAAATCCAGCGCCGACAAAAATCGAGCGGATTGCAGGCGTAGATCTTTGTAGATAGAGCCCTGAACAATGCCGAATAATAGATTGTTAAATTGTTTAATTGTTAAATTGTTTTGGCGGCGCCTGTTTTTTTTATGATATGCCAATGCCTGCTTGGCCCATTCGTGGGTTAAAGCTAAATCAACCTCGGCTTGCTTCTTGGAACAGGGGTGCGGGGAGCACACGTCCAAAACCATTTTGATATCGGAACCAATAATATCTTGAATCTCTTGGACTTTCTCGGGCGTGAATAAGTGCTTTGAGCCGTCAATAAACGAACGGAATTCCACGCCAGTAGTATTGATTTTAACTAAAGCCAAATTTTCTTCCTCTTTGGGGTTTGGAATTTGTGATTTGTAATTTATTTGGAAATTGGGATTTGGAAATTGTGATTTTAACTGCTCGCCATATTTTCTTCGGCTACCTAATGAGAATACTTGGTATCCCCCGCTATCGGTCAAGATCGGTCCATCCCAGCCCATGAATTTGTGCAAGCCGCCAAACTTTTTCAAAACATCCAAACCCGGCTGGAGGTAGAGATGATAGGTATTGGATAAAACAATGGGCGCGCCGAGATTGTATAGATCGCTGGAATCAACGGCTTTGACCGAACCCTTGGTGGCAATGGTCATAAAAAACGGCGTCTCAATGTCACCATGAGGCGTTTTTAAAATTCCGAGACGGGCGCGGGATTTCTTGGATTGCTTGAGGAGTTTAAACATTAATTTCTTTTTTCAGAATAAAGATAAGTTGCAGAAGATTGCTTTTTAGCTTTTCGTTTTTATAAATTTTTTCCATGCTATTATGGATAATAAATTGTATCTCCTGCCGAAATTTAAGTTCTGCTTTGGCGCTCGGGTCCAGCCCAAGCAAAGCCAAAAGCTTAAAACCGACTGCTAATTTGACCATCTCATGATTCTCCCCTGTCTTTTCCAAAAAGTCAAGGTATTTATCTGCCAGCTCAAAAATGCGCTCATCCTGATGGTTTTCCAAGGTTAGCTTATCAAGCAGTTTCAAAAACCAAAGGGCGGCTCTGGTTTTATCCAAATTATTTTTAGCCAAGGCGTAATTTTTGATTTGCAATGCGCCGGTTAATTGATCGATGTTTTTGCCAGAAGCGACATTCAAAAAACTCAAAGACATCGGCTCCAGATGACCAGCCAGTTTGCTCAAAATTTTTTTGGCGCCGCGAGCCAAAAGAGAGCATTTACCGCGTTCGCGCGAGTAGACTGTAACCAAAAGATCGTCATCTCGAAAATCCTGGCGGTTGAGTACAATGGCGGTGAGATTGTAATACACAGGGAAATTTTCAATTTCTAATTTTCAATTTTCAATCAATGAACCAATGAAACAATTTCCAAAAATAACTAATAAATTGAAACATTGAAAATTTTTAAATTGGCGTCTTATCCACCCGGCAAAGATAACCGATAATCTTAAAAAGCAAATGAAACAAAAGCCCAAGTAGAATAGCCACCAAAATAATATTAATAGAAACGGAAATCAGCGGCCAGCTCAAAAGCGTGCCGCCAACCACCCAATCAAGCTGGTCAAAGGGGAACCATGGTTGGCCGGGCTCAATATTTAGCTGGCGCTTGAAAAAACTCTTGAGCGCGTCGCCCAGAATCGCGCCGAGACCCATCACGACTCCGGCCCAAAGGCTGACAGTGTCGTAATTAATCAAACTAAGATCGTGAATTGAGGGACAGGAATTATATAAATATTTTTGCCAAAGAAAAAATAAAAAAGCGGCTAGAGTGCCGATAATAAACCCGCGCCAAGTTTTGTGGCTACCAAAGATTCTTGCGCCTCTGAATTGTAGATGAAAATCCAGCGGGTAATCCAAACGCGGCAAAAGGTGGCGGGAAAGTGAGGCAAAAATATTGGCCAGGCCAAGGGGCAAATATAGCCAAATAATTTGGAGGATAAACATATCAATAAAAACTAGGCCTGATTGTCGCCCTCGCCGATAAACTCGCTTTCCATTTTGATAATTTGGTCTATCTTGGCAAGATCACCGGAAGCAAGCGCCTCTTTTTTCGCCTTGAATAATTCGTTTATTTTTACCAGATTATCAGGAGAATCATTGAGTAGCTTGCCAAAAGCCAAAAGGACTTCCGGCGAGAGATCTTCAACTATTTCCGATAATTTCTCTCGATCAGCACGCTCAAGCTCTTGATTGTTGGCAATGATTGTTTTGATTTCAAAAATTATATTGTTCATATTATTATTCATTAGGTTCATTAACAACTTCAACACTACCGGGCGTAATTTCGGCAACAACACGATAAGAACCGCCTTCAATCTCCTGAAATTTAATATTGCTAAGTTGAAAAAAAGCCGCAAAATCAAGATTAGATATATCCCCAAGCGACGCTGGTAATCCACCCTTGCCTTTACCAGACAAAAGATTGTGTCGATAATCTTGGGCCGCAAATGTCAGGGCGTTGGCGAGGGCGTGTTCCTGATCCTTGCCATAACCCATGACAACCATCTTTTCTCCGGATGGGACAAATTTGTTTCCAGGGCCTATTCCTACGACAGCGTTAGCTGACTCATAAGACTGTGATGGGTTTTCCATCGCCTGTCTTAACGAACTGCGCCCACCCTTTAGTTTCCGGCTACCAAAAACAAATACTGGACCACCTGGCGGCATATTGTCGGCTATTTGTTGGGTATTGACCGTGCTCCCGTTGATCTCCAAATTGTGTTCTGCCCAGGCGGTCTCGCCACCAAAAGTTTTTAGAGCTAACGCCATTTGTTCTCCCAAATAAAAGATTCGTTCGGCCGCTTCCACTGGAGACTTACCACCTAAATCTGCTTCACTAAATTTTGGTAACATGCCTTTTAATTCTTCGTGATCACTTGTCTTTTTGGCTTCGGCTGACCCGCTAAGAACAAAGAGAGTGGTCAATAAAATAATTAATTCCCTGCCTCCACGCCTCATCCGCTTGAGAAAAACCGTCTTCTCCCCTTCTACAAGAGAACCCATCGCTTGATTTGGGCCAAGTTCTGATCGCGCAACGCCTCTTTTTTCGCTCATAAGTTTGGTAGTTAATTGATAATTTTATTTATCTTAATACCCACTTCTGACTCGTTCACCTTTACTTTTTCTAATTCTTCCACGCTCGCCTCCAAGCTGTCGGCCAAGGTGCCTTTCTTTAATTCCTCGCCATACTTTTCAAAAACTTTGTTTAATAGTTCATCCTCGGCGCGATAAGAGATTTTGATTCGATCTTGAATAGTCAATTTCATTTCCTTGCGAATGTTATTGATGGTGCGAATCAATTCACGCACAATCCCCTCTTCTTTGAGTTCATCATTCAGGGTCGTATCTAGCTCTACGGTTAATTCGCCTTCGCCTTCAACCTGCTCAACCTCTTTAATATTTAGTTCATCTTTAAGCAAATCAAGATATTCTTCATTAATTTTGAGTTTTGAATTTCGAATTTTGAGTTTCCCTAATGGCTGACGAATTTTGATACCGGCTTCGGCGCGCTCGGCCAAACCGAGTTCAACGACTTGGCGCACGGAATTCATTTGGGTTAATACCTTTTGATCAATTAATTCTTCCTTGGCTAGCGGCCAAACATCTAGATGCACTGATTCCTGTTCGCCTTTTAACTCTTGATACAAATATTCAGCCAGGAAAGGAGTGGCTGGCGCTAATAATTTTGATAACTCCAAAAGAACATAATGCAGGGTGGACAGCGCGGAATTTTTGTCGGCTTCATCGTCGCCCTTAAAACGTTCGCGTGAACGGCGGAGATACCAGGTGGAGAGTTCTTCAATAAAATCTCTGATCTGGCGCGCGCCGGTAAAAATATCATAATGGTTCCAACTGTCACTAACTGCCTTGATTAATGAATTTAATTTAGCCACAATCCATTTATCTAGAATATTCCTCAACTCATCTTGCTTGGTTTCTTGTTGCGCGTACATTTGATAAAAAGAGAGGACGTTCAATAGGGTGGTAAAGGTACGAGTGGATTCTTTGAGCAGTTGTTCGTCAAACCTTTTGGCTTCGCCAGGCTGATTGACTGTGTACAAATACCAGCGGACAGCGTCGGCGCCATATTTTTCAAACATCTCCCAGGGATTGACGACATTGCCAATATGTTTGGACATCTTCTGGCCGTTTTTATCCAAAATATGGCCGAGACAGATGACATTTTTGTAAGGCGCTCTCTTGCCGAGAAGTGTGGCCACGGCCAAAAGCGTATAAAACCAGCCGCGCGTTTGATCAATGGCTTCGGAAATAAATTCGGCCGGATAATATGCGCCACTGTCAATCAACTCTTTGTTTTCAAAAGGATAATGGAGTTGGGAAAAAGGCATGGCGCCTGAATCAAACCAGCAGTCTATTACTTCCGGTGTGCGTTTCATTACACCGCCGCACTTTTCACATTTGATTGTCACTTCGTCAATGAATGGCCGGTGTGGGTCAACAATTTTTTGACCGCTTAATTTTTCTAATTCTTCAAAACTACCGACAACTTTTATCTCTTGGCAAGCCGAACAGCGCCAAACTGGGATAGGCGTGCCCCAATAACGTTCCCGGGAAATGCCCCAGTCCTTGGCCTCGCGCAACCATTCGCCAAAGCGGCCTTCTTTGATATGAGCTGGTTCCCAGTTGATCCCTTCATTATTTTTGATCAGTTGATCGTGCAGAGTACTCATCTGGAAAAACCAGGCATCTTTGGCGTAGTAAATCAGGGGCGTATCACAACGCCAGCAAAAAGGATAGTCATGGGCATAATTTTCGGTTTTGAATAAAATGTTTCTGACCTTGAGATCGGCGATAATTTCCGGCTCGACATCTTTGACAAAGCGTCCCTGCCATTGAGGCACAAGCTCATTGAAAGTACCATCTAAATTTACCGAGTGGACTTTGGGCAGACCGATTTTTTCGCCTAGCTCATAGTCATCAGCGCCATACATCACGGCCGTGTGAACAACGCCGGTGCCATCTTCGGTGGAAACAAAATCAGCGGCGTAAACTTTGAAGGCATTTTGGTAATTGGTGTGTTGTTCAGTAACAACACCAGGAAAGAGCGGTTCGTATTCAAGACCAACCAGATCTTTTCCTGAAATTTTATCCTGCACGAGTGTAAATGACTCTGGCCAATTTTCACCTAAAACTTTTGCTATTAAGTCTTTGGCTAAAATGTATTTTTCTTTGATCTCTTTGTTTTCTATCAAGACATAATCAATGTTCTCACCGACGGCCAAAGCGACATTGCCAGGCAAGGTCCAAGGTGTGGTGGTCCAGGCGAGAATATATTCATTTGGTTTGTCTTTGAGTTTAAATTTGATATAAACTGAATCCTCCTTAACATTTTTATAGCCTTGGGCGACTTCGTGTGAAGATAGAGCTGTACCGCAACGCGGACACTGTGGCACGACTTTGTAGCCCTGATACATCAAACCGCGCTCATAAACCTGCTTGATAATCCACCACAGACTTTCAATATATTCATTGTGATAAGTGACATAGGGATGTTCCATATCTACCCAGAAAGCAACTCGCTCGGTCATTTTTTCCCAGTCGCCAACATACTGCCAAACGCTTTCTTTGCATTTTTCATTAAATTCTTTGACGCCATAAGCTTCGACGTCTTTTTTATTTTTCAAGCCTAATTTTTTTTCTACTTCCAATTCGACCGGTAAGCCATGGGTATCCCAACCAGCGCGGCGCTCAACCCGAAAGCCGTTCATGGTTTTGAAACGGGGAATTAGATCTTTGAACGCCCGAGCTTCGACATGATGAATGCCTGGTTTGCCATTGGCGGTGGGTGGACCTTCATAAAAAACAAAATTACCCTGGGGCGCGTCTTTGCCCAAGGTTTTTTTGAATATTTCTTTGTCTTGCCAGAATTTGAGGATTTCCAGCTCTTTTTCCGGAATGTTTAACATAGTGAGTTTATTGTATAAAATTTGGGTGAATTTGGCAAATTATAAAGAAAAAATGGGCAATTGACTATGACGATGATTTGGATTATAATTAATTTTACTAAAAATATACTTATGTCTAAAAAAACAAAGCTACTTATTTTAGCTACGATAATCGCGTTTGGCGCGATGTTTTTTAATTTTCAAATGGCCAAGGCGATAGAGAAAAAACCGGTCTATTTTTTCTGGGGTGACGGCTGTCCGCACTGCCACACGGAACAGGTTTTTTGGAATAAGATAAATGATAATTATCCAGACATTGAATGGATCGCCTATGAAACCTGGAAAAACGAAGAGGGCTATAAAATAATGCAAACAATGACCAAGGCGAAGTTCGGCAAGGCTGAAGGACGGGTGCCTTTAGTCATAATCGGCGAGGAAAAAATTCTCGGTTTTCGAGATGAGGAAACCACGGGCGTGGAAATCATGGAAGCGCTAGACAGATACACCGGGACTAAACACGCGCGATTGGCCGCTGACACCACTGGACCGACGGGCAAAGACGCTTTTAAATTCCCCCTGATCGGCACAGTGGATGCCAAAAAATTATCTCTGCCAATCCTGACGGCGGCTTTGGGCTTGATTGATGGCTTTAATCCATGCTCCATGTGGGCGCTACTCGTCATGATCACGCTTTTGATCAATGCGGGCGATAAGAAAAAAATGTGGTTGGTTGGTTGGACATATATTGGCGCTTCGGCTTTTTCCTATTTCTTGTTTTTAACTGCTTGGTTCAACACCTTTCTGCAATTTGGCTATTTACAAGCAGTAAAAATTGTTATTGGACTTTTAGCGGTTGGCGTGGGCAGCTATTTCCTGCGTGATTTTTACAAAAAAAGAAAACAAGAGGCTCTCACCTGCGAGGTGACTTCGGAAAAAACCAAGGGCAAAATCATCGCCCGATTGGAGAAGACATTGAAAAAAGAAAAAACTATAGCAATCATCGTCGGCATAGCATTAATCTCTTTTAGCATTAACTTGGTAGAACTTTTGTGCTCGGCCGGCATTCCGGCGATCTATACGCAGATCTTATCACAAAGTGAATTACCCAAAATCAGCTACTACCTTTATCTTTTGGGCTATGATTTTTTCTACATGCTGGATGATATTGTGGTGCTTCTCATCGCGGGCTTTACCTGGAAGATGTTTTCCGGCAACCAGAAATACGCCAAGTATTCTCACCTGATCGGCGGACTGCTTTTGGTGGTGCTCGGAATTATTATGATTTTTCGGCCAGGACTTCTGATGTTCAAATAGCGGTAAGCGAGACAAGCGAGGTAAGCAATAAACAGTAAATAATAAAGATATAAGCAATTTTAAAATAAACTTATGGAAAATGATAACAAAGAAATCAAGAATAAAACCGGCTGGCCCACTGATGCAGAAGAGCGCATCATCGGCCCGATCAATAAGAGGCAACTTATTATGATGGTGGCTGGGGGCATGGCAGTGTTTATAGCCAAAGAGTTGTTCCCATTTAAAATAATGTTCATTATAGTGGCGATAGTGATTATTATAATAATAAAACTCTGGAACGAAAGCCCGAATAAGCCGGTTTAATAATTTTTAACTAAAACCGCCTCGCGGGGACACGAGGCGGTTTTATGATTGATAAAGATTTCTACCCGACTTTAGTCGGGGTCTTGCGAGCTTTAGCTTGTGGGTCAAGAACAACAACTAAAGTTGCCTGTACCCTCGGCTAAAGCCGGGTAGAAATATAAGATTGCATTCTTGGTACCGCCACGGGGAATCGAACCCCGATTACCAGGATGAGAACCTGGCGTCCTAACCGTTAGACGATAGCGGCGTAAAAAATTCAAAATGTAAATCTCAAAACGTAAAATGACAAATCAAAATTTAAAATTATATAAATTATCTCCCGAAAGGAGATACTAAAATTTTGATTTTTGATATTTGATTTTTGATTTTCTTCTTGTATTAATTTACCAGCTTTGGCGAATTTGTCAAAAAGACGGACCGAACAGACGGCCGCGGGCGTTTTTGTTTGGGTTAGAGCATCTCGTCTCGTTTCTCTTTTATAAAGATAACCAAATCTTCAAAAATACGAACAAAATTTTTGAAGGGCGCCTCAATAATAAAATCAAGAATGAAAATAAAAACATTGATTTTGGAAGAGTGGAAAGCGAGCCAGCGACCGACTCGCAAAACCGGAACAAAGAGAAAAGAAATGATGACGGTCAAAAATCTTTCCCGATGTTTCAAGATAATCAGTTCAGCGGCGGTGCGGCGGATACGCAGAGAGAAAAAGCTAACCATTGTCAAAAACAGTAAAAAGATAAGAATACTGGCAACACTGAAATCCAACAAGCGCAAGCCATAAACAACCAAGCCAAAGGAAATAAAATACATAATGCCATAAAGCAGATTGAGCACAATATTCAAGAATCCCCTCTTGGGCGGATTCAGACGGACGCGCAATTCCGAGCCACCGCCCAAATAGACAATGTTTTTTACTTCCGAGACGATAGCCTCGGTATTGGCTTTGCCAGGAGTACGGATGCTGGCGCCGATAGCGGCCATGAGAACGGGCGGGAAAAGAGCATTGATGATAAGCGGTGGCCAGCGCAATTCGCGCAGAATAAAATAATCAAAAGGTAATTCCAAAACAATGCCAAAAATAATTTTGGTGCAAAAAATATAGATGACGGAACGAATAATGGAACGACGCACTTTGGCACCAATCTGACTGTATTTAATACGGCAAGTTTCCTCAACTTTCTCAATCAGGCGCTCTGGCCTCGCAAAAATAGCCAGGTATTGTTCCGGATTATCACGAATAATATCCTGCAAAATCCAGAAGACGGCGATATATTTTTTGAAATCCCTCAATAATCGGTCATTGAGCTGGTGATTATAATTATCCTTGATAACTGCCTGGGTGCGCTTGACTTCGTGGGCGATATGTTCGGCCTCCGGCAAGGTGAGTTCGTGCCAATCAGGAAAGTAATATTTTAAAAGAAAATAATTAACGGTCATCTCGTCAGCCTTGAGCAAACCCTTGAGTATGGCTATGTGAATCTGAATATTTTTACCTTCTTCGTCTAATTGGCAACGACCGTCAAAAACCAAATTTTGTTTGATGGTGCGTTCGGTAACTTCAACCAAAATCCTCTCCTCTTCAGCCGGTACCAAAATCTCCTCCACCTCGCAGGCGGCAAGGTCCAAGAGCCAGTAGAAAAAACTTTTCATTTCTTTCGGCGGGTAGCTACTATCCACGATAACATTGTAAATAACAATGTATTTGTTGATCAGATGGGCGACTTGGTCAACCAGGCGCTCTGGCACGCTGTCGTTGGCTAAATAACGGGCGCGAATCAATTCCTCAATCAACGGTCGAGCCAGATCCGATCCCTTATGGCCAGGACTGGCAATTCTTTTTAGGATACGGGAGGTGGCATGACGACGAAGCAAATGGTCTTCACGATAGTCAACAGTGTTGCGAATTTTTTCATAAATAAAAGCCAGCTTACTGGCGGCATCGTTCACGCTAATTGTTGCTCCATGGAGTGTCTCGCGTTTGGTTGCCGTAAAAATATCCTGATAATTGAGAAGCCAATTTTCTACCGCGTTGGATAGGTTTGACGACATATAAAAAATTACTGTGAGTTAAAATTATTAAGAATCTTGAGGGTCTCCGTGATCATATTATCAAAACTTAAAGCCGTGAGTTTGGTCAAGGGACTGGCCACCAGCCGGTCGCGTAATTTTTCATCTTGGCAGAGGCGTTGAAGCGCTTTGACCCAGGCCGACTGATTATTATATTCCGCTAAAAGACCATTATAATCATCATCAATCAGTTCGGGATTGCCACCGATGGCACTGGCGACGATTGGCAGATTATAATTCATAGCGTCAATAATGGAGTGTGATAAGCCTTCATAGCCTGAATTGAGCACAAAAATTGAAGCCGCCTGGTAATAATTGGGTAGATCATCCTGACTAATCCGACCGGGGAAGAAAACAGCATTCGTCAATTTTTTTTCTACAACCAAACGGCGCAGACTATCCTCCTCTTGTCCATTGCCGACGATAACTAGCTTGAAAGAAGAGTTAAGCTTCAAAAGTTCCGGCATAATTTCGATCAGCATGGCTACGCCCTTCCAGGGCAAAAGTCTTGCCACCGTTAAAATCAACTCGCCCCGGATGCCTATTTTATCTTGAGCTTTAGAACGCGACAAACCGGGTTGATTTTTCAAATAAATAGAATTATAGACTACTCTGACTTTAGATTGATCGGCGCCCCAGCCAAGAACAATTTTTTTGAGATAATGCGAGGGAACAATAACATAATCGGCGTGGCGGACAACCTGGCGTTCTAATTTATTCAAGAGACGAATTTTGTGATTAAAAAAATAATTTTTTGATTCTGGCTCTGGATTTTTCTGCCAATCGTCAATGCCAAGCAGAGTGGCGTGATTCAACTGGGCTTGCTCCCAGGCATAATCGCCGACTATTTTCACCACTAGTTTCTTTTGCAACAAACGAGAAACTAAAAGCGCTGGCCAGCCAGAAGCAATCGGACCCTGCGCATAAATAACTTTAGCATGGATAGAGCAAAAAAACAATTTAAAAAAATAAAGCAGATATCTGAAAGGGAGAAAAAAACGACTATCCACTGATAGGACAAATGGCGCCAACTCTTGATCTTCATCAGCCAAGGGAGAACTATGATAGTAGATCAGGGAAAACTCAATGTTGTGTTCTAAAAAATAGTGTGCCAGACGGCGGGTATAGGTGGCTGGGCCGCCAATGGCCGGAGGGAATATTTCACCCGCCATAACGATGCCCGTGTCATTTTTTGCCTGAAAAACAAAATTTTTGCTGGCCCAAAAATTCCAAATTAAAACTAAAACGGCGGCAAACCCTTTGGAGAATAAATACCACAAACCGATGTCTTCCACCAAAATATAAAGCGTCAAATTATTAATACCCAAACCAATGGCTTGAAAAATCAAAAAAAGAACAAAGCTTGTCTGGCGCCTGTCGGGAAAAGTCACCAGTTTTTGAAAATAGTAATTAAAAACAGCAGCAACCAAAAAGGAAACAGTGGCCGACCAAAGATACCACCAATGAAAATATTCAGTCAGGGCAAAGAGCAGACTAGCATCAACAATAAAAGCCAAACCGCCACCAATACAGTATCGAAAAAAGCGAGAATTTTTTTTGATTAATTTAAATAGCGAATGATGAGTCATGAATTACGAATTATGCATTATGGAATCAAAAATATTTTTCATTTTATCGGCGATAAGATTCCAATCATATTTTTCCTCCACCATGTGCCTGGCATTGGCAACTACTCGTTCAACCTCGTCTTTATTCTTTTCTTCTAAAATATAATTTATTTTTTCAGCGATGCTTTGTGGGTTTTTAACTTCGCAAAACCAACCAGTTTCGCTATCTTTAAAAAAATCAAGAATGCCGCCGACCGGCGTGGCGATAACGGGCAAGCTAGCGGCCATGGCTTGAACAAAAACATTGCCAAAACCCTCGGTTAAAGACGGGCGAACAAAAATGTCCGCGATTTGATAATAATCTTGAATCTGTTCATGAGGCACACGCCCTAGAAAAATTATTTTATCCGTCACGCCGAGCCTCAGAGCGAATTGTTTCAATTGTTTTTCCAAGGGGCCGGAACCAAGGATTACTAATTTGGGGGTGAGTAATGGGTAATGGGTAACGAGGATATGGACTGACTTTATCAGATCAGCAACACCATTTTTGACAACCAGGCGAGAGTCGGTGAGGATAATCTTATCTTCTGGCTTGATACTTAATTCTTCCTTAGTTTTTAATTTTGAATTTTGAGTTTTGAATTTATCTAGGTCTACCCCATTGGGCACGACACTAATATCCTTTTTATAACCGTAACTTCTGGCGCGCCGGGCCAGCCATTGACTTATCGCTTGAATATGATCCGCTCGGGTATAAATTTTTTTGTAAATTGGTCTGAAATACCAAGTTTTTTTCCAAATGCTAAAAAGAGAGTCACCCTCTTGAAGAGTTAATAAAAATTTAACGTCTGAAAATTTCCTTTTGAAAAACAAAGCGGCCAACCCGGCGCGATTGGCCATAATTGACCAAATAAGAGAATAATTATTTAGACGATGAAGTTCTAAGGCTTTTTTATAGGCCAACCACGGGAAAAAACGTTTGCTATTTTTGCCATGACCGACGCGATATATTTTTATATTATCCTTCTGCTCAACAGCCTGTTGGCAGCCGTCCAAATTGCAAGTAATTATATCAAATTCTATCCCAGCTATTTTTTTGGTAATTTCAGAAACGGCAACCTCTGCTCCGCCGATAAAGGGTAAATAAGTAAGAGAAAAAATCAAAACTTTTGGAGTTTTTTGCATCATAGTAGTAATAAGATAATTATCCTTTATTTACCCTTTGGTGTCAAAAAAGCTCCGGGGGTAGACCGGAGTTGTGGGAACGATTTATCCATTGAGCCGCTGGATGATTTGGGGTAAATTTTTGCGGGTAATTTCTTCACCGGCGGCAATGATTTTTTGAGCTTCGGTAAATTGCATCCACATATAACTGCCAATTTCTGGATTGAGAATAACGTCCGCACCGACCGAGCTGTAAGCGGCCAGTTGTTTTTGCATAATGCGTGCGGCGCTATAGACATTATTATACAAATCCTTGCTACCTTTTTTGGTGTGGAGGTAACTGCCGCCACGTTCTTCCAGGTTGACAGCGATAACAAAATCAGCGCCCAATTTTTTGGCCAAATCAACCGGCACTGGGTCAACGGCTCCGCCGTCAATCAACCAATGCTCGTCTATGGCTACCGGCTTGAAAACACCAGGGAAAGAAATGCTGGCGCGCACAGCTTCGGGCAGATTGCCGACAGTCAAAAAAACGCTCTTGCCATTGGAAATATCGGTGGCCACGGCGCCAAAAGTAATTTTCAGGTCGGAAAAATTCTGGGTGCAGTGTAGCTCCATCTGCATAAAGTTCTTTATTTTGTCACCGGCTACGAGCCCACCCGAGAAAATTGACAGATCACTGCTCAAGTGAATAATTTTTTTCCACTCAATCTCCAAATAAGTTTTCTCAATCAAACCAATGTCTCGATGGCTGGCATAGGCGCTACCGATGAGCGCGCCCATACTAGCGCCGGCGATAATATCAATGGGGATCTTATTTTCTTCTAAAACCTTGATCACGCCAATATGGGCGAGACCTCTGGCGCCGCCAGAGCCGAGAGCGAGACCGATTTTTTTATTGCTCATGATGGTGTTCGTCATTTCTTTTAATTTGTTTATTAAAATACATAGTAATATAATCGGCAATTTCTATGCCATTTTCTTTATAAATTTTTCCGGTATGACAAATCCTCTTTTTAGCGCTGTCAAAACCTAAGAGTTCTATCCCCTCTTCTACCTTTTCCCAGGAGCTGGATTCTATCTCAATATACGGCGGCAACAAAGGATATTCGTCCATATCAAATTGGATACCATCAAGGGTCCATCTCTCGCGTCTATTTTCTACATCATATTTGATAATAAAACCAGCGGCGAGAAAAATATCTCTGGTCTTGTCAAAATCTTCAACCACTGTCTCTATTTCCTGCATGCCAAGATCATTGCCATTTGGACCTTGTTTGGGACCAATTCTTTTTTTAAAAGCCAGGGTGATTTTGTCGCCTTCGTCACGCAAACGCAACCAACTATTCTCTTTGTCCAGCCGCCAATCAGGATATTCAAAATTGAGCCGGCGATAAGTGCGGCTGAATTCAAATTTTGCCCCAATGCTTTTGAGCTTTTCTCGAAATTCCTCCGAATCAATGTTCGTGTATTTGACCTCAAATTCTTCCATAAAATCATTTTCTTTTTATAATTTTTACTGTACCTCGATTGGCGTCAACTTCAACATAGTCTCCATCGCGCAAAACTTGAGTGGCAATTTTTGTACCAATTATACAGGGTTTGCGCAACTCTCTAGAAACAACAGCCGCGTGGCAAGTAACCCCGCCCTCGTCCGTGACTATGGCTGATGCTTTATTGATAAGAAAAATAAACTCCGGTCTGGTCATGCCAGTAACTAAAATCTCTTTGGCCTGAAATTGGTTTGATTGTTTGTTTAAATTTTTTATAACTCGGACAAATCCTCTAATTTTACCTTGGAAGCCAGTCTGCCCATTAATAACTTTTGTTGAACAATGCCCGAATTGTTTTTGTTGTTTATTATAATAATTATTAATAAATTTTTTATTTTCTGCGGCGTTGGAACTTTCCTCCCTGCGACCATCATAATGCACCAAGGTACAATACCCGTTTTTCCTATTTCTAATAAGATTGGCTGATTTTTGTAATTCTCTTTGGCCTCTTGCGAGCTCGTCTACTCCATAAAACAAAATCAGATCATGTGATATCCCAACTTGACTAAACATCCGTTCGGCTACTCGATAACAACTGGTAATCATTTTAGAAAAATAATCCTTTCTAACATCCCTTAAATATAAAGAGTTTTGTATAAAGTTAGCCAGCTTTCTTTCTTTAAAGGATAGCCCCCGATACCATTTATTAAATTTTTTATCCCTGTCTAATTCTTCTTTCTTAATAGAGGCGACTAATTTCTTCATTTTCTGACGATTAGTACCATACTGGGTATCAAAAGCTTCTTCTGATTCTCTTAAATTATATACTTTATTGTAGTTAGCAAAAAGATATTGGCACTTTTCTATTGTTGCTTCGTGCTTTGCTTCTTTCAAAGAAGTATCAAAATAAAAATACTCTCTTCTTTTCTCAAAAGAATGAAAATTGGCAACAGTGCATTCAGTCCATATTTTCAGTAAATTGCCATCGCCTGTTTCTTCGAGGACATCTCGGCAAATGTTATCATCTAGGTTTAATGTAAAAAATGCCAGGGCTGACAGGTTGCCAAAGAGCGTGATAAGCTCTTTGATAATGGGGAGCAACTTTGATATTTTTTCTTTATTAACATAATCATAAGATAGGTTAAAATAAATATCATCAATCCTTTTTGCTAATTTTTTGAACTGCGACAATCGTAATTTCAAGATGGTTGTATTATGCCAATAACTGCGGAATATTTCCTTTGATTTAATAAGGCTTTGGGTTATCGGCAAGTGCATAACACCTTCATTGCTATCTACGATCAGAAGGAGGGGGAATGGGGTATTGTCTTGATAATATTTTGTATAATATTGACGGCTATTCCAACCAGATGCCTGCACAAAAATAGATGAATTATAAAGTGGCGGCCATAGCTCTTGCGGTCCCAATTCTTCTATAAATTTTTTCGCCAAGGGCTCATGAGCCATATATCCCACTTAAATTATTTATATGTTTATCCCAATTATATTTTTCTTTGACCTGACTCATGCCAGCCACGGAAAACTTTTGACGTAAATTTTCATCAGATAGAATAATCTTAAACTTTTCGGCCAAATCGTCAATGTCGCCCGGCTTGACTAATAAACCAGCCTCGCCCACCACACTTCTAACACCGGGTAAATCAGAACCGATCACCGGTTTGCCAAAACTTTCTGCGTCAACCAAGACCAGACCAAAAGCCTCGGCCTTGGTGGTAGAAGGCAAAACAACCGTGTCGGATAAATAATAATAACAAGCCAAGTCTTCATCAGAAACACGACCGGTAAAATAAACATGATCGGATATTTTGAAGTCTTCCACTTGCTTTTCATAAGTGGAGCGGAGATCGCCGTCGCCGACAATAAGTAATGTGTAATGTGTAATGTGTAATGTGCAAATTAATTTTTTAAAGGATTCTAGCAAGATATCCACGCCTTTGAAATAATGCGCGCGGTCAAGATTACCAACAAATAAAATATATTTATCTTCGCCATGCCAGCTGATTTGTTTTTTGATTTCTTCCAGACGAGAACGATTGACATCTTCGGGTGAGTGGCTGACACCGAAAGGAATCTCCATAAATCTTGTCTGATATTTTTGATAAATATTTTTTATGGCCGAATGAGCGACATAATCCAGCGAAGAGGTGCAAACACAGTCGGCCATTTTAAATAACGATTTTTTAATTAATAATGACGGCCAACTCAATATTTTCAAAAAAATATTATCAAAGCTGGCATCCATATGATAAAAAATAATTATTTTGGCTTTGATCAACCCAAGTTTTTTGCCTAGCCACAAAACTTCCTGCGCGCCAAAAAATGGATAATGCAGTTGGATAACATTAAAGTCTTTTAATTTTTTGAGTAGCCCGGGACAAAAACCGCCATTACCAAAACGCGGAAAAGCTTGGAGATATTCAACCGTGTATTTTTCCCCTCCTAGTTCAAAGTTGCCGGTGGCAAGTTTGAACGGAGAGGTGGCCGAGTCAACGCGTTGAGTTTCGCGGGACGAGGGCGGGGTGGTATCGTGTTGATTATTATTCAACGTAAAAACCGTCACCTCGTGACCCAATTCGGCCAGGCGTTTGACCTGCTCAAAGGCAACATTGCCCATGCCGCCGCGATAAGGAGGAAATTTACAGATGAGGTGAGCGATGCGCATATATCTACGAATTTACTAATCAATTACTAATATACAAATAAAAATGATTATATAGCTCCTTTTTTCTTGGCCCCTTCAACCGCCAAATAACATATCCTTTTGTGTTCGGGTAGGATTTTTTTATTTTCTAGTTCTGTCAATCCAAGAAAAACCATTTCCTGGCCCTCAAAACAATTGATTTTTTGCTGGTCATCATAAATGGCCCAAAACATATAACGTATTGATTTTACTCCATCTGCTCTAACATAATCTTCTTCAAGAAATGGGTATAATTTGTCAGCAACATAACCAGTTTCTTCTTTTAATTCCCTTTTGGCTGTTTGCTCATGGTTTTCATCACTCTCCTCTTTTTGGCCAGCGATATAGGCCCAATAGCCCGGATTAATAATATCCGGATTATCATCTCGGTGTTGCATCAGCACTTCTCCTTTTTTATTAATTAGAACAACTCCAGCGTGTGCCATAAAATTATGTAATTAAATCTTTTTCAACCACTGATCAAAATTATTTTATAACTTTGTATCTCACCTGAATCACATCCTTATCCAAATTTCTGACTTCTAATAATTCCAGTTTTAAATCAACGTCAGCGTCTTTGAAAAGTGAGAGGCCCTCGCCGAAGATTTTCGGCTCAATGGTCAGCCAGATTTCATCAACTAGGTTTTCTTTGAGAAACAAACCATTGATGGTGGCCCCGCCACCGAGAATAACTTTCTCAAAACCACGGTCAGCTAGACTATTTAATAATTCTTTAGGCGTTAGATTGGTATATTCCAAAGAATTGGGAATATTTTGGCTGGTGTTAGGATTTTTGTCCAAAATAATATTTAGCCGACCGGGCAAGGGCTTACTAATAGTCTCATAAGTGGTCTTGCCCATAATAATCACACCGGCGCTTTTGGTTTCTTCGACAAATATTTTTTTGTCGGCTTTGGAGGTCCAGTCAGCGAGCTGGGTAGCAGTTTTGGCGATTTTGCCATCAGCTGTAATCGCCATCATCAGGATTAATTTCATAATTTTGTAATTTTTAATTTTTAAATAAATCTTAATTTCAAAACTCAATTAACAAAGCCCAAAATAGTAATTATTTATTTAAATATTGATGCTTGGAATTTATTTTGTGCTTTGGATTTGGAACTTGGTGCTTATTCGGAAATTGTATCTTGTTTCTTGATTATTGCTCCCTAAACGGCAATCTCAAATTTTATCCCCGGGTAACTCTCGTAACCGACGACCTCACTGTCGGTATATTGCCAATCAAAAATTGATTTGAAATTACCAGTTTTTATTTGCGGTAAGGAATATTTGTCCGGATCACGGGATAATTGCTCACAAGCGCCAGCAAGATGATTTTGATAAATATGGACATCGGCCAAAAAGCCCACCAGCTTGCCTTCTTTCAAATTGGCTTCCTTGGCGAGTAAGTGTAAAAGTAGGGCGTAACTCGCAATATTAAAAGGCAGTCCGAGCATCGTATCAACTGAACGCTGGTTCCAGAGCAGATTTAGTTTGCCATTGATAACCGTGACCTGAAAACCATAGTGGCAATATGGCGGCACGGCTTTATCTATATCCAAAGGATTCCAGGCCAAGACCAACATGCGTCGGCTACTGGGGTCTTGTTTGAGAGTTTCCACGACTTTTTTTAACTGATCAACGCCTTGGCCAGTATAATCAGTGTCATAAGTTTTGTACTCGGCCCCAAAGTGACGCCACTCCCAGCCGTAAATCGTGCCCAGATCGCGCTCGGCTAACATTTTCTTTTTGGTTTCCTCATCGTGGCCATAAGGAATTTTTAGGGGCGTGCACCATTCATCCCAAATATGGTTATTCCTATTTTGTAACCACTTTTTGTCAGTGATGCCTTTGATAAAAAATTCCAGTTCGCTCGCAACCAAACGGAAAGGTACTTTTTTGGTGGCGAGCAAAGGAAAGCCCAAACTCATGTCATGCTCAAACATGGCGCCGGCCATAGAAACCGCCGGCATGCCAGTGCGATTTTCTTTGAGGGTGCCTTCGGAAATAATTTTTTGGACAATATCTAGATAGGCCTTCATAAATTCAAAATTTAAAAATCAAAAGGCAAAGTGACAATGCAAAATTAAAAATTAAATAATTTCAAAATTGCCAATTTTACATTTTTAACTGTTATTTTGA
The DNA here is from genome assembly GCA_035388025.1 of bacterium. GTDB lineage: Bacteria > Patescibacteriota > Patescibacteriia > UBA2196 > GWA2-42-15 > JAAZMX01. Next base: position 24,056 of record DAOOPA010000006.1, read on the forward strand.
TTTTTGCATTTTCAATTATTTTCATCGTCCGGTTGACCCAAATCTCCCCTCTCCTCTGGCGGAATCGGATAATTCGGCTACTTCTTCTAGATCAGCAATCACTACGGGGAAAATGACTAATTGGGCGAGCTTGTCACCTTTTTTTATTTGATAAACCTCTGGGCCGAGATTAATTAATTGAACATTATATTCGCCCCGGTAACCAGCATCAAAAACGCCACCCATAGTGTGCAAACCAGCTTTCTTGGGTAAACCGCTTTTATCTTTAACGATGGCGGCATAGCCTGTTTCAAATTCCATGGCAAAACCCAAATCGAAGACCCGACGTTCACCCGGTTTTAAATCATAATCTTCCAGCGAAAACAAATCCAGGCCCACGTCGCCGGGATGAGCGTAGTGAGGGATGACGGCTTCTTCTTTTAATTTCTTAATCTTTATCTTCATGACAGTGTAAATTATTACTTTTTTAATTTCTAATTAACCTAATTTCTAATGCCTAATAAAATTCAAATGTCAAAATCCAAATTTCCAATCAAATCATAAATCCAAATGACAAAAAATTTGAGCTTTGGATTTTGAGCTTTGTTTGACATTGGAAATTGAGATTTTGGGTTTTTATTAGAAATTAGTAATTAGAAATTAGAAATTTTACCTCTCTAAATTTTCCTGATGGCAGCTCCCCCAACTTCATCTTCCCAATCCTCACCCTAACCAAATCTTTCACCCGATAACCGCAAGCGCCAAGCATCCGGCGAATTTGCCGGTTCCAGCCCTGATGAATAACGATGGATAATTTCGTGGGGCTAACTTTTTTAACACTATCGGCCTTGGCTAATCCTTCTTCCAATTTAACACCTTGTTTCAGTTTTAACAATAATTCCAGGGTAATATCTTTGTCCAACGTGGCCAAATATTCTTTCTGGTGCTCAAACTTAGGATGAGTTAATTCATAAGTCAAAGCCCCGTCATTGGTCAAAATAACTAGACCGCGGCTGTCTTTGTCTAGACGCCCCACGGGCCAAACCTTGGGCATGGGCGGGACTAAATCAACCACTTGGTTTTTGGCATGAATATCTTTGGTCGTGCAGATATAGCCAATGGGCTTGTTGACTAAATAATAAACCATTTTCTCGGCACCAGCAACCAGACGACCCAAGACCTTCACTTGGGCAGTGGCCGGATCAACTTTTTGCCCCAAAACAGCCGGCTTTGAGTCGACAGTAACCTGACCGGAACGAATAAATTCTTCAGCGGCACGACGCGAACAGAAGCCAGAGGCAGAAATGTGTTTAGTGAGATTAATCAGGGCCATAGTGAGAATAAAAGCGCTATATCATAATATAAGCGCTTTTAGAAAAATAAAATAAAGGAGAAAAATCTAATACTTAATTCTCTGATAAACCCAAATATCAAAATCCGAATTCCCAATCAAATCCAAAATCTAAATGATAAAATATTTGGGCTTTGGATTTTGAGCTTTATTTGATATTGGAAATTTGGATTTTTGATTTATCGGTAATCTCCAAAAAATAATACCGAGGATTAGTTCTTCCTCTTATCCACCACCACGATCTTTTTGCTTTCCATAATCTCAAACAGGAATTTGTCAGTCATAGAATTGCGATAATCAAATTCTTTCTGGCTCATGATTGAATAGCGCAGGGGGTATTCAAAGTTTCTTTCCATGCCGGAGATCAGGCGTTTAATCCGATTCTTATCAACTCCGCCCATGATCAAAATATCAGTCCTAGCACGCGGGTTACCGACAAAAATACCTGACAAAATCAACAAGCGAATACCTTTTTCTTTTTTCAATTTTTCCAACAAAACTCTATCGGCCAGCACCCGAGAGTGCATAATCAGGTTTAAAAGTTCCTGATACAAGAGATGCTCTTTGTTGACCTGATAATATTTTCTTTTCTCCTGGGTCTCCCGAGCCAGTTCAGGGGCGGGAATATCCAATGTTTCCAAGGGCACGGGCACGACAATTTCCATTTCTTCCAGATTGATGAGCTCGCGACGAACGGAGTTGATGTTTTCCTTTAGCTCTCGGCTGATCCCACGGACATAAAAACAGCTGTCAGGATTATCAAAAAAGAGATTGAGGAGTTTGACTCTGGTTTTGGACCCAAAAAGCTTATCGAGCATAAAATTGAGGATAAATTGGCTTAAAAAAGGGACAAAAATATGTTATCATTATAGTATATCTTGGGTTTGTTGTAAAATGAAAAAATTGCTATACTGATTACAGACAATATCTACCAAAGAGAGAGCTGATTTTAAAATTATTCATAAAATAAAAATAATTTTTAGATAAAATATTAATATGGAGTATAAAATCAAAGCCGACAAATTAACGATCAAAAATGCCAAGACTAGCGGGCAGTCTCATGTCTATATTGCGCCGAACGAACTGGCACAAGAGAGCGGTCTGGGCATGCTGGTGATCATCGCGGAAATAAAATCAAAAGAGAAAAGGATACCAGCAACTCTGGATCAAATAGTGCGCGAGCTGGGGGAATATTATTATCATTCGCCGACCAAAAATGCCGAAGCGGCTCTAGAAACAACCTGCCAATATTTCAATGAGAATATCATGGAAATCTGCCAAAAAAACTGGCAGTGGCTAAAAGATAGAATCAGTGTTCTCGTGGCGGCCGTGCAGGAGAACCGCTTATCGCTTTCCACTTACAACAACATGCGAGTATGGCTGGGCCGAGAGGGAAAAATTCATGACATTTCCAGTTCAGACGCTGAAAGTAAAAAAAATGCCACGCCCAAAAAAATAATGAGCCAAATTGTTTCTGGGCAGTTGGAAGACAATGATGTAATACTTCTATCCAACGCGACGATTTTTGATTATTTTTCCGAGGAAAAAATAAGGCGCACAATCACAACTTTGGCACCGACTCAGGCCTGCGCTTTTTTGAAGAATGCCCTGATTGATTATAAGGTAACAGCTGATTTCAGCACGGTAATTGTGAAACTGATACAAAATGCCCAGAAAGAACCGGGGAATGCAAATCCCGAACGGCTTAATTTATTACAGGGGACACAAATGGGTGGCAGTCTAAAACAGGTGAATGGTAATCAGTTTTTAATAAAATTAAAAAATATTAAAGAAAACGGGGTAACCCTGGCCAGCGACCTGGCGCGCAAAGCCGGGCAACTGCCGGCAAAAATTGCCAAAAGAAGAAATGCGCCGATAGAAAATCCGAAACAGCTAGAGCCAGAGACTGAAGTCAAGGCCGATTGGCGCGCCAAACTGGGCTTTGACGGCGAACGCTTTGGTTCAAAAGACCATTGGCTTAAAAATTTTAAGCTTCAGGACTATCGATTAGTTATTTTTATTTTTATAATCGCCCTCTTGTTCGCCGGCAGTTTAAAAATTATCAGCAACCGGCATCAGACAAGCGATGAGAGCCAAAAAATAGAAGCGGCCATCGCCAATATTAAAGATAAAATAAACTCTATCGAGGCGGCATTGATCTACAAGGACGATATCAAGGCCCAGGAGCTTTTGCGGGAGACTGAAAATATGTTGGCCAATTTTGAATATAAAAATTCAGACTCAGCCAAAACAGCCCTGACAGAGCTAAATCAACAGGTTGGCGAGATGAAGAATAAGGTTTATAAATTGGAAAAAATAAACAAAGATGATTATTTCGCCAAACTACCAGAAGCCACCAGCCCAAGCAGTAATCTAACACTGACTGACATCGGCCTTTATTTTATGGCCGGGCAACAAGTATACAAAGTGAATCTTAGAGACGGTAATATTGATCGCCAAGCGGTAGTGAACAATGAAACCGTCAATAAAATAATCAATCTTGACGGCAAACAACTGGTCATCTATGGTGGCGGGGCGGAGATATTTTTAATGGCAAAAAATGATACTTTGGCGCAAAAAAAAGTTTTTGATTTGCCAGAGGGAGACCAAGCTAAAGATATTGCTATTTACAACAGCAAAATATATCTGCTCGGGGGGAAAAATATCTACAGTTATAACTATACTAACGGCACTTGGAGCAAACCAGCAACGTGGTTGAAGCAAGAAGCAAACATATCGGGCGATAAAAGCATCGCAGTCGATGGCAATATCTGGTTGGCCGCCAATAATGGTGAAATAAGCCAATATTTTAAGGGCAAGAAAGAACAATTTACCTTGAGCGGACTGTACGAGCCGCTGAGCGGCGAAACATCGATTTACACGGCCGACGGCTTGGGAAAAATTTATCTCCTAGATAGCGACCGAAATAGAATAACCATCGCCAATAAACAAGGCAAAGTTTTACGCCAGATACTCGGAGATAATCTTGATAAAATCATGGCGATTATACCGGGTGACGGAGAAAAGGATTTATATATTCTGACTATGACGGGGATCTACAAGTTAGCCCTATAGGTAAAAAGATAAAAAACAATAAAGCCGCTCCGATAAATATCGGAGCGGCTTTAAAAAATAAAATTATTTCAAAGTAACAGTAGCGCCGGCCTCTTCTAATTTCTTCTTGATCTCTTCGGCTTCCTCTTTTTTGGCGCCATTTTTAACGACGACAGGGCCAGCCTCAGTCATATCCTTGGCTTCTTTTAAGCCTTTGCCGGTAACTTCTCGCAAAACCTTAATTACCCCGATTTTATTTTCACCAGTAGCGGTCAGTTCCACGTCAAATTCGCTCTTCTCTTCAACGGCGGCACCGGCGGCGGCACCGGCTGGCATGGCGCCCATCATGACAGGGGCGGCGGCAGAAACACCGAACTTGTCTTCCAGGATTTTTACGAGCTCGGACAAATCCAGGACAGACATCTTTTCGATCTCGGACACTATTGATTGAAACTTGGCAGGAACTTCAACAGTGGTTTTTTGTTCATCAGACATATATTACCTTTCTTTAACGCCATCGGGAAAACCCGACTGCGTAGTTATTAATTAATTAATATAAAAATAAATTAAATTACAAGCTCTAAATTTTAAATCCAAAATAAGTTTCAAAACTCTTAATTTCTTTGTTTCTTAATTATTTATTTTCTTGTATCGCTTTTAAAACATTGACTAAGCCGCGCAGATTGCCGGCCATAACATTAACGAAACCGGAAAGCGGGGCCTTGATCGTGCCGACGGTTCTAGCGATTAATTCTTCGCGGCCGGGCAGTTGGGCTAGGGCTTTGACCCGAGAGGCATCAATCCATTGACTTTCCAAAATACCTCCGATAAAACTCACGGTTTGGTTATCCTTTATAAAAGTGTCCAAGGTCTTGGCCGGCGCAACCGCGTCTTGATTGGAGGTGGCGATGGAAATATTGCCCTGAATTTTTTCCACGCCTTCAGACGGATAATTTAATTCTTGGAAAGCCTTGCGCAATAAGGTTTTTTTAACTACTGAATATTCAATACCTTGACGATAAAGTTCATGGCGAAAAGCACGATCGGGAGATACCTTTAAACCGGTAAAAACGGTCAAAGCCGCGCCCTTGGCGTTTTTGAGACTAGCAATAAGATTTTGCAAAACGGTTTCTTTTTCTTGTCTTGATTTAGGCATATTTTTTAATATTAAAAATAAAGATAAAAAAAATAAAAAACTGTGGACTAACCACAGGGTAAATTAAAAGCCAAAAATGATAATTTTAGCTAATATTTTTACCTCGGCAGGACTTATAAAGATGCCTACTGTCTATGGTAATCGATTAATAAGATAATAGCAAATGAGAGAAAATTTGTCAAATAAAAAGGTCATTTTCCAGAACCCCTTTTGGGTTAGGGACAATTTATAATTACAACTAATTAAACAATAGGTCAAGCTTAAAACCTAAAATTAGCCAAAAGGTTGGCTTTGGGTAAAATCAGGAATCAGTAATTTGGCGCTCGTGAGCTCTTGATACCAGCCATTTTCCAGGCCGATTTGGAGCTGATAATTTTGGACCGTATCAAATTCTTTGGGTGTCAATCGGCGATTTAGTTCCGGGTAACTGAAAGCATGATGCAAGGGGTAATACTGGGCCATTAGACTAACAAAAATATGAGGGTCAATTTGGGCAATTAGATCTAAAACGCCAAAACTATTCTCCAAGGCGCCGGGTAAAACCATGTGGCGAACAACCAAGCCAGAAGTCATAAGGCCAGAAAGATCAAAACGCGGATGGCCAACATTTTCCAGCATAGCCGCAATAGCGTAAGCGGCGGTAAGGGAATAGTTTTTGATTTGCGAATACTTGTAGGCCAGGCGATCATCGCTGTATTTAAAATCCGGTAAAAAAATATTGACCAGGCCCTTGAGCCGATGAATAAGATCAACGGTTTCATAGGCGTTGGAGTTCCAGACAATGGGAATTTTCAAACCTTGCCGTCGAGCCAGAGGGATAGCGGCGATTAGCGGCTCAGCCCAGATAGTGGGAGTGACCAGATCAATATTCACCGCCCCTTCGGCTTCAAGGTTCAACATAATGTCGGCTAGTTCGGAAATAGAATAATAGCGGCCAATACTTTGCTGTGAGATCTGGTAATTCTGACAGAAGACGCAACGCAAATTACAGCCAGCAAAAAAAATACCGCCAGCTCCTTGTTCGCGACTGCCAACCAGCGGTGGCTCTTCGCCAAAGTGGCGGCCGAACCAAGCGATCTTTACTTTTTTATCAATCATAATTAACGCAGATAATCATCAATATTTTTTTGGTGCTGTTCAAATGTCTTGGCATAATGGACGGTGCCAGCGCCATCAGTTTCCGTAATAAAATAAAGATATTCCGAAGCTTGGGGATAGATGGCGGCTCGGATAGCGGCCAAACCAGGATTACTGATCGGGCCGGGCGGTAAGCCCTTATACAGATAGGTGTTGTAGGGAGAATCAACTTTTTGGTCCAAGGCGGTGCTACCCCCGGTAATGTATTTGATCGTTGAATCAAGTTGCAAAGGCATGTTTATAGCCAACCTTTTCCAAATAATACCAGAAACAATGACGCGGTCAGCATCAGTTTTGACTTCTTCTTCAATGAGAGAGGCCACGGTAATAATTTCAAAAATGGTTTTGCCTTGACGACTGATTTCCAGACGCAATTCGGGATTTAATTTTTTATCAAAATTGGATAACATTTTTTTAATAATATCTTCGGCGCTAGAATAATAATAGGTGTCTGGGAAAAGATAGCCCTCTAGGCTGGCATTGGCCGGTTTGTCCGACAAAAAATCATAGTCTGCCAAAAAATCTTGACTGAGATTTTCAAGCGATTTTTTAAAATCACCCGGAGCGAATCGCCCCTGAAAAGACAATGACTGGTCAATATCATCAATAGCCTCCCCTTCTCTGACTAGAAGCGTGAGATTACTGGCAGATTGACTATCGGTCAAAATATCAATTAATCTTTTGATATTGACAACGTCAGGCAGAGAATATTCACCAGCCTTGAACTGGCCTTCAATATCTTTGAGATAGGCATAGGTTTCAAAAACAAGAGAACTCCTAATAATACCTTGTTGTTTTAAATCAAGACTGATTTGATTTACGCCCGTGCCCTCGACAATAGTGAACATGGTTGATTGTCCCAAGCGGATCGGGTTCAATAAAGTAAAAATAAACCAGCCACTGAGAAAAAAGCCCGAGGCGATAAGAATAATAAAGACAGAGAAAAATATTTTTTTCATGGCTAGATATAAATAGTTGGAATAAAAAGCTAGCGGCCGATAAAATTACAGATACTTTTTATAACCATCGCGAGCAAGTGATTCTACTAAATAAGTAATATCTTTGACGCGCTCTTTTGGGACAACTAAGAGAGCATCTTTGGTGTTCACAACAACAAAACCGTCAAGGCCAACCGTGGCAACTAGTTTTTTGGCTTCTAGGTTATAAACCAGGGAATCCTTGGTATCAAAGTTAAAAACCTGGCCGGTGATTACATTGGCTTTGGAATTGGCGGCCAACGCTTCTTTAAGAGCATAAAGGGTGCCCGGATCACTCCAACCCATGTTGGTTTTTATGATAACGGCTGAGCGCAAGTCAGTCTTTTCAATCAGACATTGATCAAAAGAAATTTTGGGCGCCTCAGCGTAAGCCTCAAAGGCCTGTTTTTTGTTTCGGGCGGAAATGGCTTTTTCTACGGCCGCCAAAATATCGGGGCTGTGCCTCGCATATTCTGAAAGAATGAAATCGGGAGTAGAAATAAAATAACCAGGATTCCAAAAATAATCGCCTGAATGAAACATTTTTTCACAAGCCTTGGTCTCCGGCTTGTAACACCAGCCCAAGAAGCTGAAATAAGGGGTGCTTTGAAAAGAACCTATTTTTTTGCCTACATGAATCCAACCCAAATTATTATTAGCAAAACGAGGTTTTTCGGCAAAGAAAATGAAGCGAGCGGGGTCTTGCTGCGCCAATTGCTCGGCGATTTTTAGATTTTTAATAAACTCAGAGGCGTCTTTCATCAGGTGGTCGGCCCAAAGTATGGCAACGGGTCCTGTTTTCCCCAATTGGCGCAAGCGGCTCATAGCCAAACACACAGCCGGGCCAACGTTACGCCGGGCCGGCTCGAGAAAAATATTTTTGTTCTGGATCTCTGGTATCTGCGAGTGAACCAAGTCGTAATATTCCGGGACAGTTTGAATAAAAATATCAGACCCGGAAAAATGCGGCAATAGCCGTTCCACGGCCAGACGCAGGGTGGAGCGACCATCCCAAACGGCATCAAATTGTTTGGGCGAATTGGCCCTGGAGAGCGGCCAGAGGCGCGTCCCAACGCCACCGGCGAAGATGACTAAATTCATAAATAGTAATGATTAGATTGTTAGCCAACGGATATAAAAAATGTTAAGCGTTAAAAGATATAAGTCAATGCTGATATTTTTGATCATGTTTATAAAAATAAACACTTGATTTTGGGAATATCTAATAGAGATAATAAAAGATGTTATCGGATTATCAGGCTTTTGCCAGTCATGTTGGACGGTTGCCCCAGACCAAGCAAATGAAGAATGGTCGGAGCAACATCACCCAAAATACCACCAGAGCGGAGCTTTTTTATCTGACCAATTTGTTTCCGGGGACCGACAATACAGAAAGGAACCGGGTTGACAGAGTGTTTGGTGTCCACTTTGCCAGTAGCAACATCCAACATTTCTTCAGCGTTACCATGATCACCAACCAAAACCACATAGCCATTTTTTTTATAAACAACGGTCTCAACAATTTTTTTGACACAACCATCCAAAAATTCAATGCCTTGAATGGTGGCGCTCAGGTTGCCGGTATGACCCAGCATGTCAGGATTAGCAAAATTGATAGCAAAAAAATCATAAATTTTTTCTTCTACATTCCTAACCACCAGTTCGGTGATTTCTCCGGCTGACATGGCTGGCGTGGCATCATAGGAATCAACGGCCGGGGAATTAACCAAAATTCTATTTTCACCCCCAACCGGAGTGGCATAACCACCATTAAAAAAATAAGTCATGTGGGCATATTTGTCTGTTTCGGCAACATAAAGCTGGCGCTGATCCCGCAAAACCATCGGCAAGGTGTCTTTGATATCCGGAGAGGGGTAAACTGTCAAGATACCTGGCAGTTCCGGTCCAAAATCAGCCATGGCCACAAAGGTCAAATTCTTGAGGGTTTTTTTGCGGCGGAAAGAGCCTGGATTATCGTCGTTAAAATTTTTCTGCACAAAAGCCTTGGTCAGCTGGCGAGCGCGATCAGAACGAGCATTAAAAAAAATGATGGAATCATCGTTGTCCAAGCGCGGAGCGGGCCGACCCTTGCAGGAGATAACGGTGGGGGCGATAAACTCGTCTGACTCGCCCCGAGCATAAGCCTCTTCAACGGCTCTGAGCGGGCCTTCGGCCGAACGGATAAAACCATCTGTCAAAGTACGATAAGCCAACTCGGTTCGACTCCACTCTTTTTTGCGGTCCATACCGTAGAAGCGACCCATAATCGTAGCGATGACTTCCCGATCTGGATCCATTTTGGCTAAAAGATTTTTTAAAAAATTGTAACCCTCATATTTATCAGAATCACGACCGTCGGTAAAAAGATGAAAATAAACTTTTTTGACCGCCTGACGGCGACAAAAGTCAATCAGAGCGTAAAGATGATCAGGGCAGGCATGCGCCGACGACCTGCCAGTCAAAAGACCCATAATGTGCAGGTTGGATTTATTTTTTTGAGCATGTTTCACAGCTTCCAAGAGCGCGGCGTTTTTAAAAAAGGTACCATCATCAATCATTTTGGAGATGGCCACCAAATCCTGCCAGATAATACGGCCGGCACCCAAATTCATGTGTCCGGCTTCAGAATTGCCGGTATCGCCCCGAAATAAACCAACGTCCGCACCGGCGGCGCCAAGAGTGGTATAGGGATACTCGGCAAAAAGTTTGTTTAAAAATGGCGTATTGGCCAAACGCACGGCGTTACCCGGACCGGGCGGAGCGATGCCATAGCCATCAAGAATGATAAAAGCAAAGGGTTGATAAAATTTTTCGGGCGAATACTCTGGGGTCATAAATTTATTTCTTCTTCTATTTTTAGGAGCCGGTTGTATTTGGCGACGCGTTCACCGCGCGAAGGCGCTCCAGACTTGATAAACTCAGCGCCTAGGGCGACGGCTAAATCGGCAATAAAATCGTCATAGGTTTCGCCAGAACGATGGGAGACTAATAGCTGATAATTATTGTTTTGAGCCAAGCGG
>DAOOPA010000007.1:0-31967 GCA_035388025.1 bacterium
ACTTGCTTGCCATATTATCAGCATAAATGTTTATGCTGTTCTAGACAAGCTCCATCACTTTTATTATAACTTAAAAAATAATTCTGGCCAACCTATTTTGAATTCTTTTTTATTTTCAACCTTTTCTTGTAATCAGGCAGAAAATACAATTTTGCGCGCCGAGTCTTGATTTCTTTGACCGCCTCTATTTTATCAATCAAGGGTGATTTCAGGGGAAAAATCTTCTCCACCCCGATATTGTTATGAGAAGTTTTTCTGACCAAAATCGAGCCATTAACAGTTTTAGGCTTGCGCACCGACAAGATAATCCCTTCAAAAACCTGAATTCTAGTTCTTTCTTTGCCTTTGGCATCAATATCTTTTATCTTTTCATGGACACGAACAGTCATCCCGGATTTTAACTCTTCCGGTTCTGTCTTTTGCGTTTTTATTTCTTCCGTGATTTTCTTTTCCTCTGACATATTGTTATGCTTATTTTAAATTTATCATTAATCCTTATCTTACGTTAATTTCGTTATTTTGTCAAGATAAAAATTCCTTGATTTTTTATCCATAAAATGTTAGAATAACCCCAGTCTAAAGCAATATTTTTCCTATTTTTGCCTTTTGACTTTTGAATTTTAACTTTAACCTTATGTCCGGACATTCCAAATGGGCGACCACCAAACGCGCCAAAGCGATCGTGGATGCCAAGCGTAGCAGTGCTTTTACCAAGCTCGCCAACAATATCACTATCGCGGCCAAAGAAGGCGGCGGCGATGCAACTATCAATTTCAAGTTGCGCATTGCTATTGACAAGGCGCGCGAGCACAATATGCCCAAAGAAAATATTGAACGCGCTATCAAGCGCGGTACTGGTGAGCTCGGGGGCGCGGCTGTTGAGGAAGTGATGTATGGTGCTCTTTTGCCCAACTCCGTGGCGGTAATTATCAAATGTCTGACCGACAACAAAAACCGCACCCTAAACGAAGTTAAAATATTATTACAAAAAAATAATGCCCAGCTAACAGACCTTAATTCCATCGCTTGGCAATTTGATCAAAAAGGGGTAATCAAAATCAATCAAAGCGACTTGGTCGGTAAAAACAAAGATGAATTGGAATTAACGATTATTGACGCTGGCGCGGAAGATCTAGCTTCTGATGACGAGGAGTTGGTTATTTACACCAACCCCAAGGAGCTGCAAATAGTCAAAGAAAAATTGGAAGCTGCCGGCTTAAAAATCTCCAGTGCTGATCTGGAAATGGTGGCCAAAGAAAAAGTCTCGCTTGAAGGAGATGCTTTGGATAAGGTAATTAAGGTTTTTGATTTGTTAGACGAGCTGTCTGATCTGAGCGATTATTATACGAACTTGGAATAAAATATAGTCTCCCCCTATTTAGGGGGAGTCCGCCCTGCGAAGGGCGGGAGGGGGTATCGTGGATTTTCCAATAGGTAATAAATAATCTGATAGTAGTTTTCGCTATACCCCTCTGGCTCTCCCCGCAGGGCCCAATGCGGAGTTCGCCACCTCCCCTTACCAGGGGAGGATAAATTCTCTTTGTTTTTATGCTTATTCTCGGTCTTGATCCTGGCTACGCCCGCGCTGGCTGGGGCTTTATCCGCCAAGAAAAAAATATTCTCCAGCCGGTGGCTTTCGGCTGTCTAGAAACAACCAAACAATTATCGCATCCCGAGCGCTTGCAGAAACTCCAGGCCGAACTCAAGAAAATTATTATTAAACATCGGCCCGACGCTCTCGCCATAGAAGAGCTTTTCTTTTTTAAAAATCTCAAGACCGCCCTGCAGGTCGCGGAATCGCGCGGTGTAATTCTCGCCACCGCCTTTGATTGTCATCTGCCAGTTTATGAATTCACCCCGCTCCAAATCAAACAAGCCATCACTTCCTACGGCCGCGCTGACAAAAATCAAATTCAGCAAATGGTCAAATTAATTCTTGGCATGAAAGAAATTATCCAGCCCGATGACGCGGCTGACGCCGCGGCCATTGCCATCACCTGCGCGCACTCTCTGCCACTAAAACATTAAAACATAAAAGTATTAAAACAATCAGTATCTTGTTGGGAAGTAAAAACTAGAAGTTAATTCTTATGCCCCAAAAACACTTAAAAATCGTTTCCATCTCTTCTGAACTCCACCCTTTTTCCAAAACCGGTGGCTTGGCTGATGTGGCTGAAAGCTTGCCGGTCGCTTTACAACGCTTGGGGCATACGGTTATTTGTCTCACCCCGCTTTATGGGAAAATAATTGATAAGCAAAAATTCAATCTCCATTTATGGCGAGAAAACGTAAAATTAATTATTGATAGCCAGAACAAAGTGCCGGTCAATTACTGGCAGGGCGAATTACCGGGCGGTCCCATTGTTTATTTTATAGAGAATGAAAAATATTTTTCCCGTCAGGAAAAAATTTATGGTTCCAACCACGAGAATGCCCGTTTCTTATTATTTAACCTGGCCGCCCTCAAACTTTTGACCATCCTTAAATTCAAAGCCGATATTCTCCACTGTCATGATTGGCATACCGGCCTCGTGCCTTATTTTCTCCGTCGAGATTTCAAACCTTCCTCCACCCTCAAGCGCGCGGTCACCGTCTTTACTATCCACAATATTATTTACCAGCTCGGTCATAACTGGTGGGAGATTCCGACCGAAAAGCGTGATGATGGCAAATTTAAATTACCTTCTTTTGATGACCCGCTTTTGGAAAATATCAATTTTGCCAAGCGCGCCATTCTCAATGCTGACCTTCTTAGTACTGTTTCTGAAAATTATGCCGAGGAGATCCTGACCAAAGACAAAGGCCAGGGGCTGAATGTACTCTTGGAAAACCGCCAAGATCGTTTGTTTGGTATTATCAATGGCATTGAGAATGATGACTACAATCCCAAAACCGATCCTGGTCTCAAGCTCAATTATGATTACAAAAATATTGCCGCCAAAGCCGTCAACAAGGCCTGGTTACAGAAAAAATACGACTTATCTCTTTCCCCGGATCTACCGCTCGTTATTATGTCGGCGCGCATTGCTTTTGAAAAAGGTTTCAATTTGGTCTTGGAAATATTAGAGCACCTGGTTCGTTACAATATCCAGATGATTATTATGGGTGATGGCGACAAGAATTATATTAGCCAAATTGTCAAAATCAGCAAAAAATATCCGGGTAAACTAGTTTGGGTACCCTTCTCGCAAAAAGACGAAACCAGTCTTTATGCCGGCGGCGATCTTTTGGTTCTGCCTTCCAATACCGAGCCTTGCGGCCTCAATCAGCTCAAGGCTATGCGCTATGGTTGCATCCCGATTGCCCATTCCATCGGTGGTCTGAAAGATACCATTACGAATTTTGATTTTAATAATCGCGAGGGCAATGGTTTTGTTTTTACCAATTACAGCGCGCTATCTTTTTACGGCGCCATTATGCGCGCTCGCGAATATTACAAAAATAAAACACTCTGGAATAAATTGGTCAGCCAAGCAATGCGCCTGTCTTACTCCTGGGATTTGCCAGCCACACGCTATGTGCGCCTGTTCAAAACCGCTATCAAATTACGGCAGGAGGCAGCCTCAGAAAACGGGCAAAAATAGCTTTGGAATTTTCAATTTTCAATTTCCAAATAATGATTCAATTTCTCAATTTTAATTAAGTCATTAAAAATTTATTGGAAATTGAAAATTGTAAATTGAAAATTATCCCCATGTTTTGGCTCAACTTCCTCCATTTCTATCAACCGCCCACTGCTTCTGATGAGCAGGTTAAAGAGATTACCAAGAGCTGTTACCAGCCTTGGGCTGATTTTTTATTAAAAAACAAAAAAGTCAAAATTACTCTCAATATTACCGCCTGCTTGACTGAACGTTTATTCAGTTTGGGCTATGGTAAATTATTAAAGCAATTCGCCACTCTCGCTAGACGTGGCCAAATAGAATTTGTCGAGTCAGCCGCCTTTCATCCCATTTTACCCTTATTGCCGGACAAGGAAATCATCAAACAAATTCAAATCAATCACGATATCAATTCCCGTCGCCTGGGTTCCAGCTATCAGCCGCGCGGTTTTTTCCCGCCCGAGATGGCCCATAATCACCGGCTTGCTAAAATTATTAAAAAATTAGGCTACCACTATCTCCTCTTGGATTCTCTCGCTTTGCCCGCTAAGATAGGCAATCATTATCATTACCAAATAAAAAATAATGGCCTCTCTGTGATTTTTCGCGACCGCTCGCTCTCACAGACTTTCGTGCCAGAGTCATTAATGAATATTTTCTCGCCACAAAAAAATTCTGCCTCGGTTATTATTACTGCGACCGACGGTGAGCTCTATGGCCATCGTCACGAGAGTTGGCAAGATATTTATTTGCAAGCAATAAATATTCCTCATCTCAAAACTGTGACCGCGAGCGAATATCTGGCCAGTTCAAAAATTACCCGACCAATCACCCCCCTAACCTCATCTTGGGAAACGACTCCGCGTGAACTGAAACTCAACCAGCCCTTCAACCTCTGGGCCAATCCCCAAAATAAAATTCATAGACTGCTTTGGCAATTGGCTGATTTTGCCTTACAATTAAATTATCAACACTCTGGCGACCCGCACCATTTTTCCTCGCGCCTGCATCTCGAGCGGGGACTGGCCAGTTGTACTTTCTGGTGGGCTTCCGGGCATGATTTTAAATTATTTGGCGCCCCGGCCTGGAATCCTGAAGAAGTTGAAAAAGGCGCCCTGGAATTGATCCGCTCCGTGCGTACTCTTACCGGCATTTCTTCCCTTCAAAAAATTAAAGCCGAACGTATTTTTTTAAAAATTCATCAAGCTATTTGGTTCACTCATTGGCGCACCAAATAATATTTTTATATGAAACAATTCGATGATCTTGTCGCTCGTCTCGATGACAGCCAATATTTTTTAGATATTTTTAATGAACGCCTGAAGCTGATTGACTCTCGGGCCGTCAAAATTTTATTCCATCAGTTTTTTTATATCAAACGCCACGCCGGCGCCGACTTTTTTCATTATGTCATTGAGCATCGTCTGACTCTGGAGTTAAAGAGCGGTCTAAAAATCCGCCGTAAGATTTATACTATCAGTTTTTCCAATAATATCCGTCGACCCATGTATCAGGTCATGTCGCTGGTTTATAAAAATAGTTTTAGCGCCGGGCCGGTTGTCGTGCCCAAGCCGCTGTGGTATGAAGAAACGACCATGACCCTTTTCTATTTGGGGATTCCCGGCGACACCCTTTTGGAACATCTGAAAAATGGCCACCTGGATTTTGATTATTTTAAAAAAATCGCCCAGGCCTTGCGTCGTCTGCACGCCACCAAATTTCCACCGGGCGCCTTTAAGATTCACGATTTTTCTTTGGGCTATTTGGACCCCACCAGTGTTTTGGCTCGGCCACAAAACATGGAAGATCCGCTCAAGGCCGAACTTTTGGAACAATTAAAAAAACTGGAACAGCTTCAGGCCAAAACAGTAAAAGAAAAACTAGTTCTCTCGCATGGTGACTTTCATCCGGAAAATGTTATTGTCAACCGTTTTAATAGCGCCGAGCTGGCCATCATTGATTTATCTGAAGTCTGTTTAGCCCCACGTTTTTATGATCTAGCCTCTTTTCTTCTCCAACTGAAATTGATGAGCCTGGGTTATTTGGAGCCCCGCGTATATGCCCAAATAGAAAAGATTATTTTAACCAGTTATTTTCATCAGTCAAAAATTAATCCAGCCGCCCTAGCTCAGATCAATCTCTATAAAGCTTGGACTGCTCTGAAAAACGCCGTTTACTCCATGATTTTTATTGAAGAGCACAATCGCCACTATGCTCGCTATTTGATTTCCCTGTCGCGTGAATTCAGTGAAAAAATTAAATAAAAACAAGATGTCTACTAATAATCTACCAAAAGTCTTATTCGCTTCTTATGAGTGCGCTCCTTTTTACAAAGTGGGTGGTCTGGGCGATGTGGCTGGCAGTCTGCCCAAAGCGCTTAAGAATTTTGGCGTTGATGTGCGGGTTGTTTTGCCGTATTACCAAGCAATCAAAAAAAATTATCCCCGGTTAAAAAATTTCAAAACCATCAAGCTGACTGCCGCTGGCGAGCAACTGACCGTCGATATTTTTACCAGCCACTTGCCGGGCTCTAGGGTGCCGGTTTATTTTTTGGGTAATAAATATTTTGACGCTTTAGATATTTTTGACAATGACAGCCGTTTTCGTTTTAGTCTTTTTGCCTATTTGCTCACCCAAGTCGGGGATAGTCTTGACTGGCAACCAGACATTATTCATATCAACGACTGGCATACTGGCCTAGTCCCTGTTTTTCTCAAAAAAAACAAGCAAACAGTCAAAACCATTTTCACCATTCATAACTTGGCCTATGGCGGTGACACTGATTTGTCTATTCTTGCGCGCTTCGGCTTGGTCGCCCGGGATTTTTCTTTGGTTAAAAATAACGCCGTCAATATCATGCGCGAAGCTATCGCCGGGAGTGATATTATTACCACCGTCAGTCCGACCTATGCCCGAGAGATTTTAACACCCGAATTTGGGTGTGGCTTGCAAGATATTCTTCATAAAAGGAAAAAAGATCTCTTCGGCATCCTCAATGGCTTAGATTATCAATTTTTTAATCCAGCCAAAGATCCCTATTTGGCATTTAATTATTCTAAGAAAAATCTGGCGAAAAAGAAAATTAATAAAGAATTTTTGCAAAATAAAATTAATTTACCAGTCAATTCGGCCGTGCCACTCGTTGGCCTGATCAGCCGTTTGGCCGATCAAAAGGGTCTTGATCTCCTAGTTAAAATCTTGCCAGATTTTTTTAAATTTCCCATTCAGTTGATTGTCCTTGGTTCTGGTGAAAAAAGATATGAAAAAGAACTTGCTCTTTTTCAAAAAAAATATCCGCTTCAGTTTAGTTTTTTACCAGTCTTTGATCCAGCTCTCGCCAATCAAATCTATGCTGGTGCCGATCTTTTCCTAATGCCCTCGCGCTATGAGCCTTGTGGCTTGGGGCAGTTGATTGCCATGCGCTATGGTACTTTGGCCTTAGTTCGTATTACCGGCGGCCTGAAAGACACAATTATCAATTTTAATGGCAAAAACCTGGCTACTGCCACTGGTTTTTGTTTTAAAAAATATGACCCTGAAAGCTTATTTGTAGCCTTAAAACGAGCAATTAATCTTTTTACTAATCAGAAAATTTGGCGAAAGTTACAACTAAATGGCATGTCGGCCGATTTTTCTTGGCAACAATCAGCCAAGCAATATTTACAGCTTTATCGTCATAGCTAGGGCCGGTTAAGGCTTGATTTTTTAGGCCCAAATGCTATACTAGTGATATTGAAAGGGGCATTTTTATTTTAAATTTATTTTATTTTTATGACTTTTGACCCGAATTTTCTTAAACAAATAAAGACCAAACTTTTGGCCGAAAAGGAAAAAGTCGAACATGAATTATCTGAGTTTACTGTCAAGACGGCAACCGGCAAAGATGAAGTGGCTTTTCCGGACTACGGCGAGCAGAGCGGGGAAAACGCCGCCGAAGTCGCCAGTTTTGATAATGACTCTTCTTTGAAAAATGTTTTGAATGCTACCTTGCGCGATATCAACTCTTCCCTTGGACGCCTTGCCGACGGTACTTATGGTATTTGTAAATATTGCGGCCAGGAAATCAGCCACGAACGCCTGGAGATTCGCCCCACCTCATCTTCTTGCGTTGAATGCAAAAAAAAATTTTCCGGCGAATAATTTAAATCAACTTAACTAAACGGTCTATGACGATTCACGGTCGTAAATGGCTGGTCTTATTAGTAGGGTTGATTTTTTTTATAGTTGATCGGTATTTAAAATATTTTTTTCTCAGCCAACCATCGCGACCGCCAATCTTTATCTTTCATCTTTGGACCAATCAAAATCTGGCTTTCGGTTTGCCCCTTTCTTGGGGCCTGCGCCCCATTTTTTATTTTTTCTTGGTTCTGATTATTTTAATCATCTCTGGTTTGTTCTTGCGCGCCTGGCGCCGCTCATTAATTTTTCAATCTTTTGCCCTCTGGTTTGTTCTGCTTGGCGCTATTAGCAACACCCTTGATCGTTTTAAATATAATGCCGTCATCGATTTTATTGATCCAGGCCTACTGTCCATTTTTAACTTAGCCGACATTATGATCACCCTGGGTGTTGGCTTGCTTTGTTACGATCTTTTCTTCTCCCAAAAAGATTTAAAATAGTTTTGCCTTTTGATTTTTGAATTTTGCCTTTATTTTATGTCCACCAAAATACTTTCTGCCGCCGTGGTCGGACTTAATTGTGAACTCGTGGAGGTGGAAGCCGACTCTATCAACGCCCTACCCAAATTCATTGTGGTTGGTTTGCCTGATGTTGCTGTTCAGGAATCTCGCCAGCGCGTGCGCTCGGCCGTCAAAAATTCCGGTTTTCCTTGGCCGCGGGGACAAGTCACGGTCAATCTTGCTCCAGCTGATCTGAAAAAAGCCGGTCCCTCTTATGATTTACCTATTGCTCTGGCCATCTTGATTACCGGGCGTTCTTTGGTGTTGCCTTCTGATTATAGCGACGCGCTTTTTGTTGGCGAGTTGGCTCTTGACGGTCATCTGCGTCCAGTCAGCGGTGTTTTACCTCTAGCTATTATGGCTCGCGACAAGGCCATCAAGAAGATTTTTGTCCCAGCCGAAAATGCCGCTGAAGCTGCCTTGATTACCGACCTGGAAGTTTATCCAATCACTTCTTTGACCGAGGTAGTTTTACACTTGACTGGCGAGATACCTATTAATCTTTTTCGGCCGGATGAATTATCATCAACTGCAGAAATAAACATTCCTTCCAAATTTGACATGGCCTATGTGCAGGGCCAAGAACATGTCAAGCGCGCCTTGGAAATATCTGCCGCCGGCCAGCACAATATTCTCATGTCTGGCCC
Source organism: bacterium (assembly GCA_035388025.1). Taxonomy (GTDB): domain Bacteria; phylum Patescibacteriota; class Patescibacteriia; order UBA2196; family GWA2-42-15; genus JAAZMX01. The sequence continues at coordinate 8,929 of DAOOPA010000007.1, forward strand.
GCCTGGCTCTGGTAAAACCCTTTTGGCTAGGAGTATACCCACTATTTTACCCGAGATGACCCTAGAGGAATCGCTGGAAGTCACCAAGATCTATTCCGTCGCCGGTCTTTTGCCGCCAGCCGAACCGTTGATCAAAATTCGTCCCTTCCGCTCTCCTCACCATACTGCTTCCGGTGTTTCTCTGGTCGGTGGCGGCGCCTGGCCACGTCCTGGCGAGATTTCCCTGGCTCATCGCGGTGTTTTATTTCTTGATGAGTTTCCCGAATTTCCTCGTTTAATTTTAGATTACCTGCGCCAGCCTCTGGAAGATGGCATTATCAATATTTCTCGCGCCGCCGGCACCTTACAGTTTCCGGCCAAATTTATTCTCTTAGCTTCTATGAATCCCTGTCCTTGCGGCTATTACAGCGATCCGGAAAAAAATTGTACCTGTACCCCCATTCAGATTGCCAATTATCAGAAAAAAATCTCCGGTCCTATTTTGGATCGGATTGATATTCACATTGAAGTTCCGAGAATCGATTTCCAGAAATTGTCCGCCACCGAGTCTGGCGAACCTTCAGAAGCTATTCGCGCCAGGGTTAACTCGGCTCGGGCGCGTCAACTGACACGTTTTCAAAATACAAAGATTATCAGCAATTCCGAGATGAGCTCCGAAGAAGTCCGGCGGATCTGCCAGGTCGATTCCACCACCCAAGATTTACTCAAGCGGGCGGTTCAGCAAATGCGCTTGTCAGCCCGGGGCTATTACCGTATACTAAAGCTAGCTCGGACTATTGCTGACCTGTCTGGGGTAGAAAATATCAAAACCGAGCACGTCGCCGAGGCCCTGCAGTATCGGCCCAAGGTTGAGTGACACGCGAATATTGATTTGAATAAATGCGAATAGCCTGCGAATATTTACTAGATATTGAGATATTGAATATTGTTTCATTGTTATATTGTTAAATTGTTTTGGGCCCTCGTCGTTCAAAGGATAGGACACGAGATTCCGGATCTCGCGATAGGGGTTCGATTCCTCTCGGGGGCAAAGTCAGATAATTATTACTAGGTTCGTCACGAGTTCACCTCGGGACACCCGGTCGAATGACTGGGCGATTCCCACTGGGGGCAAAACTACTTGTATTTTTAATATATGATTACCACTATTATTTTGGATGCCGATGGCATTGTTCTTCATCGGGAAATGTATTTCAGCGATCGACTTTCTAAGGATTTCGGTGTTCCTCCGGAAAAAGTTATAGCATTTTTTAAAAAAGAATTTCCGCTTTGCACGATCGGCCAGGCTGACTTAAAAGAAGAATTGACCAAGTATATTCAAGAGTGGAATTGGCATGGCACGGTTGACGAGTTGATACAATATTGGTTTGAACACGAACAAAATATTGACCAGCGAATCATCAACCATGTCCAAGAGTTAAAAAACAAAGGAATTAAGTGTTATTTGGCTTCTGATAATGAAAAGTATCGCACCAAGTATATTTATGAGCAATTGGGTTTAAAAAATTATTTTGATATTATTTTTTCTTCGTCTAATATTGGCTTTTGTAAAAAACAGTTGGAGTTTTGGGACGCTGTCCACAACCAACTCGGTACACCGGAAAAATCATCCGTTTTAGTTTTGGATGACGACCAGAAATTTACGCCGCCAAATCATTTGGTTTTCCAGCTGAACTCTACACGGACTTCGAAAAATATACGGAAATTCTCAGCAATTTAACAACTGGACAAGGGTAATGTTTTATACTTAAATTAGTTTATTATTAGCTAAAATAATATATATGTCAGAAAAAAGATACGAATTAGCAGAAGGATTAACCAAAGAAGGTCAAGAGGCAGTTAGGACAGCGAATGAGGCCGTCGAAAAGGGTATAAATGAAGATTATGAATCAAGGTTCGCCGGAGCCATGCAAGGTGGAAGACTTGAACTTACTGTTAAAGATAATAGAACTGGGATTGTTAATACTATTAAAACTAAAAGTTTACGGGATTTTTTAGATGAAATGCATGAGCTTTATGAAGCTGATGTCGATTAGAATATTTTTTCATACCTTAAAAAATACGAGCCCAGCGCTCGTTTTTTTTACTTAACCCAAAATATAAAGGCGACACGTCGACGTGTCGCCTTCTCTTAAATCATTATTCCCAAATCTTAAATCATGATTTTCATCTTCATCTCAGCCACTTCCAAATCCGCTTCCGTCAATTCTTCCACCCCCTCTATTTCTACCCGACACAAGTAATCAACCAACTCTTTTTGTCCCGCCACCAATTCACCACCGCCGGCTACTTGCGCTTTCAATATTTCTTTGGGCTCGATATTTTTTTCCTTGCGCCAAGAGCGGATGGCTGTGATCAGATCTTGAATCGCTTTAAAATCTTGTTCAGTTTGCACGTTGATTTTTTCTTCATTTATCCCGGGCCAGCTCTCCACCATCAACATTTTTTCCGCTTCAAATGATTGAAAAATAGTTTCCGTGATAAAGGGCATAAACGGATGCAGGAGCTTCAGCGTATTCAGATAGACACTTGTCAAAAGCTGGTAAGTATTTTCATCACCTTGTTTCTTGGCGATTTCCACGTACCAATCCGCTAGTTCATGCCAAGCAAATTCATACAATTTTTCCGCGGCCAAAGAAAAGCGATAATTATCAAAATCGCCAGTCACTTCTTTGATTATATTATTCAATCGGCTGACAATCCACTTGTCAGCCAATGTTCTGGCTTCCCAATTATTATCAGCTATTGTTTGTTGCTCATTACTCATTGCTAATTGTATAAACCGCCCGATATTCCAGAGTTTGTTGGCAAAATTGCGAAAGCCCACCACTTTGTCTTCGTAAAATTTGGCATCATTACCCGGTGTTACTCCGGAAATAAGAGACATGCGCAAAGCATCGGTACCATATTTGGCGCACATATCCAGCGGGTCAATACCATTGCCAGCTGATTTGGAAAATTTCTTGCCATTCTTGTCGCGCAAGATGCCGTGGATATAGACTTCTTTGAACGGAATTTCATTGAGCGCGTAGGTGGACATGAGGATCATTCTAGCCATCCAGAAAAATAATATTTCATAACCCATCTGCATCCAGCTGGTCGGGTGAAATTTTTTCAGATCAGAAGTCTTGCCCGGCCACCCCAGAGTGGAGAACGTCCAAAGTCCTGACGAAAACCAAGTGTCCAAAGTATCCGGGTCTTGCTCCCAACCTTTACCCGTCGGTGCCTCCGTGCCGACAGAGATTTCAGATTCATTGTTGGATTGTTCTATTGCTAAATTGCTGTTTGGCTCACCCAACTCAAAAGCCCAGATGCCATATTTTTCTATCCTTTCATAAAGATCGGGTTTACTTTGCCACCATTCTTTTTCTTCCTCAATATCTTTGCTGGTAGTGATATCAGTTATTTTGTGGTTGGCAAACATGTCTTCCAATATTTGATAATGATTAACTTTGGTAATGATTTTTCTTATTGGCGCCACGTCAGCCACCTTGGTGTCCGTTTTTTCATCAGCCAGATAAAATTCCACCACATCGCCGGCTCGAAAATCGCCCCAGTATTTTTCCGCTCCTTCTGGTTTACCAGCGCGAGTTTCTACTTTCCTTGTCCCATTTTTGATATTCTCAAAAGTTTCCTTACCATAGATCTTTAAGTCCCAAGTTTTAGATTTTAGATTTTGAGCTTCATTGGAAATTGGAAATTGGAAATTGGGAATTTCCGGTTTTCTATAGAAAACCGGTATCCGGTGTCCCCACCAAATCTGCCTCGAAATACACCAGTCGCGCAAATTATCAATCCAGTTAAAATAATTTTTTTCAAACCGCTCTGGCGTGATTTTGATCTTTTGATTTTGATCGCCATTAAGTCCGGTGGTGAAAACTTCCTTCATCAAATCTTTCAAGCTATTGCCGCGCCCGGGTATTTTTTTATTAACACTCACAAACCACTGGAGCATCGGGATGACTTCCACCACATCGCCAAAGCGATCAGACATGCCCACGTTTTGAGTTATTTCTTCTTCTTTGATCAGCAGGTTATTTTCCTTAAGATAATTCACAAATTTTTCTCGCGCCTCCAAAACCTTTAGACCGGCGTATTCTTTACCAGCCGCTTCGGTCATCCGGCCATATTGATCAATCACCGGAATCAAGTCTAAGCCATGTTTTTCCTTCATCTCAAAATCAATCTGGCTATGCGCTGGCGTCACGCCCAGAGCGCCCGTGCCAAAATTTGGGTCCACGGCTGGATCAGCAATAACTTTTATTTTTAAAGGCTTGGCCGCGCCAATTTCTACTTCAAATTCTGTGCCAATATATTTTTCATACCGCGGATCGTCTGCGTTAACCGCTACCGCCGTATCGCCGAGCTTGGTTTCCGGTCGGGTAGTGGCAATCGGAATTGGAAAATCCTTACTATATTTAAAAGTATAAAATTTTGCTTGCCGTTCTTCATAAACCAACTCATCATCACTCAAAGTGGATTGCCCTTTGACTGACCAATTGACTACTCGGTAACCCCGGTAAATCAAACCGTCATTATACATTCTGACAAACATCTCATTGACTGCCTTTTCTCTTTGCTCGTCAAAAGTATAAGCCAAGCGCGACCAATCACACGATGTGCCCATCTTGCGAATTTGTTTTAAAATTGTCGCTTTGGAATTCTCCGAGTACTCTCGAATGATTTCCAATAATTTCTCCCGACCCAATTCTTGGCGGGGATTTTTGTATTTACCCGAGTTAATCAATTCCTTTTCTACTCTGGCCTGCGTCGCTACGGCCGCGTGATCTGTGCCAGGTAATAGCAGAGTGCGCTTACCACGCATTCTCTGATAACGGATTTCCGAGTCCATGATCGTATTTTCCAAAGCGTGCCCCAAATGCAAAACACCAGTCACGTTGGGTGGTGGCATCATCAGAGAAAATACCGGCGCGTCTTCTGGCAAGTTTAACTTGTCCGGATTGAAATAATCGGATTTTTCCCATTGCTCGTAGATTTTATCTTCGACTTCTTGAGGGGAGTAAGATTTTGGTAGTTCCATAGGCCTACGAATTACGAATTAATTACTAATATACAAATTATTTTTTTGAGTAATTTGGCAAATTTACTATTCTTATATATTTGACGCCTCTCTGAGTAAAATTGATTAATAGCCCGAGCTTTAATCCAGTCGCTCTTAGATAGCCATTTATTTGCCCGATGTTGTTTCTAGAAAAATAATTTCCTTGCTTTATTTCTAGAACAATTTTATCTTCAATAATAAAATCCATATAATAAGTGCCAATTATTTCACCCTTGAAATTTATTTTATAGGGGGCCTGTCTGTGAAATTTGATATTATTTTGAAGTAGATACTTTTCTATTATTTTTTCATAGTGCTTTTCTTTATATCCATAACCCAGTTCATTAAAAACTTCAAAAGATATACCGACAATCTTATAGCTCAGCTCCTTATAAATAATCTCGCTTTCCATATTTTTGTTTGTATATTCGTATCGTATTCGTAATTCGTAGGATAAATTAAAAAACTCGTCTCTAAAACAAAAATTAATCTTTGTTTCAAGGACGAGCCTTACCCGTGGTACCACCTTGATTCGGTTAAATAAAATTATTTAACCCTTATTTAGCTATAACGGGCTTACCCGCCCCACTCTACTAATCTTGATGTCAACAAGATGTTCTGCGGAGAGCTTCCTCGGTGACAGCCGAGGTGATGACGCTTGTAAAATTAAATATAGCGGAGATGAGAGGATTTGTAAAGTTTATTGTCCTCCCCTATTTAGGGGAGGTGCCGAATGCGAACGAGGCAGAGGGGTATCAAGGGCTATTCAATCAGATATTAAATGTTGTTTCATTGTTATATTGCTAAATTGTTTTGAAATTAAAAATTAAGAATTTGGCATTTGGTTTGACATTGGAAATTAGGATTTATAAATTTAAAATCCCCACTTTCGTGGGGATTAAGTATTATTCTATTGCCAGCGCTTCTTCTTTTGTTTCTTCAGCCTTTGGTTCTTCCACTTTTGCTTCCTCGACTAGTGTAGCTGCCGCGGCTTTGGCCTCTTCGGCTGCTTTGACTGCCGCTTCCTCGGCTGCTTTCTTCTCCGCTTCAGCCTTGGCTTTAGCATCCGCTTCTTGTTTTTTCTTTTCATCTTCCTTCTTCTTCTTCTTTATTTCCGCCAATCTTTTTTTGGTATTGACTTTGCCGGTTTTTACTTTCTTGCCGCGGATAATTTCTTTTCTGATCAAAAGATTATTAATCGAAGCCGACATTTGAGCGCCCACCCCGCGCCAATATTCCAATCTCTCTTTATTGATTACCAAATCTTTGGTATGCGGATTGTAGTTACCCAAAATCTCCAAAGCCTTGCCCCAAGGATCTTTGGATTTATCTTGAATAATGATTCGATAAGTCGGTTGTTTTTTCTTGCCCACGCGGGACAATCTGACCATCAACATACAGAAAGTAAATTAAGTAAATCAAGAAACAAAATAAAATATGTTAGGTGAATAAATCACCAAGATATTAGGATATTAAATATAATATCTCAATATCATGTGGTTTTGATTATTTCTTTGGGTAAAAAACTACTGCAATAATAAAATGATTTTTTTGTTTAGCTACTTAATGGTTATAACGTCTATGCCCACCCCATCACACCGCGTGATGAGGAATTTGTGTACTCTCTTTCTATTTTAAAAAAATAGAGTCGACTGCCTCTCCACCGAAGTGGAGAGCGAGAGCCCCCTGATATAAAATCAGAGTATTCTCCTTAGAAAGGAGGTGATCCATCCACAGCTTCCGCTACGGATGCCTTGTTACGACTTCGTCCCTGTTACCAATCTTACCTTTTGCCGACGTGCGTCGGCATTTGGGTATTACCGGCTCCCTTGACGTGACGGGCGGTGAGTACAAGACCCGAGAACGTATTCAACGCGACGAGGCTGATTCGCGTTTACTAGCGATTCCAACTTCATGAGGTCGAGTTGCAGACCTCAATCCGAACTGAGGCCACTTTTGATGGGGTTAGCTCCGTCTTGCGACTTGGCGTCCCATTGTAGTGGCCATTGTAGCACGTGTGTAGCCCAGAGCGTAAGGACCATGCTGATTTGACGTCATCCCCACCTTCCTCCTCCTTATCGGAGGCAGTTTCCTGATGAAAATTAAATCAGGATGAGGGTTGCGCATGTTACCCGAATTAACGGTGCACCTCACGGCACATGCTGACGACAACCATGCAGCACCTGTCTTAGCCACTAAGAAAAACCGATTAAGGTTTTACATAGGCTAGCTGTCAAGCCCTGGTGAGGTTCCTCGCTTATCTTCGAATTGAACCACATGCTCCACCGCTTGTGCGGGTCCCCGTCTATTCCTTTGAGTTTTAAGCTTGCGCTCGTACTCCCCAGGCGGGATACTTAAGGTGTTAACTTGTGTAGAGCGACACTGACAGGGTCGAGACTGCCAATGTCAAGTATCCATCGTTTACGGCGTGGACTACTGGGGTATCTAATCCCATTCGCTACCCACGCTTTCGTCCCTGAACGTCAGGAGTGTTCCAGTCACCTGCTTTCGCCTTTGGTGTTCTAGCTGATATTAACGGATTTTACTCCTACACCAGCCATTCCAGTGACCTCTCCCACCCTCTAGCTAGAGAGTTTTTCCGGCGGTCCCGAAGTTGAGCCTCGGAATTTAACCAGAAACTTATCTAACCGTCTGCGGACGCTTTACGCCCAATAAATCCGGATAACGCTTGGACCTTTCGTATTACCGCTCCTGCTGGCACGAAATTAGGAGGTCCTTATTCTTCTCTTACCGTCAGATATACATCGAAACATATATCTTCTTCAGAGATAAAAGCAGTTTACACCCCGAGGGGCGTCTTCCTGCACGCGGCGTCGCTCCTTCAGCCTTGCGGCCATTGAGGAAGATTCTCGACTGCAGCCTCCCGTAGGAGTCTGGGCAGTGTCTCAGTCCCAGTGAGGCGGGTCAGACTTCCATCCCCGCTACTGATCATCGCCTTGGTGAGCCATTACCTCACCAACTAGCTAATCAGGCATAGGCCCCTCCCCGAGCACCGGAGTTTTATTCCGACGACCTTACGATGTCGGAAACCATCGGGAATTATCTCCTCTTTCGAGGAGTTATGCCCGTCTCGGGGGTAGGTTACCAATGTGTTACTCACCCGTTCGCCATGCCCTTCACTAAGTTTTCGAATTATTCGAAAACTTAGTGAAGGGCATTCGACTTGCATGCCTTAGACACGCCGCCAGCGTTCATCCTGAGCTAGGATCAAACTCTTAGTAAAAATTGAGTTTAAATAGCTCTATATATTAAAGGAAGTTTGAATTGAACTAAAAAGTTCACTTCAACTTCAAAAAACTAGGTTAATAGACGTTATAACTATTAAATTGCTAAATTATAAAAAATTTCTAAAACCTCACACTCCTTAATATTTGTTCCTCCGCCAACTGGCGGATTTTTTGTTAAAGAAAAACAGTAATATTTTGAACCCAAAATATCACTGTTCTTCTCACAAACTTTTAAAATGTACTAGGATTGTTTACATATATATTTATTTAAGCGGTTTCTTTTGGAAATTGGCCTCTAGACCTGCTTAAGTTCACGTACCTATATGATACAGAGTTCGGGGAGGATTGTCAAGGGCTTTTTTCTATGCTATATTTATTATATTAATAATATGGTCATCAGCCCCAAAAATAGAGCCAAACACTGGCGCGATTCAGCCGAACGCAGCTGGCTTGTGTCCAAGGATTTATTAAAAGCCAAGCATTATGATGCCTGTTTGTTTTTTTGCCATTTATCTATAGAAAAGCTATTAAAAGGTTTGGTGTTGTTGGGGACAAAAAAAGAATCTCCACACATACACGACTTGGTGCGTCTGGCAGAGTTGGCCAAGTTGGAATTACCAGAAAACAAATTTATCAATCTAAAAATTATTACTACCTTTAATATCGCCGGGCGCTACGAAGAGGAAAAATATTCTTTTTATAAAAAATGCACCCCAGCTTTTACCAAAAAACATTTTTTAATTTGTCAGGAAATATTTTTATGGTTAAAAAAAGAATACCACCAAAAGTAAAAAAACAGATATCGGTATATTTGTCTGATTTAAAAAAAGACCAGCTACCTATTAGCCGGGCGGTTCTTTTTGGTTCTTACGCCAAAGGAAACCATCATCTTTGGAGCGATATTGATCTTTGTATTGTCTCCCCCAATTTTAAGGACTCTTGGTCTGGCTTGCAATATCTGTGGCAAAAAAGAAGAAGAGGCTTGGCGATCGAGCCGGTAGGCTACACCCCCAAAGATTTTCGAGAAGGATCAGCGCTTATTTCTGAAATAAAAAAATACGGTGTTGAGATCAAAATCTAAGATTTAAAAAACTGTCCCACCATTCCGGGGCAGTTTTTAAAAGGCAATTATTTTTTGGCTATATCAAACTATATCCAATTATATCCAATTAAAAATATTAAGTCAATAAAACCCCGCCCCGATGGCTATCGGGGCGGGACTATCTTTCAGCTCCAAAGCGGAGGCTAGGAATATTGGCCGCTGTGAGGAGAGAGAAAAACAGCAGTCAATTATTCCCCCGCCTCCGCCCTGAAGCCGGTAGAAATTTTCAATTTTATATCCTTCATCAAATTTCCAAATATTTCATTTAGAAACTTGATAAAGATGCCAAGCTACGAGGTGCGCGCGGCTTGGCAAGGGGTGGCTAGGGTTTAATTTGCAAACCCATTCCGGCGCAGAACAGCATTGGCTTGCGCCAACTGCTCTGCATTACCCACCTCAGGTAGATTGCGAACAAAGTCCACAATCTCCCGAACAGAGAAGCCGGATTGCGGGTCAAAGCCGCCCGCGTCAACTGCTCTACGCAATTTAATATCTGCGTTGAACAGTTGAATTCTGAAATTGGTATTCATAGTCTCTCCCTTTTGTGATCTGGCGCGTCATTGCGCCAGGCAGCCCAGTATTATCCCTGGCGATTTTAAGGAGAAAAACTATGAAGCTTTTGCCACCGCCTCTATTTCTTTTTTAAGAAACAAAAGTGGTGGCAAAAATTTTCAAAGAGCGATTTCCAATCTCTCCAGCTTCAATAATAATATTGTCATCCTCGGACGACCGCGCATTGATTTTTGCGGGGGAGATCCGGGGATCTATTCATTATCAAAACCAGAGAAATTGGGAGTAAAAGTGCTTTACTCCTTTATTTTAATGCTAAGCACAACTTTTATCTTGGCCACTTCTGGCCTTGATAGCGCCTGTGCTTTTGGCGCTTTAAAGTCGCACAAATTTTCTTCCTCACCGGAGGCGGGTGTGAAGACGTCCTGAAAAAAGCATCAGGGCTTTCGGGCAGAGTTTTATTTCAAAAACTCTGAAGGCAAGAGGCATGACTTTGTGCGAAAAGTCAGAGGCGTTGCGACCTTACCGGACTATCCGGCTACGACTGGGGGAGGTCCCATTCTCATCCGCTCCCTTCATTTACCATTAAATTGGTAAACTATATTCCAAACTCATACCGACGAAGTCGTTTTAGTAAGTTTAGAATAATCCAGCGCGTCAGGTTTAGGAATATTGTCACTGCACCCATACGTGACATTCCTTCTCTTTTCAACCTGAATTATTTTTTTCTGCGAGCAACGCGCTCACAGGGCAGACGGGGTTTATTCCCATAGATCAAAGAGATCTGCCAAAAAAAATTATTTTATTCGGCTTTCGGGAGATACAGCACCCCCCGCTCAAGCCGAATTTTAACGCAGCCTTTTAAATCATAGGCTGCTAGGGGCATTCCAGCCCCTGCCATATGTGAGCACAACAGGTGCTCACATATCCCGGTGTGTTCCCACACCAGGAGAGCAAGGGCTTGGAGACCTTCCTCTTTGCTCCAAATCTTTTTCATGGCTTTCTCCTTTCTAGGGATTGGCCATTCCCGGAATCCGTCCGGTACGGTCCCGCTTAGCGGGAGTTTAGTTGGTTCTTTCTAAAGAAAATATTTTTAATCTTCAAAAAGAACCAACTAAAATTTTCAAAGAACTATTTTTGTTTTCTTTCATCCGCCCACGGCTATATTGCGTACCGGAGAGAGTTAGTTCGCAAATCAAGCTATGAGCGAGTGAAAGAAAGGAAACCAGCAAAAAGCGCGACGCTGATTTCCTTTCAGATTTTACCAAGGGCACCGAGTCGTTTCCGTGCCGGAAACTATCGGTTCACATCCCCAGATCAGGGCATGGTTCGCCCAAAAATCTGCGGACGCGGGGGTGGTGTTCCGATCCCATGGTTCGGGTTCGGAAAGACCACCTACAAAGGCGGTAATTAGGATATACCCGCCGACATCCTCCGCCTTCTTGAGGATCACGACGACGCTCGAGCAACTTTCCGGCTCGCGATTGACCACGAACCGAGAGAGTCCAAAACGCTTTGGCCTCTGCGCGTATACTATCTGGTCGTCAGGCCCGGTGACGACGCAGATACTTTTTCCGACGGGGTGGCTGAACTCAACCACCTCTTTGAGAAAATCTCGCCCATCGGAGCTGATTTTTACCAGCGCCTCCGGCAGGATGGCGACAACTTCCTCGTGAAGGTGGGAGTTTGGGCGGTCATAGACCGGCTCGCCACTCCCGAGATTTCCAACCCAGTTCATATTTCCTCCTTTCTGGGTTGTTTTTTGTTTTAATTAAACAAATCCTTTCCAAAATCATCCAATTAATTTTGAATAACTTTGGAAATTGGAAGAGAAAAATACTCTTCCATTTTCAAGTGCTTTAAAACTTTTTGGCGGCTTTAGGTGCGCCGTGAACCTCAACAGGGCTAGTGTTATTTGTGTTTGGTATTTTGCCCTATTGGTGACCAACCAAGGAAAAGAAATCGTGGCCAACGCCCACACAAAGGTGAACGCAGACTCCCAACCCTTGATCTTTACTTGTCTTGCCCATCACTTGGGCAACTGTTTTTTGGTGTCTTTTCCAATCGTCTTTTGGACAACAAGCTGGTTGACACCGGAACGGCGAAATATCTTTTCTTTGTTTTTGAGTTTATTGAAAGGAATAATGTTTCGTAAAGAAAAGACGTTCTGCCAAGTGGCATTTCCGATTTGGCTGAACAGCGCGAGTTGGTATTACTCGCGACAAGACTAAACTCGTGGCTAGCAAGTTAGTTTATATTTCACCTTATACCAACCGACCCTACCGTCGCAGAGTGGCAAGCATTAGGCAAACAACCAAATCAACCCAGACTATTTTTTGGTATTTTAGTAATTTTTCGTGTTTTGTGTTTAGTATTAGTCTGGTGCGGATAAGCATTCCGACTTTTAGCCAATAGCTAATGAGCCGGCTCTATTTTAAAAATCAAAATAGGTTTCGGCGCCACGCCTACTTATCCTGACATCGTCGTCAGCAATAATAACTGTTTGGTGGGATGTTTTGGTAGTTATTATTGTTATTCTGCCAACGACCGTTGCTGGTATTCTCTTCCCGACCGCCAACTAACAGCCGGAAACAACTGAAAGGTCTTTTTTGTGTGTCAGGAGGGAGATCTTTTCCAGTTTGATAAGATACTAAAAATCTTCTCAGCCCTGTTCTGACACATATCTTGCAGTTTTGCCGCTCATCTGCTAAAAATAGCGGCGCGCTAACCATAGTTGGAAACCACGACGCAAGAAGTAAAGCCGGGTTTAGCGGGGTTGTTCTTTGCATAAACGAAAGTACAACTAATTACTTAAAAAACTTTCGTTTACGGCGGTTTTGTGAATTCGGGCCATCCGGGTCCTACAATTCCGCAAAAAAATCCGGTGGTCACCTGTTTGTTTTTAGAAAAGGCAGGAACACATACAGGTAAAGCCTCCTACCTTTCTCCCTTTGTTCATTAGCGCTTACGATTACACCGAGGAATAAAAGCAATCGTGAGCGGTATTTTGTTTGTTCTAGCGTGAGTCCCGGGTGGTTGGTGAGCCGCCCAAGCAGTGGGTCACTATCTATTGACGATACCGCAGTACCATCAAAAGTGTTGACAGCTTATCAGGATAAATTACTTTACCCAGTTTATAGCTGTACAAAACACGCCAGTTACATCTCCGAAAAGAACAATTAACTAAATCTTTTCAGAAACGCCGTATTTTTGGACCGACAGACAAAATAAATACGAAAAAATTCATCTGTCCCCAATTTTTTTCTGTGAACTTCCAGGCATCGAAAGAAAACTGAGAAACTTGATACCGCTGTACCACAGCGGGGAGCGGCCGTTCGGCGCTCTTCTACTCCCTTACGATCGCTTTTTGTCCTGATCCCAAAAAACAAGGATAACTATTCACTTCTTTCTCCCGAGAGAAAAAGAATGTTTCTAGTATGCGGAAGAATAATAACCCACTTTCACTAGAGTTATTATTTGGCAAATTGCAACCGACCCCGAAATATCCCGAGATAGGATACCTGCGAGCGGGCACAGGTGCCGCCTTCGGTTTAATAGCTAGGCGGAGCACGCCACATTATAACCTCCTGTTCTCTTTGATTTTTGTTTTAGGGCTTAGCGCCCTTTTGAAATCATCATCTTGGGATAATGATTTTAAAAGAGCCGAGTCTGAACAGTTGAGTTGCTTTAACCATTCAGACTCGTTGTGCTATTTAATTTCTTCCTCCTTTCCGAGGCTTTTTGCCGCTCCACGGACCACCCCTTTGTCCCTCCATGGCTCTTGGTCCTGCCACCCACTATATCCCAGATAGGCGCAATTTATTCCCCGATAGTACAGGAGGGCATATACATAGTCATTGGGGCGGATCACCACCTCCAAATCCCCGATGACTATTTTATACATTTTGTTATTGGCGGCGTAGCTCTCCGCCTTGAATTTTTGTCTTTCATTTTTTATTTTTGAAAAATCAAACCCACCGACGAGGCGGTGGAGTTTTTTTAGCAGGTTGGCGGGGATTTTAATCTCCCGCTTTTTTGCTGCGATCCGCCGGGCCGCCGCCAAGGTTCTGGGCGTCCGTTGGCCACTGAATTTTTTCATGACTTCTTCCAGTGGCAGACCAGGCAGCACCGCCACAAACGTGGTGACGTGGCGGATATCAAACCGGTCCTCTTTTTCTTCTGCCATTTTTTTTGTTCCTTTATATTTGTGTTTTATTTTTTTATTCATGTTCGCCAAGGTGCCAGACGCGGACGAATTCCGGCAGCTGGTCCTTGGCTTTTTCGAACTGCTTCACGGTTGTGTCTCTTTTTTGACGAATGACCACGCCATGAAGTTTTATCTCGCAGGCGGTTTCCGTGTGGGAGGCTTCCAGCGACCCTGCCAGTTGCTTGCCATCCTCCACAAATCCGTCAGTCAAGACGACTAGGTCGGCGGTCTTGTAGCCGGAGAACCAGTTAGGCAGCAGTCCGTAGATCTCGCCCACCGTGGTTCCACCAGAATATAATCGTTTCGGGGTCGTATCAGCAAACTCCCGGATCACCGCGACATCACGGGTCGGTTCGAGCACCCACGATGCGCCTCCGGAAAACTGGCCCACTCCCAGATAACAACCCTCAAGGTCAGCAACCTTTTGGGCCATCTCACCGCATACGCGGTAAAGCATGGAGAACAGCTTGTCCCCCACTGACCCGGAGGAGTCAAGGAAGATTGCCAATAAGTGGCGGGGCATATCCCGCCGCCGGATACAACGTCTTTGCAGGGGATCTATACCGAAGTATTCGTCCTCCTGATAGCGTTGTATTTCGTCCGGCGAAGAGATTTGTCGACCCGGAGACCAGACTTTCCAACGTGGAATTCCACGGCCGGTTTTATCTGATCGTTCAGCGATTACCCGCTCCAACATCTTGAGCAACGCCTCGAGATTATTATCCTCAAAGCGTTTCTCCGGAGCGGATTCAATCGCCCGCGGGTCACCAGCACCAGCGCCAATTTCAGCGCCGCGACTGTCAGAATCAGAAGGCGAACCATCGCCACCACCCTGACTTTCGGAGCCCTCGCCATCTTTCTCTCCTTCTTTCCCGTCGCCTTCACCCGGTTTTCCTTTTTTACCTTTGCCTTCTTCGCCCGGTTTCCCGTCGCCTTCACCTTCACCCTCTCCGTCGCCTTCACCTTCTCCGTTTCCTTCTCCTTTGCCCTTTCCCTTGCCTTTTCCTTTCCCGCTTCCATTACCACTACCATCACCTTCGCCGTCGCCTTCACCATCTCCGTCGCCATCACCTTCGCCAGATCCTTCTCCGTTTCCGGAACCGGATCCAGAACCACCAGAATTTCCTTGTGGTGGTTGGTACTCGGGAGGCAGTTCCCACGGCGGTGGGCAGTATTGACGCAGGACATCCAGGACTTGTCGCATAGCTTGTTCCCTGGAGATTGATCCTGCGCCAAAAGCAGTTCTGGCCTTGCATGCCTTTTCCGCGGCTGTGTCCAGCCCTTTGCTCTGGTACGTTTCAATAATCTTGCCGTACAGAGCATATTGGTACACAGCTTCTATAAAAGCCGCACACATCCCTTGGCTACCCATCGTCTCCAGCTCGGCCAGAGACAGACGGGTACCGCCCTGACGATTCCACACATAGAAACGGTTCACCCGGTCGACCACTTCCTGGCCGATTTCCTTGCCAGCATCTTGGTCAACCAGAGCGTCTTCCACTATGTTCATGATCTTGCGAACATAGGGAATAGAGCTTGTGCCGGGTGACAGGGGGTCGGCGTAAATTTTGTAAAACTCATCCGCCGACACACCCTTAAAGCGTTTGATGTGGGAAGCCTCATGCGCCGTTGACTTCCGGCGCATATCGTCATGGGCGTTGGGCGCGAGTTTTGGCCAGCGCAAAGACGGCTCGAAAACCAAAATCTTTTCGCCGTCCGTGGCTGACTTCTTCTTACCCAAAAAAATCTCTACCTCTCGGCCCACAATCTTGCGGGCCAACTTTTGCAAATGGATTGGGACCTCTAGTCCCTGAATTTTTGGATCCATTTTTTGTCCTCCTTTAGTTGGTGGCCGCAATAGGCCGTTAGATTAATTTAATTTATTTCCACAATTTAGATTACCAATTCATATTTTTGGTGAGTAGTAAACACATAAATCAGTAATCTAAAAATGGAAAGGAGCAAGAAGTACATCTCTCACTCCAGTCCGATAATGCAATTTAAAGAACGATTTTTTTCTCCCTATCCACTCCTCGGGAGATTTGGGTGACAGTGGGTGGACACTGTTTTTTTACGCGTTCATCAGTCGGCAGAACTTTTCCACTTCGTGGCGGTCGGCGTCGCGGAACTCAATCGAGTCCGGGTTGCCGTCCTTACCAAAGTGGACCTTCACGCCGGAGCGCTCCGCTACCGTCGCCTTTGCCATCCACTGCGTGGACAGGTGTTTGGCAACACCCATTCCAAATGCACTAATAAAAATGTGCATAATGGAATTAAAGGGCCTTGGCAGCGGCATAACCTGCGCACTTACCTGCGAGATGGTCGAGTCGTGGAGACTGGCCAGCAGGTCGTGCAAGGTGGCTGGTGCGGTGGTATTTGCCATAGCCGTGGACGCATTAGTGGCATTTTTGTCAGCGACATTGGTGATATTTCCCATCTTACCGGCAAACTGCCCGGCGATGTCGGCGACAAGACCATCAAATTCCGCCCGATATTTCTCCGCGCCTCTACGACCGATTGGCCAGCAGCGTTCAGCCGCAGTGCGAAATACATCCACCGGTCCGAGCGTGCCGGTCTGAATCAACTTGCCGATGGAAATCATCATCCGAAGTCCTTCCGGTTGATGAAATTTTTTCGGGTCTAGCTTTTCACCGAGCGCGCGAACTGACTCGACGAGGACCTTGGCGACCTCCAACCGGATGCCCGCCTCGCTTGCCGTGATAACCGCCATCTCATCAATGGTCGGCATTAGGCACACGATCAGGTCGTACCGGTCAAGTTCAGCCCTGGCCGCTTCTTCCACGCCCAGGTCCTTGTCGTTGCCGGTCGACACGATGGCAATGTCAAGATCCATCTGGCCGCCATCAGGCCAGTTGACGATGCGTTCCGATGCCAGCAACTGAAACTGGCTTTTGAGTTCCGGTGGGACTCTATTAAATTCGTCCACCACTAGAACTCCGCCGTTGCTGACTTTTTTCAACTGGCCGTTGAGCAATTGATAGCCCGAAGCCCTCATCGCTTTCCCCAGCTCAATATGGCCGTCTGGGGTTTTGTACGGGAATAGGGCTTTCCAGTCGTTCTCATTTCCACCGTCGAGGACTTCTACCAGCTCCTGGCCGAACTCATCGATGGCGATTTTCCGGGACAAAAAGGTTTTGCCGGTCCCCGGAGGGCCGGCAACAAGAGCAATCATTTTGCCGCTCATCCAAGCCGGCAGTTTGGCCGCGAATTGGCCGGAATTCAGCGTCAACATGCTACGCCTCCTTCCCGACCATCTCGATTTCCACGTAGCTCACCATCTTACCAGCACCACCGGGGGCAGTTTCCTGACCCCAGCTGACCTCACCCCGCTCTACCGGCTGGTGCATGTTCACCGCCATATTGGCGGCGTCGAACGCCAGACCGATCAATCTTCCGCGGGCCCGGAGCGTGATGGTTTTTTGCCCTTCACCAAGCCGGGTGGCTATGGCTAGAGCGTAATTTGCGACAGCTTTTTTCCCGACCACGATGGGCCGGGGCGTTTTGTTTTGTTCGTTAGCCATGATAGTTCTCCTTTCCATGGCTTGGGGAGAGTTATTTGCCGTCACTCTCTAGTGTCTTGTTTATGACGTGGCAACCCGTCACTGATTTAAATTTTAAGGGCAAACAAAACCCTTTGGCGACCTTGAATATAATAGACTATTTCTACCATACCAAGGCCAATAAAAGGGATTTGTTTACTACTCATTTGATATTCACTTTTCAACGTACGCGCTTTTTTCTCTCTATAAAATTCCCCTTTGACCGGGGACAAAATTTCTTTGATTTTGAAATTTTAGAAAGATATAGCGAGAAGATTGTTTATTTAGTTGCGAGCATGGCAGCTAAATAAACAAATATTCCAGCTGTATCACATAGGCATTTTATATTAATAATCTCTCTCCTTTTCCAATCCTTCCAACCCCTCGAGTTGGGCTGTAAGGTTTAGAAAAAGTGAGAGCCGCAGAGTTGCTGGGTGGCGGCTCTCGGGGGAGCACCTGGTTTAATGTTGGTAAACCAGGAAACCGTTACGAGCGAGAGTTTATTGACTCATTCCCTCTCACTCGCCCCGATTGTGGCGTCCGCTCCCCTCAAATCGGGGAAAATAGGAAGCGGTTTGGTTCCGACTACTTGTGTCCGCGCCATCGGCCAAGGCGCTTAAAAGTGTTTCATTCTTCCTCCTTGGTTATTTCTACTCACTATTTATATTGAGCAAAAATCACCAAAGAGGTTTTTCAAAGAACATTTTTTCGGCTTCTGCCGCAGGAGTGTTTAAAAAGTTTTACTAATTACTAGTTACGAGTTACGAGTTACTAATTACTTTTCTACCCACTCCTTCGGCTTGATTTCCCGATTACTCGGGACTTCAATTCGAAGGGCACTCTTAGTTCAGCTCTAGGTGAGAATAATCGCCGTTCCAGACGAGCGTTGGAGCTCGGCAACTAAATCTACTGCCCTAAAACCTCCCAAGGAATTAATGCTAGGGGCTACAATTCTCTCCTCAAGAGAGCACCCCACAACATTAATTCTTCGCTAGACCATCACCGCCTTTAGTCGGCGACTTTGGCCATAGTGATATTTAAAAGTTTATTTAAAAGATCAATTTGCTCGTTCGATCTTTCTTCCTCTTTAACAAGGAAGGTGGTGAAGATGAGTTTTATCTTTCTAACTTATGGATGAATAATTATATGGTTTATGTCCATCATAGTAAGATTGTCTCTCTCCTCTACACCACTCTCCAAATAAAAAGGACCCTGTCCTAATAGGTGAGGAGAGGGTCCGTTATTAATAATAATAAATGTATATCTACCGCCCAGTTGCAATATCTATGGGGCATGCCTTGCCCCACTCAAAATTATTGAGATAACTCTGGGATAGTAGGGCGAAAGCCGTCAGGCGTTTCCGTGCTTCCAAACATTAGGTTTAAAAGCACGAATTCGAACTTTGGGCGGGGTCTCTCCTCTTAAGTTTTAAAGGTTCTGTTCCTGCTTGACTTTTCTTCGCTTTTTTATCGTATCAAAGCACTATAACATATATGTCAATTATTGTCAACGATAAATGTCAAGAATTTTACAAAAATTACGACAAATCCGATTTTAATTGATTAAAAAGATAATAAAAATCGCCAAAATTGATTAAATTTTGACGAAAAGTATTGACAAAAAGGTTTTGTGGGAATATAATTAAGGTAGAAAAGGGTTGTAAACGACACGAGCTTATGGGTCGGGCGAGGGCTATAAAATAGCAAGTAATGAGTAACGAGCAACGAGTAATAAGTAAAGAGTAGCGGATTTTAATGGTTTTTTACTTTATTAATATGACTGGTAAAATAGAGAATTTTTATGACTTAAGTACATGGAAAGAGGCCCATTTATTAGTTTTAAAAATTTACAAAATAACGGAGCAATTTCCCGCCCATGAAATATATGGAGTTACTAGCCAAATAAGAAGGGCTTCAAGCTCAATAACTGCCAACATCGCTGAGGGTTTTTCTAGGTATCATTATAAAGATAAGATTAAGTTTTATTACCAAGCTCGTGGATCTATTTCGGAAGTACAGAATTTCTTGATCTTATCTCGGGATCTTGGCTATATCAACACCGAAAAGTGTGCCGAGCTTGGTTTGAAAGCTCACGATGTTAGAAAATTACTTAATGGTCTTATCCGAGCGACAGGCAATAAAATTTAATCCATTCCTCTTGACTCATTACCCATTACTGATAAACAGCTTCAGTAATGGAACAATGAAACCATGAAACAATAGAAACATAAAACAATTTAACAACACTTTTTATGTCTATTCAAAACAACAACTCCCCAGTAAATACCGACCAGCCCATCCTGACCCAGCTTGGATTGTCGGACAAAGAAGCTGAGATTTATCAAATCATGCTTCGGCATGGCAAAACCCCAGCCAGCAAAATTTTGCCGGAAACTAGTTTGAAGCGCACCACGGTTTATAGTATTTTGGAAGATCTGGTCAAAAAGGGGATCGTGGAAAAAGACGAATCCGGCGCCGTTATTGAATTTCGCGCCAAACACCCCTATGCTCTCAAAGAATATTTGGAAAGTCGCGTCAGTCAAATAAAAACCGCCGAGAGTAAACTCGACGCTGTTTTGCCGGACTTTATTTCTTTCTACAACTCCGCCCAAAACCGTCCGGGCGTGAAGTTTTATGAAGGCAAAGAAGGAATAATTAAAATTTATGAAGAATTATTAAAGCAGGGTAAAAATATTGACAGTATCGAAGATAAAGGTGAGATGGCCGCTTTCATTCCGGAATATTCTAAGGACTATCCCAAGAAAAGAGTTAAACATAATATTTTTAATCGCGTTATTGCCCCCTCAGACAATCCCATAAATCCTACCAATGAAAAGGAAATGAGAGAAACAAGGTTCATTCCCACCAGCCAATTTCCTTTTCGCATGGATGTAAAAATTGTTGGCCAATTAGTTTCCTTAATAACCTTTAAAAAAGATAATCCAACGGGCGTGCTTATTGACAATCAAGAATTGGCGGAAAATTTTAGGATGATGTTTGAATTAATATGGAACTTTTTAGGTGCTAAAAAAGAGGAAAAAATTAATTAGTTTAAACTTATATTTCTTTGGGAGAGTACTTTTCTTACCGCTTGATGTGTTAGTCCTGTTTTATCTAGACTTTCTAGATAATGGCTATCGTTGGCTAATTCTTCAATTGTCACTAGCTCATAGCCGGGAAGGAGGCATTCCTCTATAGTTTTTTTTGATGACCCGTCTCGGGTAATATACATTGCCAAAGGTGCCCTGTCTTGTGAAAGATCCTCACCTGGGAAGCCTGGCCCAAGAACAACTAGAAATTCAAAATTATTTGTTAGTTCAGGTCTTGCTTGCCTAGCCTCTAAAACTTCAGCTATGCGATAATACCAGCCGTCATTGTCGCGTATACTATCGTCAATCGTTGTCCCGCCAACAGACAATTTGGCAAAAAGTGCCTCAAGAAAGTCTTGATATTTTTCACCGCGGGCATAGACCGAAGAGCGAGCAGCGATCTCAATATCAATTTGCCCATCTTGTAATCTCTTAATCTCTCCAATGTCGCCAATCATCACGTTGGCCGAGAAGGCGTCAATTAGCTGATAATAATCAAGGGTCTGCCAGTCTTCCCTTAGAAAATCTTCAAGATTTTCATCTAGGAGATTTTTTATTTTTTTAATGTTTAAAGATAAATCGGATAATTTTATTTTATTTGGATATATTACCTGGCCCTCATTATCACGACTACTGATATTGCTCGGGACCTCATCAGCTATCTTTAAGCGTTCGGACAGCTGGGGGAGTAGTTGTTTTAGTCCATTAATATCTTGAGCCAAGAGGTCTTGGGCCCCCTGATCATATTCAAATTTGTCTTTACTGGTTTCGCTCAATTTAATAACCAAAGTTTTATATAAGAAGTCGGCGACCATTCTTCGCTCTTCTGGTTCTATGGAAATTTTTAGCTCGCCTTCTAATTTATTAAAATCAATCAATTTTTCGATAATCGGAGACAGAGGATAATAGATTTTGTCTGAAAGGGCAAAATCCTGATAAGCTTCAGTCAACCCTTTATCCACCCTTTCCCGTTTACTGACTCCACTGCCAGGCCCTATTTCCAGTAAGGTTTGTTTTTTCCCCTCACCAGATTGTTTTGCACGTAATAATAAAAATTTATTTATATCAATACCAAATCTAAGATTGTATTCTTCTGATGTCCGATCAACACGCCAATGAATTTCTGGAATGGGTTCAAGCTTGCCCATCCTAGCCAGGGCTCTGAAAGTTAAGGCCTTGGCTCCCGGCGACATTAAATTTTTTAGAATCAGTGCTTGTTTATTCTCAAATTCTTTTAAATTAATGTCGTTTCTTTCCAGCAAAGATGCAATCATTTTGAATTGAGAACGGACAATTTTTTCTTGAGGTGTTTCCTCATTAAGCTCCCGAATAAATTCATCAACCACCTCGCTTGTCTCGCGATCCCCGCTAAGTGAGTTATTCAGTTCTACAAAATAATCTTTACCGCGACTAAGCAGTGCTTGTAAAACTAAATCCTCTGAAATTTCCAAATCAGGGAATTCTTCTCTCAAGCTATTCAAAATTGAGTTTACCGAACCATATGACTCCTTAATAAATTTGGCGTAAGTACCAAATACTCGGTTGCCTTCGGCCGGATCGGACTTGAGTTTTTCAGCCAACACCAATAATTGTTCCCCATAGTCAATATCTTCCGCCACAACCACAAAAGAATTTAAAAAGCTTTGTTTATATTCGGGATTTTCTGCTAAAATAGAACGCAACCTTTGGAACGTCTCGCCATTCCCTTTACCCAGAAAACGAGCCAAGTGGTGTTGGGGTAGGCGCTCCATTTCCAAAAAAGAAATACCCAAATCTTTTTCTATCAACCTCCGCAGGGCAGGATGGTCTATGTGCTGTAATAATAGCGGAACATCAGCTTCGGTTCCGCCGAATGGATTTAGTTCATTGTCATTCTTAATATTTTCATATGATATAAAATTAACAGGCAGGGTATGTTCGCTTACTATCTGCTCAATGTGCTTTAAAAAACGCTGACAATCCAAGACTAGCTGGCTATTTTTTTCTTCTAATTTTTTATTTAATAATAAATATTCTTGAGTGGAGATTATTTGTCCGTAACCTTGTTCCATTGAGGAAATTATTTTTTCTAATTCTTCTTCGGCCACTTGCCAAGATAACTGATGCTGTCGCGTCAGTTCTTGTTCACTGTTGATTAATTGTTTTATTAAGCCTCGAGCCTCTTCACTTAAGCCAAGATAAAAAGTTCGGTATTCTTCATATTTATTTAAGGTGCTTGCATAGAACAGCTCTACACAATTTGATATTTTTTAATGATTTTCC
>DAOOPA010000008.1:0-27723 GCA_035388025.1 bacterium
ATCATTAAAAAATATCAAATTGTGTAGAGCTGTTCTATGCAAGCACCAAAATTTAAATTATGAACTGCCTTTATATTCATAACCGACGATCAGCCGGTCCTAAAGAGTCAAGCTGGTTCACCTTTCATCATATTTCGGAAGAAATGGAAAGACGCGGTCATTTATTAGCTAAATACAGCGTTGATTATGATATGACTAATGATGAGGGAGGAAAAATAAAGGATAAAGATTGGCTAAAAGCTGATTGCTTATTTACGGTTTTCCGACAAGCCGAAGGTCCATTAAAAATTGCTAGGGTTAAAAAAATTCCCTCCTTTCTGGAGATTAATTATGCATGCAGTCAGATAGTCAATCCTTTTATGAAAAAAGAAATAAGGCGTGTCGGTCTCGGAGACGACGAGCTACGCTATGAGCAAACTCCGGTTGATAAAAGTCTTTTTGATATGGTAACTTACCTTATCGGGGCTGGCAATAATTATACCGCCGAGACCTACAAACAATATGGCATAAAAAATATTAAGATGTTCCGGGCCGGCATAGATTATGACTATTTTGTGCCTGATTTTGAGAAGAGAGGCAGGAGTAAAATAAAATTTACATTTACTGCCGCTTATCCTAATTTTCGCAAGGGTTTTTGGCATCTAGCGGAAGCTTGGAAAAATTTGAGTAGAAAATATCAAGAGAAAATAGAACTTCATATCTTTGGTAGCGAACCCTACGCCAAAGGAACAATAGATGCTTTTAATCATATGAAGAATTTTAGTAATGTTTTTTATCACGGTTTTATTTCCAACAGAGAGTCTGAATATTTGAAAATACACGCCGAGGCTGATTGCATGCTTTGTCCGACATTCGCCGAAGGGCAAAGCGCGACAGCCCTTGAGGGAATGTCTTTCGGACTATATCCAATAATTTCTCCCTATACTGGAGTTGATTGGAATAATGTGCCAAAAATAATGTTGAGTCCGGAGCCAAAAAAGTGGGTTAACGAGTTGTGTGATGCGATGAAATACGTAGTCGACAATTATGGGCAAATAAATAAACAAATGCCCAATATAAGACAATGCGCGATCGATGACTATAGGTGGAAAGACTTTAGTCACCAGGTAGTAGACTTTATAGAAAATAACATCTCTTAAAATGAGTTATAAAAGAATAACTTTGCCATATAGAAAAAAAATGGCTAAAAAAATAAATAATATTATTGCACCAGTACGCATTGCATGGCTTAAGTTTCTTTTGTTAACAAAAGGCTATATGGCCATAAATAATGGGGTTTTGTGTGAATATGCAAGTTTGCTTAGGGCTAATAAAATAAATTTAGAACAATTTGATAGCGCTATAAAACATTATTTTAAAAAAGTAAAAGTTAAAGACATTAATACCAAAATAAAAGTTAAACCTTTAGAAAAATTAGATATTGTCTTGAGTATCTTCAACCAAGAAGATCTGATTGAGCGAGTGTTATACGGTATTTTCAAAAACACCACTACGCCGTTCAATCTGATTCTGATTTTTGACGGCTGTACCGACAACACAAAACCTTTGACTTTGGAATATATAAAAAAACACCGGCCAGAGAGGCTCAATGATTTAATAATTAGAGATACCCCCAACGTCTATGAAACGAGAGCGAACAATGTCGGGTTTAAGCTAGCCAAAGAGGATTATATGATCACACTACAGGATGACATGGTTATCAAAGAGTATGGCTGGGAAAGGAGATTGGCTTATCCGCTTAGAAAATTTGACGACGTCTTGGCGGTAACGTCCAGAAGCGCACACGATATAAAAAGGATGGATAAGGGACACGAAGAATATACTAATTTTGCTTCACGAGAAACAGGCACATTGCCTAAAAATGTTTTTGTCATAAGAGATATCATAAACCGCGGACCAGTGGCTTTCCGAATGGATTATTTGCGAAGACTGGATTATCTCAATGAAAACTACGCGCCATGCAATTTGGATGAGGCTGATCTATCACTTCGAGCCTGGGAACAATATGGCTGGAGAGTCGGATCTTTTTGGATTGATTATAAATCGCCAGTAGAATGGGGCAAGGCCAGAGACAAGGATTCCACTATGCCCGTGGAACAGTCAAATACAAAAAATAGAGAAAATCTGGAAAAGGATCATGGAGATTATATAAAACAAAACTTAAAGCATAGCGAGAATAGAGTGATCGCAGAAAATGAGATTGATTACCAAGACACAGAAAAATCATATTTTGAGAGAATGATATATTTTTTGAAAAATTATCCCAAAAAAATAGACCGGAAGGAATTAAAAATGATAACACAAAAAAATACTTACCTTTTTCTAAAAAAAGCTAAAAATAAAGTAAAAAATATTCTTAGTAGCATTATTAAATTATTATTTAAAATAAGCGGCCAGGAAGATAAACTCGCTCGGGGTATTAAAAATTATTTATACACCGACGTGGGCATAAAAAATGAAAAAACGAGAGAAGCGTGGCTGGAAAAAACATTGGCTGACTTGCCGGCCGGATTGAAAATTTTGGATGCCGGGGCCGGTGAATGCCGATACCAAAAATTCTGTGGCCACTTGGAATACGTCAGCCAAGATTTCGGAGAATACGCAGGCAAGAGCGCCAATGATGAGGGCTTGCATACCGATGATTGGGACTATAGCCAAATAGATATCAAGTCAGATATTACCAATATGCCCGTAGCTGATAATAACTTTGACGCGGTAATGAGTATCGAGGTATTGGAGCACGTGGCAAACCCAGAGGAGGCGGTGCGCGAGATGGCGAGAGTCTTAAAACCGGACGGAATTTTGATCCTGACAGCGCCTTTTTGTTCTTTGACTCATATGGCGCCTTATTATTTTGCCAACGGCTTGAGCAAATACTGGTACGAAACAATCTTGCCAAAATACGGGCTGAGAATAGAGGAGTTGGTCTTTAACGGCAATTATTTTGAATATCTGGCTCAGGAATTGAGAAGATTGGGTAAGGTTCAATTCAGATATACAAATTTAAAATTAACAAAAAAGCTATTGTTTAAATGCGCGTATGCTTATTTATTGAGGGCGCTCGGAGCCTTGTCCAAAGCGAATATAAAATCGGAAGAGCTTTTGTGTTTTGGCCTGCAAATAAAAGCTAAAAAAATAAGATGAGATTATCAATTATTATCCCCTGCTATAATGAGAGGGAAACAATTGAGCCAATTTTAACAGCCGTCAGGGCTGTTGATTTGGGTTATGTACAAAAAGAAATAATCATCATCGACGATGGCAGTATTGACGGCACCAGAGAAATTTTAAAAGGATATGAGCACCAAGATAATATAATAATTATTTACCACGAAAAAAATGAAGGCAAGGGTATGGCTATTAGAAACGGGCTCAAAAGAGCCAGCGGCGAGATAATAATCATACAAGACGCGGATCTGGAATATGATCCAAATGATTATCCGAAATTGATCGGGCCGATTATCAGAAAAGAAGCCAAGGTTGTTTATGGCTCTCGCCAACTAAACCCTAAAAATAGGAAACACTCTGGCTGGTCATATTATCTGGGCGGCATAGTAGTTACTTGTATAACGAATTTTTTATTTGGGACAAAGCTGACGGATGAACCAACCTGTTATAAGGTTTTTGACACTGAGACTATTAAAAAAATAAATTTACGCTGTCAAAGATTTGAATTTTGTCCGGAAGTAACAGCGAAATTGGCTAAGAATAAAATTGGCATCAAAGAGGTGCCAATCAGCTACAAGCCACGCAATAAAGCATCTGGCAAAAAAATAAATTTTCGTGATGGCATTGAAGCAATCTGGACTTTAATTAAATACAGGTTTCGGGATTAAAATGAAAAAATATTTAAAAATTAGCGGATCAATAATATTGACGATTACCGTAATGGTGGTGATCGTTTTTGCTTTTTCTAAAAATATTCCTTATGACATGGATGAATTCTCGCTGTACCATGAGTTGGCCTGTCAATTTTACCCGGCCAATGAATTAAATACTTTTCGAGTCGGGTGCGACGAATTTGATCTAAAGTTACCGTGGCTTGGGACGGTTTTGCCCCTGAGGGAATACAGTTATATGGGCAGTATTACTTCTCTTTATTATTGGCCGGTTTTTTTGTTGTGGCCGTCTCCCCCATCGGCCAGACTGATGGGCCTTTTATTTATGATTATCCAAAGCTTGATTCTGTCAAAAATTTTTAAAATAAAAAAAGAATATTTATTTTTAATATTATTAATATTCTTCCAATATAGCTTTCTGCATATCGTAGACACCGGGGTCGTCGGATTACAAATAACCCTGATATATCTTATTTATTATTTGGCAGTAAGACTAAAGGCGGAAAACAATTTTTTAATTTTAGCAATTACCGGATTTTTGTTATGGCTGGGACTCTGGGCAAAACTAACTTTTTTTTGGCTACTGCCAGCTTTATTGATAGTGATCGGCAAAAATCTTTATGGGGTTATTAAAAAAAATGCGCCCCCAAAAAAGACTATCATTAAACAAATAGTTTGGGCGGCGTTAATATTTTTGGCTCTCTCTAGCTTCTTATTTTTAGCCACTGATAATAATGGGCGTTTATACTTATCGGAATTAAACGGACGCTATGGCGAACCATTAACATTACAGGGATACTGGGCAAAATTTCACCCCAAAACGATCTGGAACTCTAGTATTTTCCAATATTATATCAATCCCCTATTGGCCAGCGAGAGAATCTATGAAGTGGAAAAAAGTCCCCTGGTAATTTTGGCAGGAATAATATTTTATTTTCCAGCGCTATTTATCGTTTACCAATATTTTTGGGATAAAAAAAGAAAGTATAATCATGAACAATTGACAAAGGCCTTTACCAATATCTGTTTATTTATGTTGACGGCAATAATCATTTATTTCACCAGGGGCGCCTGGTCAGCGCACCATGCTGTTTTGGCAATGCCCTTTCTGATTTTGGCCTATGGCGAAATGGCGATGATAAAAATACCGGGAAACAAAAAATTATTGGCTTGGGTGATATTGATGTTAATCATCAATACGGGGCTATGGACGACATTTACCCGACAGAATTTAAATGTGTTTGACGATTTTAATAAAAATAAAATAAATATTTTATTACAGAATGAGCAACTGGCCGACCAATATATTTATGTGGTTCTAGACTGGGGGATGTATTATTACCAGGCGCTTTATGGTAACAAGAACCAGGCGGTGATTTATATAGAGCCCCTTAATAAAACGGAACAGCTGGCTGTTGTCCGTGATTTGGCCAGACAAGAAAAGAGAAAATTATTATTTATTTATAACCAAAAAACCGAGACAGCAAATATGGAAATGTTAGAAAAGGAGATAAAATTAATACCTTGTCCGGCGATGGCAGGCCAAAGCTGGAATATCCTCTTGGAAAATAGCGTGGAAAGTGATAAGCTTTGTTTATAAAAACTAACTTGTAAACTAAATATGAAAAAAGCACTAGTAACTGGAGCGGGTGGCTTTATCGGTCACCATTTGGCAAATTTTCTCAAAAAAGAAGGCTGCTGGGTACGCGGGGTTGATCTGAAAAATCCAGAATACGGAGTTTGCCAGGCGGACGAATTTGTTGTCGCTGATTTGCGCGATCAGAGTGTTTATCCAAAAATATTTGATGCGTACTTTGACGAGGTTTATCAGTTAGCGGCCGATATGGGCGGCGCCGGATATATTTTTACCGGCGAACATGATGCCGATGTCATGCACAATTCGGCCATGATCAATCTTAATATGGCCGAATGGGCCAATAAAACAAAGGCGGGAAAGATATTTTATTCATCTTCGGCCTGTATTTATCCTAGACACAATCAGACTGATCCTGACAACCCTAAGTGTTCCGAGGAATCAGCTTATCCGGCCATGCCAGACAGCGAATACGGTTGGGAAAAACTTTTTAGTGAAAGATTGTACCTGTCTTTTAAAAAAAATTATGGCCTGGATGTACGAATTGCCAGATTCCACAATATTTTCGGACCGGAAGGCTCGTGGATAGGCGGGAAGGAAAAAGCACCAGCGGCTATCTGCAGAAAAGTAGCTCAGGCAAAAAATGGAGAGGAAATAGAGATTTGGGGTGATGGCAATCAGACAAGATCTTTTTTATTCATCAGCGAATGCCTTTTGGGCATAAGAAAATTAATGGATGCTGAAAACTTCTATGGGCCAGTAAATATCGGCTCTGATGAAATGGTGACTATCAATCAACTAGCAGAAATGGCAATGAAAATAGCTAATAAAAAACTAACAATTAAACACGTGGAAGGCCCATTGGGTGTTAGGGGGCGTAATTCCGACAATCAATTGATAAGTCAAAAATTATCATGGAAACCAAGTATGAAACTCGAAGATGGCTTGAGAATTACTTATAAGTGGGTTGATTTTATGAACGAAAAAACTCTCTTGTCTTTGTAACTTGTTTCTTAACAATATGATTAATTTGACCTTTAATAAAGAATAATAAATCATCCTGTTTGCTAATTTAAATTTATTATGGGCTTCATTAAAAAACATAAAAACACCCTAATCAGAATACTAAAATATCTAAGCACTTATCCGGGTTTTAAACGGCTTTTTTATCAAATTCACGAAATTATGAAAAATGAATTTCAGCCCAAGGGTTATGTGGCGGTAATGATGGAAAACGGTTATCTGCTGGGGGTTAATAATTACAAGCAAAGTCCAACTTGGAGAGATAGAATGGCAGCTCAAGATTTTGAAAAAGAGGAAACGGGGGTGGTTAAAAAATTATTGCCCTTGGTTGATTATTTTGTGGATATTGGCGCCCATATCGGTTATTATACTTGTTTGGCCGCTCACAGCGGTAAAAAAGTATTGGCCTTTGAGCCAATCAAAGAAAGCTACAAAACCTTATTGAAAAATCTTGAGGTGAATAGGTTTGACGAGGTAAGCGCACACAACTTAGCTCTAGGAGAAAATGAAAAAAAGGCAATTGTTTATGGCGAGGATGCCGGGAGCTCAATCATTAAAGACAGCTTTCCCAAAGAAACAGAGCAAGGAACAACCGTTGAAGTAGGGGTTCTGGATAATTATATCAATGTCATACCTGCGGGTTCACCTACTATGTTGAAGATTGATACCGAGGGCGGCGAGTATGCCATTATTCAAGGCGGA
This sequence comes from bacterium, assembly GCA_035388025.1. Taxonomy (GTDB): domain Bacteria; phylum Patescibacteriota; class Patescibacteriia; order UBA2196; family GWA2-42-15; genus JAAZMX01. The sequence goes on from DAOOPA010000008.1 coordinate 7,159, forward strand.
AAAAAATTCATCACGGCCATTCAGCCTTTGTTTATGTTCATGGAAATAGTAAAAAATTGGGGCGGTGGCCGAAATCCTAACTTTGAAAAAACCTTTGAGGAGTTGGAGGAAATGGGTTATGAAAAATTTTTGGAATTAGAAGGAGAATATTTCTTTGTGCTTAGCGAGGCCAATAACGGGCGGATAAAAGAAATAATTGAGGAAATAAAAAATGCGCAATCCAAAGGGCTTGCAGATAATAAAATACAAAAATGATTATTGTCAAATTGATGGGCGGATTGGGTAATCAGATGTTCCAATACGCTCTGGGGCGCAATCTGGCCCTAAAAAATAAAGTTGAGCTGAGGCTGGACATCAGCTGGTTTTCAAAACAGCGCGACGACGGCGCTACCAACCGGACCTACCGACTGGGCAGTTTTATGATTGAAGAAAATTTTACCACCGAAGAGGAAAGCGCCCGACTGATGAAAACCAGCTGGCGAGATTATTTTCAGGCCAAAGAACGCCGGAGCTGGGTGCGCCAAGAGAAAATAAAATTTGAACCGTGGATCCTTAAGGTCAAAGACAATGTTTATCTGGAAGGATATTGGCAAAGTGAAAAATATTTCCAAGACAATCAAGAGATCATCAGAAAGGATTTTGAATTAAAAAATGAATGGAGCACAGCGGGCAAAGAATGGCTGGAACAAATAAATTCTTGTCAGGCAGTCAGCGTGCATATCCGGCGCGGCGATTATGCCAACGACCAGAAAACAAAAAACTATCATGGCGAGTGCGCCAAGGAATATTACGAGCGCGCTGGGCAAGAAGCAATCCGTGGTTTCACCAACCCAGTATTTTTTGTTTTTTCCGATGACTTGCCTTGGGCGCAAGAAAATATCAAATTACCAGGGAAAATTCGCTGGGTAACGGGCACTAAAAATCAACCAGCTGAAGAAATCAGACTGCAGAGCGCTTGCCAACACAATATTATCGCCAATAGCACGTTTGGTTGGTGGGGAGCCTGGCTCAATAAAAATCCCCATAAAAAGGTTTGGGCGCCGAGAAACTGGTTTGCTGATGCCGAGGCGGAGAGTCAAGCGAGCGATATCGTGCCTCATAATTGGCTAAAGATATAATATGTGTGGAATCGCCGGCGTTGTCAGCCAACAGCCGATTGACCAACAAAAAGCAAAAAAAATGACCGCTACTTTGGCCAAACGCGGACCGGACGCAGTAGGCCATTTTTTTGAGCAACATTGTTTTTTGGGACAAACGCGGTTGTCCATTATTGATCTGGTCGGTGGCCAGCAGCCGATGAGCGATGAGGAAACCCGATTGACCATAACGTTTAATGGAGAGATTTATAATTTTAGGGAATTAAAACAGGAGTTGGAACAACGAGGTTATAATTTTAAAACTCGGTCGGATACCGAGGTTATTTTAAAAAGTTATCAGGAATATGGAGAAGAATGTCCCAAAAAACTGGATGGGATGTTTGCGTTTGCAATTTGGGACGGGAATAATAAAAAGTTATTCGCGGCCAGGGATCGCTTTGGCAAAAAACCGCTTTACTACGCGTTAACTAAGGATAAAATATTTTTATTTGCTTCCGAAATTAAAGCCTTGCTCGCCAGCGGTTTAATCCGAGGAGAGGTTGATCGGCAAGCGATTGATGATTATCTGCGTTTACTTTATATACCACCGGATAAAACCGTTTACCATAATATCCAAACGCTAAAACCGGCGACGTCCTTGTCTTACAATTGGCATACTGGAGAAACCAAAACCAAACAATATTGGCGACTAGAGAAAAAGCCCATGACTATCGATTATGAAGAAGCCAAAGCGCGATTCTGGCAGATCCTGAACCGAGCGGTGGCCAAAAGGCTGGTGGCGGATGTGGAAGTGGGCACTTTTTTGAGCGGTGGAGTGGATTCCAGCGCGGTGTCACTTTTGGCACAAAACAATACCAGGGGTAAAATAAAAACGTTTTCGGCTGGTTTTGAAAACCTGATCAATGAGTTGCCTTTTGCCGAACAAACAGCCAAGGCAATCGGTTCGGAACATTTCACTAAACAAATTAGCGGCAATTTGATTGATTGGTTTTTGAAAGTCAACGCCTACTTTGATGAACCATTCGCCGATTCGTCCAACGTCGCCGTGGCGATGCTCTCGAGTGTGGCTAGAGAAAAGGTCAAGGTAGTACTCGGCGGCGACGGGGCCGATGAATTGCTACTCGGCTACGGTTGGTATAGGATGAAATTCAACTGGCACTGGAGAAAAATCTGGAAACAACCATTCTTCAAAACACACTGGCAAAGATATTGGCGCAAGATGCAATATTTTAAAGACGAGGAGCGGGGAAACTTGTGGCAAAAAGAAGTAAAATCCGACTTTAATCAACGAGTGGATAATAATTTGCAGGCCCGAGACCCAGACGAGAGAATTAATGAATTCGACTTAAAATATTATTTAACCGGAGATATTTTGACCAAAGTAGATCGCGCGGCCATGATAAATTCGCTCGAAGTGCGCAGTCCTTTTTTGGACACAGACTTGGCAGAATTTATTTATAATTTACCAGCTAATTTTAAAAGCCGGGGCGATGAAGGAAAAATAATTTTTAAAGACACACTGCGGGGCAAACTGCCAGACGCAATAATCAACAGAAAGAAACAAGGTTTCGGCGCGCCAGTCAATGATTGGCTGCGGCGACCGGATTTCCAAGCGTTGGTTCAAGGGACATTGGGCTCACCACAAGCGCACATTTATCAAATGTTTAATTGGGCCACGGTGAACCGACTGCGAGAAGAATTTTATCAAAAAAACATCACGGCTAACGAACGGGCTTATAAAATTTGGCTGCTTTTGAATTTGGAATTATGGTTTAAAAATTACCATCAATACCATGCCTAAAATATCAGTCATCATGTCTGTTTATAACGGACAAAAATATGTCCAAGAGGCAATCCAAAGTATTATTGACCAAACATCGAAAGACTGGGAGTTAATTGTCGTAAATGACGGCTCAAACGATGAGAGTGGCAAAATAATAGCGGAGTTCAAAGACGAACGGATCATAATTATTACCAACAAGGTGAATCTCGGCTTGACTAAATCGCTCAATCTGGCCTTAAATCAAGCAGCGGGAGAATACATCGCTCGATTAGACAGCGATGATATCAGTGAAGCAGAAAGACTGGAAAAACAATTGACTTTCATGGAAAAACATCCGGAAATTGTGCTAGTGGGCAGCGGTGTCATTAGAATCAACGATCAGGGGGGAAAAATGGCCAACGAGCAGGTAGCGACCGGGCCATTGGCCCTTAAATACGCCTTGCTACTACATAATCCCTTTTATCACAGCACTATTTTTTTCCGCCGCAAAGAAATCATGGCCGCTGGCGGATATAACGAAGATTACCGCTGCGCCCAGGATTTTGAACTTTATTCACGCTTGGCAAAGAAATACCAATTGAACAATATTAATGAGCCATTGGTAAGATTCCGAGTACACCAAGAGTCGGTAGTGGCCCAGCCGGAAAGCCAAAAAATCGTCAGAAAAAATGCCTTGAAAATTATTTTTCAAAACATCAACTACTACACTCCGGTCAGCGCGGAAGATTATGATCGGCTGAAAGAGCTTTTGATTATTAAAAAAAGCGAAGCTTCGACGACCATCAAAGATCTAATAATGGCCGCCACAGTCAACCGCAGATTATGGCGCGCTTTCATCAAAAAAGAAAAACTCAGTCGAACGGAAAAAGAAATACTTGTCCCCCACTATCAACGGGTAAGAATGATGATTATTAAGAGATATTTATTAATTAAAAAAAGAAAATGGCTGAGTCAATCATTAAAAAAATAAACCGGCATAATTTGTGTCACAAGTGGCCGAGAATCATCTACTGGCGGTTGATGGAAAAAATCAGAAAAAGTCCGGCTGGTAAATTTCTATTTCTGAAACAACCGCGGGTTTTGACCGATAAAAATGGCATGCGCTTCGCTCTGTATCCCTGGATGACCTTGGGTCTGAAAAAATTAATCACCAAAAGTCACTACGCGGATGAATTCACGGCGCTTGGCAAACTGATCAAAAAAGACGATGTCGTATTTGACGTGGGAGCCAATGCCGGCGTGTTGAGCGTTTATATGAGCCGATTGATCGGAGAAAACGGCCGGCTATACGCCTTTGAACCGATCCGAGAAACTTATTATCTACTCAAAGAAAACCTAGCTTTGAATCGCTGTGAAAATACACGCGCGGAAAACGTTGCTTTGGACAGTGAAAATGGCACTAAAATAATGCATTGTTTTGAAAAAAATAATTCCGAATGGAATTCATTCGGAGCGCCTAATTTTGACGGCGTAACACCGAATAAAAAAGTAGAAATCAGGGCGGAAACGATTGACAACTACGCTCGGCAAAACAAAGTTGAATGGATAGATTTCTTGAAGATAGACGTGGAGGGGTTTGAACGCGAGGTCTTGAAGGGGGCGCGTCGGATGCTCTCCGAGGAGCGAATTAAATATCTTTCTTTTGAAATTTCCCAGATCCCCATCACCGCGGCGGGTATTAAGCCCAAAGAAGTTTTTGATTTATTGGCGCAATACGGCTACCAGATATATAAATTTGAACCAGCGAGCGGAAAATTCAGCGGCCCATATCACGATTCGGATGATTTTTGCTTGAATTTTTACGCGGCGCGTAATGATTTAACGAAGATTTAATATGGCGATAAAAACACCAGTGGCTTTTTTTGTTTTCAACCGACCGGAAACGACCAAACGAGTGTGGGCCGCTATCCGTCAAGCCGCGCCGGAAAAACTTTTAATCGTGGCTGACGGTCCGCGCCATAACGAAGAGAAGGCTAAATGTTTGGCAACACGAGCGATTACTGAAGAAATCAATTGGCCGTGCGAAGTAACTAGAAATTACGCGGAAAAAAATTTGGGATGCCGTCAAAGGGTATCTTCAGGATTGGACTGGGTTTTTCAAAACGCGGAACGGGCGATTATTTTGGAAGATGATTGTCTGCCGAGTGAGAGTTTTTTTTATTTTTGTGAAGAACTCCTGGAAAAATATCGAACTAACGAAAAAATCAAGCAGGTCGCCGGTTTAAATACCCAGGCCGGCAATAAAAAATTCCACTGTAAAGACAGCTATTATTTCTCACAAATACCACAAATCTGGGGCTGGGCCAGCTGGCGTAGGGCGTGGCGCAATTATGATGTGGATATGAATGACTGGCCGGAGTTTAAAAATTCTGAAGAATTTAAAAAAATATTGCCTAACTTCTCGGTCAGACAATATTGGCAACATTTATGGGATCATATTTATCAAGACAAGAATCCAGCGACCAGCACCTGGGACGCCCAGTGGTTTTACGCGGTAGTTAAAAATCAGGGATTATCAATCGTACCGCAGAAAAACCTCATTACTAATATCGGTTTTTCTGTTGAGGCAACACACGCCAAAGGCAGTCAGGATGAAAAAAATAATTTGAGCCGAACGGAATTGACAAAACCATTTAGGCATCCGTCGACCATGGCAATTAATAAACAAGCGGATGATTATACCTGGAAATTTGTTTTTCGGATAAACAATAGCTGGGGCAAAAAAATTAGAAACTGGCTGAAACAAATGTGTCCCAATGGATATTATAGATTGAGAAGCTGGTTCAAGGCCGAATAACCATCACGATTAACCGATGCCAAGCCGGCGCGCCCAAACGTCTCTCGCAGGGAGGCGTTTTTTAATAAGCTTATAATTCTATCGCTCAACTCATTAAACTTAAGCGGATTGACGAGGAAACCATTTTTGCCGTCAACTACGATTTCGCGACTGCCACCAAAGATAGTGGAAACAACCGGTTTGCCACAAGCAAAGGCCTCAAGATTGATGGTGGGATAGGAATCGAAACAAATAGAGGGCACGACCACGACATCGGATAAATAATAATAAAGCTTCATCTGGTCGCGCTTAACTGGACCGTTAAAAATAATGTAGTCAGACAAACCGTCAACCTCACCTTGAGCCAGCAAAGTTTGCACGTAATTATTTCTTTCGCCCAAAATCAAAAGCCTGGCCTGGGGCTCAGCGGCGACAATGGAGGAAAACGCGGATAAAAGCACTCCCCCACCCTTGTTGCCGCTAAGGCGACCGGCGAAAAGAATAATTTTTTTGCCCGTTAAGCCTAAATTTTGCCGCAATGATCCAACCTCATTTGCGTCAACCGCCCAAGCAAGCGGGCTAATAGGATTGTGGATCGTGAGCGTATTAGCGATGCCATTGTGCGCCAAAGCTTTTTGCAGTTCACGACTCACGGTAATTATTTTGTGGCAATGTTTGAGATAATAACGGATAAAAAAATTACGACTGGGGTTGAAGGAGCGGCCACCTTGGCGCAGACGTTCAAAAAAAGAAAGATGATAATTGACCGAATCGATATTGTCCAGAGTCCAAGCGGCATTAACGAAATTATTCAGCTTTACCGGACTAAAAGTCATAACATCATGGGCGGTATAATAAACCCGGGTACCGGCATGACGGGCAATTTTTAGAAGAGAAAAGGGCAATTCATAATAAAGATTGTGAAAATGAATAATATCCGGTCGGAGTGTTTCCAATAAATGACGGAATTCACGCTCTACGCGAAAACGACGCAAACAAACATACTGACGGAAAAGATAACGTGTTTGATAAAAAGGCGAATAATAATAAGTGACACCGGACAACTCTTGGCCTTGCTGATCGGCCGACGCTAAGGTAAAAACAAACACCTGGTGTTGGCGCCCCAATAAAGCTCTTATTTCGTCACAAGCGACGGCCGCGGCGCCGCCGGCGGAAGGATTTAAGTTGTTGCTAACGATTAAAATTTTCATAATAAATAGCTTTCATAATAACGCGCCACGGTCTTATCCCAATCAAAGTTTTGTGACCAAGCCACGGCCGCGGCGGACATTTTTTGATAATCACCTTCAAAAATTTTGACAACGGCTGAAGCAATCTCAGCCGGAGAATCCTGCGGGACCAGATAGCCGCTCTCACCGTCTTTGATAGCGTCAATCGCGCCGGTTTCCAAACAGCCGATAGAGGGTACGCCAAAAACAGCGGCTTCTAAATAAACCAGACCAAAACCCTCAAAATTTTCACCGCGTGAAGTGGAGGGCATCAAAAAAATATCAGCCTTGGCATAATGTTCTTGGAGCTCTTGATCGGTAAGTTGTTGGTAGAAATGGACATTGGCATTTAAATTATTTTCTTTAATAAAAGAAGTTATGTGCTGATAATAATTCTGGCTATTAATATCACCGACAATATTCAATTGCAAATCTGGATAACGCGGCAATAAGAGTTTGACGGCTTGGACAGAGTCCAGTTGACCCTTGCGGGCCTTGATGGCACCAACGGAAATAATAACTGGTGACTGGTTGCTGGTTTTACCATCTGATAAGTTGTCAGTAGCCCGGAAATCGTTCCCCATATGGACCACTTCTATATTTTTTAATTCGGGTAAATAAAAAGACAGGCGGCTGGCAGTATAACTACTAATACAAAAAATTTTACTGGCACGGCGATAAACGGCTGACAATAAAATCTTTTTTAATGGGTGCGAGAGCGGTTTGACCGTATAGGTGCCAATGCCATTGATAAATAATTTTTTACGACGCAAGCCGAGCGCGGCTAAAAAGAAAAAAATAGCATAAGGATAACCCTCAAAACAATGAACAACATCAGCGGTTTTTATCTTTTTTCTTAAATTTAAAAGCATCCTTAAAAAACTCCCAGGGCGATAACGAACAGAAAAAAACTGTTCCTCATACTTCCCTTTTTGACTGGTGGCTTCCACTAGACAGAGCACTTGGATATCGGCACGTTTAATAAGGCGACTGACGATATTCCAAGAATAACGGCCCCAGCCGCAACGCTCGTCAAGGGTTTTTGTTAAAACCAAAACCTTAATTTTTTTATTATTTTCTTTGGAGTTCATAATTGATCATTATTTTTATCAATTCTTCAAATTCAACATGAGGCGCCCAGCCCAATTTAGTTTTGGCCTTGGAAGCGTCGCCTCGAATTCGTTCCACTTCGGCTGGACGAAAGTTGACCGGATCAACAACAACTAAAGTACGGTCAGAGGCTACATCGCGGCCAACCTCTGACAATCCTTGTCCGGACCAAATTAGATTAAAACCCAATCGGGAAAAAACTTGTTCGGTGAAGTGGCGAACCGAATGGGAAATGCCAGTCGCCAAGATATAATCGTCCGGCTCAGTTTGCTGGAGCATCTGCCACATACCAAGCACATAATCTCCAGCATATCCCCAATCCCTTTCGGCATCAAGATTGCCAATGGCTAATGGTTCCAACGAACCGCGAGACAAGGCCACAGCCGCACGGACAATTTTTTGAGTCACAAATTCTGGGCCGCGCATTTCCGATTCATGATTAAACGAAATACCGTTGACAAAAAATAAATGATAAGCTTCACGATAATTTTTAACGGTCCAAAAACCAGCTAGTTTGGAAATGGCATAAGGACTACGCGGATAAAATGGCGTATGTTCCGTCTGGGGAGTTTCTTGAACTCGACCGAACATTTCCGAAGTGGCGGCAAAATATAGCTTGGTCTGCGGTGAGTAATCTTTGAGGGCATTAACAAGATTTAGGGTGCCGCCGATATTAATATCGTAAGTGGTCCGAGGGCTGACAAAACTATGAGCAACATAACTCTGAGCGGCCAAATGATAAACTTCAGTAAATTGTTCATCTTTAATAATTTTATCAATTAAAACATTATCAGTAATATCACCCCAGATAATTTTTATTTGAGAAAATACTGGGGGGGGTAAAAAGCTAAGAGAACCAAGATCACAATTGCTCTTACGACGAGCCAAACCATAAACTTGATAGCCTTTATTAATAAGGAGTTGGCTCAGAAAATAACCGTCTTGACCGGTAATACCGGTGATCAAAGCTTTGGGTGACATATATTTTATTATTAATTATTTTTAATGGCCACTAAATAATAGCCACTGGCCAGAATATGACTGGCCGGTTTAGTTTTTTCAATATTGCCGTAGAATTGTTTTTTGAGACCAGCAGAGAATAAAAATAATTTCATTAAAACAAAGAGAAATAACTTGACTAATTTATTAGCGCGGTAATCGGCCTGATAAATCAAGCGTTGTAAGATCACGGCGACCGTGGACAAATCAGTGGTTTCCGGCGTTAAGGTCGACAATTGCCAATCTTTGAATAACTGGCGCAAGCCGTACTCGGTAAAACGATAATAATCACCAGGCGCGTCATGGATGGGAAAAATAAAGCGCGTAGTGAGAATTAATTTGCCGCCGGGTTTTAAGACACGGCGCATCTCGGCAATGGCTTGGGGCGGATCGGATAAATGTTCCAGCACCTCGGCGCAAAGAACAACAGAGAATTCATTATCGGCAAAAGGCAAATGGTGCGCGTCGGCGACAAGATCCGGGTGGCGATCTGGGTCAAAGTCAATGGAAATTTTGTTAGGGAAAAATTCATCATAATAGCGATCACCACAACCAATTTCTAGGGTTTTATCCTGACTGGATTGGCTTTTGATGAATTCTTTCAGTCTGACCCGAGTAATTTTACGATTTAACATATAATTATTTTTTAACCTTCGTGGTAATCATCGTCGGCATTCACATCCAGCACGTTATAATGGCCGCCCATGATGTTTCTGGCGGCGTAAAAACCGGTCAAGATGGAGTGGTCCATATTGTTGTAACGATAAAGCCCGGAACGGCCGGCGGTCTGAAAATTTTTGAAAGCGGAGAGATAACTAAAAATTTGAGCCATGTCTTCTCTATAACCAAAACCATAGACAGGGTAGGTGTTGGCGACTTTTATAACTTTACCTCCGAAAATAGTCGCGTGGTCTATGATGCCGATTTTTCGCAATTCAGCCTGGGCAAGTGTCAGCAACTCTTCTTCACTTTTGTGCCAAAACTCTTCTTCAATATTACAGACATATTCCATCGTTAAAACGGTTTTACCGGGTTTGACCATTTCCTCGCTAAAACTGGCCGCGTTGGTTATGCGGAGCACTCTGACTTGCGGTTCATGAATATAAAGCCAATTATCGAGGAAAGCCTTGTCTTTTTCAATAATTAAATTAACAAAAATGGTCGCCCTAAAACTTAGATTTTTTATGGCTGGCAAAACCCGGGACGCGGCGCTATCACCCCAGATGTTTATCAGCATGGTTATCGGCAAAGTATTAATGAAATAGTCACCCGCCAATTCAGATTCTTCACCGGCAATATTTTTATATATGACTTTCGTCACCAGCTGACCATCGTCGGCTATTATTTTTTGAATATTACTATTAAGCAAAATTTGTCCGCCATGATTGGTGATAAATTTGGCAATAGTTTCAGACATTTGACCAGCGCCAAGACGTGGATAATAAAATTCCTCAACCCAGCTTTTGACAGAGCCGGCCTGGGGCTTAAAAATAAAGCTTTTGATTATTTTTAATAAAGACATGGATTGGAGCCGCTGGCCAGCCCATTCGGCCCCAATCTCGGACGTGGAAACACCCCAGAGTTTTTCCGTATAGCTTTTAAAAAAATGATTAAACAGGCGACGACCAAATCTATTTACCACCCAATCCTCAAAACTTTTATCTTGACTTTTCTTGACCAGGCGAAGAAACCTGACTTTTATTAATGACATAAAAATCTGGGCTGATTCAAGAAAGCCCAAATTTTTCAGGGCATTGCCTAGTTTGAGGGGATAATAAAAATATTTTTTTTGATAATAAATTCTGGTCAGTCGAGGACGCTTCAGTAAATCCTGGCCCAACATATCCTCCCAAAATTTCTGGACTTCTTTATTTTTGGTAAAAAAACGATGTGGTCCAATATCAAATAAATTGCCCTGGTACTCCTCGGTTCTGGCCAGACCACCAACCTTATTTTCTTTCTCAATAATAAAGACTTGATGGCCGTTTTGGGCCAGCTCATAGCCAGCGGCCAGTCCGGTTGAGCCGGCGCCAAGGATAATGATTTTGGACATAAAAAAATAATAATTATTTACTTTATCTTAGCATTTGGTGACGGATTGGACAATGGACCGATGGAGCTGAATATGTTCGCCAAGCTAATAACGGCAACAATAAGCATCAACGGCTCAACTGGATAGCGATAACGAGCATTGGCAACGAGACTGCTGACAGTGGCAAAATACAAGATCAGAAAATAAATAATCCAGATGGATAAACGGTCACGACGCGGTGCCCAAAAACCCGCTGATAGAACTAAAATAAAAATAAGGAGATAATATATTTTACCCAGGGCAAAAACCAAAAAATAGACAGCGTTTTGGGTAATATTATGCCAGATGGCCGATAAATCACCGTGCGTCAAAAACAGGGTCAGACTTTGGGATTGTCCGATATCAATATTAAGAGTGGCAAAAACGTCCCGCCAACCGGCATCAAAGAAAAAAGGCAGAGTGCCGATGAAATGTAGTTTGGCATAGGAAAAAATATGGGGTTTCAGAATAGTCATGGCCTGTTGTTGATAATAATCGGTGGCGAACAAAGAGCGACGCCAATCTTCATAATTGATGTTTCGCGCGAGAGCGAGCGGTGAGAGATCGGCGGCCGCACGCTGGCGTAGGATGTCTTTTGCTCCGTCCTTGGCAATACCATTAACGGTGGCATAAGCCAAACGGGCGTTATAAAAATAAAGATTATAATTTTGAATACTGGAAATCTGAAAACGGTCAAAGCTGCGATAATTGCGCCAGCTCCAAGAAAAGATAAAAAGTGACCAGGCGGTGAAAAAAATGAGAACAATATAGATAATTGCCCGGGAATTTTTTGATCTAATAATCTGGTAAATAACGAGAAATATAAAATAACAAAAAAATAAATAATAACTGACCGGACGAACGAGGATGGAAACCGCTAACCAAAATACCGAGGCGACGAGCGGAGACCAAGCATTTTTTTGTAAATAACGAAACAAGGAATAAACGGCAAGTAGGAAAAATAAGGTATAGAGTACTTCGCTCATAGCCAGAACGGAAGTCAGCCAGGTATAGGGATTGGCTAAATATAAAATAACTGGCAAGAGCTGCCAACGGCCGGTGAGGAAGAGCCGCGATAGGCGATAAAGTAAGACAGCTATCAGACCGGAGATAAATATCTGCATCAAAGAAATAAACCAAATCTGGTTAATAAGAAATAAGCAAAAAGCCAGAAATAGCGGATAAAATGGGGTGCGTAAGCTTTCCGGTAAACCAGCTGGAGCTAAGGACAAACGGAACTGACCGGTGGTCAGTAAATTTTTACCCAGGGTGTAATATTCCCGGCCGTCGCCAGAAAGTATTTGCTGTTCACCAGCCAAATGAATAAAAATAATCAAAAAAATGCTCTGGATAATCAAGGCGAAAAAGAAAATAATTAATTCTTTTTTGGTGATTTTGGCGATCATGGTTTATTATTTCAAATTATTGATAATCAATTCAGCTCGCTTGGACCAGCTGTAAGCGCGGGAATCCATCAGGGCTTGGACTGTTTTGGCGCGCGCACGTGACGGGTCGCCAAAAACAGAATTAATAGCCTTGGCGAGTGATTCCGGATTATCAGGCGTGAAGAAAAAACTGTTTTGATCGTTTAAAACTTCTCTGACACTGGGCAAATCAGAGGCAACAATCGGCGTACCACTGGCCAAGTACTCAAAAAGTTTCAAGGGTGAAGTCCAGAGACGGGAGCGCTCGCTAACTCCGCTATTGGGTAAAACTAACACATCAGCCGAACGAAGATAATAAGGAATGTTAGTATAGGGCTTTTGACCAAGAATTAAAATATTATTGGCCGCGCCAAATTGTCGTTTAAGTTTTTGCAGCTCCTCCCCTACTCCGCCGACAAAAACGATTAAACAATCGGCTAGTAACAAATGAGCGGCTTGGGCGAGCGTCTCAGCACCTTTCCAGACATAGAGCTGGCCGGAGTAAAGAATAATTTTCTTGTCTTGGGGTAAACCAAATTGCGCGCGAGCGGCGGCAGGCGACATGGCTGGGTGAAAGTCATCAAGATCAACACCGTCAGGGGCTACTATTATTTTTCCCGGTTTTAATCCGAGCGAAATTAAAGCGTCTTTAAGACCTTGACTGATAACCACTATTTTCAAGCAAGAAGACCAAAATTTTTTATACCAACAAACGCGGTGAGGTAAACTGTGGGCTTCCCAAACAACCTGGCGAGAAAAAAGGAGAAGCACAGGCAATAGATATTCCTCGCGAGTATAAAAAATATAATTGGCTTTATTTTTTTTGAACAACAAATAAAAGAACAGCCAAATAATGAAAAAAAATGACTGGGCTTTAATATAAAGGCCGGCCGGACCGGACATCAGCCAAGCTGGATCGGGAGAATATAAAGTGATTAGGGGAAATTTTTGCGCCACGCGATAAAAAGCAAACGGATCAACGCCCGTCTGGCACGGATTGGCGCGCCGGGGAACAACTAATTCGGTGGCGGCTCCAGCAGTACAAAAAGCCTCCGTGGTTTTCATGATCTGCAAACCGTGAGCTTTTTCCGTGGGAATGCGGACGTTAGCGCAATAAATAATTTTCATATTTTTTCTAAAAAAGAGATTAGTTGACGCGCAATGACTGCCGGGGACAGTTGAGAACAATAGAGGGCGTAAGCACCAGCGGCGATTTGGGAACGCAAGGGTTGATTGGAAATAAGTAATTCTACCTTGGCTGCCAAATCGACCGGATCTTCCGGGCGACATAGCAAAACGTTGACCCGGTCAGAAAAAAATTCAGCCATGGCGGGGCTTTGGACTGTAATAATCGGTCGGTGGCAAGCGGCGGCTTCGATAATTTTATTGGGGATAACCACGGCGGCCTTGGAATTATTACCAAAGATGCCCAAACAAATCGCAGCGCGATTGATGTGCGCCGCCAAACCAGCATAATCGGTTTCCGGATAGAATTTAACATTGGATAAACCCAAATTGACGACTGACTCTTTTATCTTTTTGTATTTATTATTAAAACGAGTGATAATTTGGAATTCAATAGCCGGGTTAGCGGATAACAATTTTGCGGCCGAGATAATGGTTGTGATTGAATGAAAAGGGACAATATGACCATGCCAATGAATAATTATTTTTTCAGAGGGGGTCTCGCTGGGTGTGGGGAAAAAAATTTGCGGATCGGAGCTGATAGGCAGAGGAAAAAATTTTTCCGCTGGAAGATTATAATGTTGGCGGTAATAATTGACCTGGGCCCGAGTGTCCAATAAAACCGCATCGGCAAGCCAGCAGGGCCACCAATCCAAAAATTTATAATAATAAGCGCGTAGGCTTCGAGCGGGAGCCACTAGGCGATCCTCAATACCAGACAAATAAAGCGAGGCAAAGGCGTCAAAAATAATTTTTTTCAAGGAGATAAGTTTGGCAAACCAGACTAGGGTCTGACCGCCCATGCTGACAATCAAAAAGTCGTATTGATTTTTGATCAGGCGATGTTTTTTATAGAGGGTCCAATATTTTTTCAGACCGGTGGCGCGCGTGTGGCATTCCAAGACTCGGACGTCGTTTGATTCCAAACCCCGACGCAGGGTAACAACACGCGGATAATCTTTTAGATAATTGCCGAAAAGACAGATGGTCATAGTGATAGTTGTTTTTTAATTTTTGGCAATCCTTCAGTATAAAACAATGGCCGACGAGGATTGGTATAATGCTTGGTTATAAGGTGATCATCCAAACCGGCTTTTACGGTATAGCGCTCTAGGGGCAAAAAACGGAGATTATTAAGGCAAAAAGCGTAACCGGCCTGCTCGATAAACCACCAATTACTTTTGTCAACCAAGTCGACGCGTTCAAAAAATTCCGTCAATTTTGTAAGGTTAAAATTATCTTGCCGGTAAAGCACCATACCGGAGTTACAACGGGCCTGATTGGCGGTTAAGAAACTAATATTCATTGGGGCATGGTCCACCTGGGTCGTCAAAGAATAATCGCCAGAATTAAAAGCGTTAAAAATATCCACGGCTCGATGAAACCACAATAAGTCGCTGTCAATAATCAAACGATATTTTTTATCACTTATTAAATAGGGGTCCATTAATTTTTTAATCGTCCACCAATCTTGACGCGCGGTTCTAATAGCCCGCAGTTTTTCCCAACGTTCAAATTTACTCAACTTTGCTTTGGGCGTCATTTGCGGCCCGACCAAAATTGAGGACGGGAAAAGCTTTTTTAGTATCTTTTTCTGCCCAAATTTCAGGGTGCCGTCATCGTGAACGTAAAGAGACGCCCGAAAACCAGAATTCAAATGAAAACTCGCCAGGGACCAAATCAAAATGATAAAATCTCGGCGGCAACTCAAAACGTGAATAGAGAGATCCTCTCTGGCGGGTATTGACTCAAACTGGAAATCGGTTTTTAAAATTTTCGGCGCCAATAAATATTTATTAAAAATATAACGCCAAAAATTGTGATATTCAAAAAGGCATTTACGCCAATAAAAAAATTCCAGCTTGAGATTTTTTAATTTTGTCAAAAAATTATTCATAAACTCAGATAGAATAACCTTTCTCGCGCAAATAATCCGGCACTGTTTCTTGCCAAGGACGCATTTGATTTAAATTTAATTCTTGTAATTTTTTGTTTTCCAGAACAGAATAGCTGGGTCGACGCGCTGGTGAATGATAATCAGAAGTTTTGGTCGGGGTAACTTTTATTTTTGGATCAAGATGCTTCATAACTGCCAAGGCAAATGCATACCAACTACACTCCCCTTCCGAGGTGGCGTGGTAAAGGCCATGGTTTGACGTTTGAATTAATTGCCAAGTTTGCCTAGCCAGATCCAGGGTATAGGTGGGGGTCAAAAGTTGATCATTAACAACGCTTACTTCTCCGGCCACCCCCGCTTTTTTGATAATAGCCTCAATAAAATTACCACCTTTGCCTTGCGAACCGGCGATGCCAAATAAACCAGAAGTGCGAATAAGAAAATATTTTTTCAGGCGCCCCGCGACTTCTCTTTCACCCAATAACTTGGATTCACCATATTTATTGACTGGCCCGGGCAGAGCATCTTCGGCATAAGGCATATGCCGAAGAGCATCAGCACCAAAAACATAGTCGGTACTGTAATGAACCAAAACGCAATTTAATTCTAAGCAAACATCAACTAGATTTTTTACACCAGAGTAATTGACCAACAAGGCCTCCTCAGGAAATTCTTCGGCCCGATCCACCAGATTATAGGCGGCGGTATTGATAATAATATCGGGTTTTATTTTTAATAATTTTTCTCGGATAATGTCTTTCTTGGTCAAATCAAAATCAGGATAATCAAGATTGATTAAAAATTCAGCGGGGATAACTTTTTTTAGATCCGTGCCGAGTTGGCCGGTGGAACCGATAAGGGCGATCATAGAAAATTAAAAATAAAATATCAAATATAAAAAATTTAATACAGGGCAATAATTTTTTTAGCCAAGTCGGCAAGATTGTGATGTGAGACGACCTCTTGCCGTAGCTGTTTTGCCAGTTCTTCTTTTTTATCTGTTGGTAAGTCCATTAATGATTTAATCCGCTCAGCCAAAATTTCCGGCTGATCTTTGGCAATAAATAATTCAGCCGGCAGTATTGACTGGAAAGATTCGTTGCTGGTCAAAACTAGGCAACCGCAAGCCATGGCCTCCAAGACCGCTTTGTCCAGACTGCCGGTGGCGCTCAAATTGAGAAACAAATCCGCATTTTGTAAGTAGGGAATAATTCTTGTTGGCGGCAAACCGCCCAGGAATTCGACCTGTTTGGTCAAGCGCATTTTTTCCACCAATGTTTGCAGTTTTTCAAAGTAATCAAAACCCAAAGCCATAGCTGGCGCGCCGACAATGGTTAATTTCAGCTGATCAATCCCCTGCTCACGAAGATCATAGATGGCTTTGATCATGGATTCATAATCCTTGCTTGGAGAGATACGTCCGACAGTGAGCAGATGGTAATATTCATTGTTGGCGATAGGTGATTTTTGATTTTTAAATTTCTCTACGTTAATACCATGGCCAAAAATGTGAATTGGCTTTTTGGTTTTAAGACGAAAGCTCTCAGATGAAGCGGTCGCGAATCCGTTGACTAATAGATTGGCCAAACACAAGCGCCAGTCAACACTTTTGTGGGTGTACCATTGAATTAATTTTTTGTGAAAAATTTTGCCTGCCGGAGCGGCCAAGACAGCATAGATCGGCATCTGGTGGGCGAAGATGCCGTCGTAATTTTTTACCAGTTGAAATAATAATTTTTGGGCCTGAAAAAATTGCCTGATTTTTGAGTGGCCCAATTCTTTGCCCAAAGAATAAACCACAATATTTTCCGGTAAATTAGCAATGTCCCCTTTTTCCTGGCAGACTACGGCTAATTGATCCAAATGTTTTGCTAATACTAAAAGCCAATCAATCACAAAGCCGGCGCGAGAATCAGCAGTATCAACTTTTCTAGTAATAAAGAGGAGTTTCATGACTAATTATTTTGGCTAAAATTAAAGGAATATTATAAGGTAAAACAACAATAATCCTTATTTATATTTTAGCTTAATTTAAGTGAAGAGACAAATATAAAAAACGCCCGAAAACAGAAGGAAAAAATTCCCACCTGTTTCGGGCATTGGTCTAAATAATAAAAAATATGGTTCTCTCGATAATCCTTTCTATATTATAAACAAAAGCTAATTTGTGTTTTTCATTAATAATCCAGCCATAGGCCGTTACTTTTGGTGATGGTGGCATAATAAAAAGCGCTCTTTTTCGGCTGGCGATCAGCAGTTTTTTCTTCGAGCCCCACCAGCCCGAATTTGGGGCGGTAACCTTCGGCCCATTCGTAATTATCCAAAAGCGACCAGTAAAAATAACCCCTGACATCCGCGCCGGCTTGCAAGGCATAATAAACTTCTTCCAGATGCTCATGAATAAAACGCTCGCGTAATTCATCATCGTCAGTGGCAATGCCATTTTCGGTGATATAAATGGGTTTGCGGTAAACTGATAAATCAATCAAGGCCTCGTAAATGCCATGGGGATAAATCAGCCAGTTGGTAGCCGTAGTGCGTCGGCCTTCATCAGTGCCGAGCGAAGTAGAACGGCGGCGGAGACGCACGGGATAATAATAATTGACAGCCAGAAAATCATGAAATTTTTTGCCGGTCAGAAGATAAAAACTATGATTGGAAATTTGGTAAAGAAAATAGGTGTATAATTGGTCGAAGAGCCGGTGTTTGACATAATTGACATAAGCCTGGAAATCATTGGCAAAACCAACGGAGACTGAGCGTTGGAATTTTCTTTTGACTGTCGCGTGAATAATTTTGTAAGCCCGACGGTGGGCCCGACTGAGGTGCCAGAAAACCCGCCAACCGGCCAAAAGACCGCGGCCCAAAGGCGGCCAAAAATCATGGAGATAACTGCAAAAAACATAGCCAACCGGCTCATTGATGGTCAACCAAAAATCAACCAGGTCGCCCAATTCACTGGCGACAAACTCGGCATAACGGCAGAAATATTTGACTGCGCGCGGATTTTCCCAGCCACCAATCAAGGCCAGCCAACCAGGATTGGTGAAATGATGCAGGGTGAGAAAGATCTGAATATTTTTACTTTTGAGATCCACTAGCATAGCGCGATAATGTGCTAGAGCATCGCGGTCCCATTCGCCCTGACGCGGTTCTAGGCGCGCCCACTCCAAAGACAGGCGATAGGCATTAGTGTTTATTTTTTGCAAGAAAACAAAATCTTCGGCATAGCGCTCATAATGAGCGCAGGCCGGACCCACCGGAGGAATTTTTTCTTGAGCCCGCCGACACCAGCTTAATTCTTTTTGGTGTTGGGCAAAAAATTCTGGCGACCAATCGTTGGTTTTACAATCCCCTTCCACTTGATGGCTGGAGGTGGCGGTGCCCCACAAAAAACCCTTTGGAAATTGGAGAAATTTTTTGATCATAAACTAAATAATAAAATACATACCGAGAGCAATCAGGAGAATGGCGAAAACTTTTTGAGTGATGGCGCCAGCGGAGATATTTTCTTTTAAAAGATTGGGGCGATAGCGCGTCAGATAAATAACGGCGATAAAGATAAAGACATATTGAACGCCCTGCATGGCCTGAACCAAGGAAACCGAGGCGAGCGAAGTGGAGTATTGAATCAAAATAGCCGAAGCACCGCCGCAGGCCTGGCCAAAAAGAAAACGAGTGCGTACACCAGAACCATTGGCGTCCTTGGGCGGATGGGTTAAATCATGGCGATTTTTGGCCCAGAGCATGGGCAACATGGCAGTGACAAAAACACCTAGCCGGGTCCAGACAAAACCAGAGAAAAATGATTGATGATTATAGACATCCTTGGTCAAAACATAAGAAAGACCAAAGAAAAAAGCGGCGGGCAAGGCGACCCAAAGAGCGCGACGCATCTGCGGGACGCGTCCTTTTTCAAAATTAACGGACACGACAAATGCCCCGACAACAATCAAAATAAAGGCATATATATGGCGCTCCAATAATCTCTCGCCCAAAAAAAGATAGGCCAAAGCAAAAACAAAAACCGGAGTCAAACCGCCGATGATCGGTGTCAGGCGTGAAGCATCTTCTTTTTTGAGCCCAAAAAACATCAAAAATAAACCGATGGCAAAAGTAGCGCCGGCGAGAAGACTGATAATAAACTGGCTCGCGCCTGGCCAGGTCAAACCAAATGGCAAAATAAAAACCATCAACACCGCGCCCAGAGCGGCAATATAAAAAGTGTAGACAAAAGGATTTTTGACATCGCGCTTGAGCAAGGTCTTATCAATAACCATGGCGATGGCATTGAGGAAATAAGCGATAAGAGTGATCAATAGCCAGTTCATAGGAGTTGATTTAAGAATTATGATTTATGATTTATGAATAAACCAAAATGCCAAAATCCAAACGCTAGTTACAAATTACTAGTGACGAGTTACTAAAATTTTGTCCAATCAAAACCAATTGATGGATCGTCATAAGGAATTCGTTCTTCGTCGGGATTGTCTTTGTTGTACGGTTCGGTGACGTGGTAAAACAACATCGCCGGTTCATCGCCCAAAACTTTGTAACCATGGGCCACACCAATGGGAATCAAAATCAGTTTGTAATCCCCGGCTCCGGCAGAAATAACTTGGGTCTCACCTTTGGTTGGAGAATCAGTCCGCAAGTCGTGCAAGACGACGATAACTTTGCCGGTAGCAAAAAACCAGAGATCGTCTTGCAATTTGTGCCAGTGAAAAGCTTTGATGGTACCGGGATAAGCTAGGGTAAAAATACTTTGACCGAATTTTTTTAAAAGTCCTTCATCAGCACGCAGAACTTCGGTCAAAAAACCGGGTTCTTTGACCACTTCTTCACCCGCCTTATGAACATCGGGGTGAATTTTTAATGCTTTAATTTTGACGCCTTCAATCATAAAATATGAATTTAATCTTTAATAAAGACAATATAATTTGGAGCTTGCATAGAACAGCATAAACATTTATGCTGAAAATATGGCAGGCAAA